>JAFRLM010000002.1 GCA_017431225.1 Erysipelotrichaceae bacterium | reverse complement strand
CTGTTCGCTGCCCGGATGCCACACTGATCGGCACTGGATACATCACCGGAGCCCGGCTGGAGTTCTACCTCCATGCCACGGTTTTAAAGACCGGAGACATGCGGAACCAGACCGTTCCGCAGCCTCTTATCTGCGCTATGTCGCCAAGAACCTGGTCGCGGCCGGCTTCGCTTCCTCAGTTACCCTGCAGGCAGGTTACTGCATCGGCAGACCGCTCCCGCTTTCACTGAATATCACTATGACCGACGCGAAGGTCAGTGAGGAAACAGCTCTGAAAGCGATCAGTGAAAACTTCGATCTCAGTGTCCGCAACATCATCGAGGAACTCGATCTGCGCAGCGCTCATTACAGCGAGCTTGCTGCTTACGGCCATTTCGGCAGAGAGACCTCGAGCTTCGAGAAAACAGACAAAGCCGGATCTTTAAAAAAGTATCTCTAAACAAACAAGGATCTCCGCAGGGAGATCCTTTTATGTAAATGAAAAGCACTGAAGATCAGTGCTTGTGCCTTTACGGCTGAATAAGATTACTCTTTTTCGGAAATAGCTTCTGTCGGGCAGGCTCCGGTGCAGGCAAGACAGCTGATGCAGACGTCTTCGTTGCAGGTGGATTTTCCTTCGTCATCGAGCTCAAGAGCTCCTGCCGGGCATGTAGCTACACAAGCGCCGCAACCAACACAAAGGTCTCTATCGATAGTAACTGGCATAAGTCTTTCCTCCTTGTTTCTCCAATAGTGATTATAACATTGCCGGGAAAGCGGTTCAATGTTTTACAAAGAAGGAGACTTTCCGGGATCCATATGGGAAAAGACATGGAATGTGCGGTTTTCATGAGACGTTCACTTATACACCGAAGAATCCGCGTATAATGAATCCAAAAGAAAATGTACGGAGGACGACTTATGAGATATGAATTCGATGAAGTGATCGACCGCAGAAACGATCCCTATTCCTTCTCTTTCAAATGGCAGAAACCGGATTATATCCTGGACGAGCTCGGTATCAAAGGAGAGCTTCGCGAAGACGCGATCTGCCTTGAAACAGCGGATATGGACTTCCGGACCGCACCGGAGATCATCGAAGATCTGAAGAAGCTGACCGAACACGGCATCTATGGTTATTCGAATGTCCCTCAGAAATACTATGAAGCTGTCTGCGACTGGTATAAGCGCCGCCAGGGCTGGGAGTTTTCCCCGGAAGACATCACCTATTTCCCGGGCACGCACAACGCGATCGCGGAATGCGTCAAACACTTTACAAAGCCCGGCGAGGGCGTGATCGTGCTGACGCCCTGCTACGGTTATCACAGCGACGTGGACGCCAACAGCCGTGTCTATGTGCCGGTCGAGATGCTGAATGACGGAAACGAGTATTTCTCGATCGACTATGAAGCGCTTGAGGAAGCCTGCCGCAAAGAAGAGAATACAGCTCTGATCATGTGTCATCCCCACAATCCGACCGGAAGGGTATTCACTCATGAGGAGCTCGTCAAAACAGCAGAGATCTGCCGCGCGAACAATGTGCTGATCATCTCTGACGAGGTCCATTCCGATATCCTGCGTGCCGGACAGGACTTCGAGCCGATGATGAAAGCCTGCGGCAGCGAAAAGCTGATCGCCTGCACCGCTGTCAACAAAACCTTCAATCTGGCCGGTCTTGCCATGACGAACGTCATCATCTGCGATCCGGATCTGAAAACAGGAACAGAGGATATGTACGCGATGCCGACACCTTTCGGCATTCAGGCCGTCATTTCCGCTTACACCAGAGGCGAAGCCTGGGTGGAAGCATTAAATGAATATCTCGACAGAAACATCGACGAGTGCCTTGCCTATATCCGCGAGCATCTCCCGAAAGCGAAAGTCATCCGTCCGGAAGGCGGTTATTCGATCAATGTCGATTTCTCCGCCTATGGTCTCAGCGATGAGGAAGTCGTTGACCGGATCTACCGCAAGGCCGGGGTGGTCCTCAATTCCGGACTGTTCTTCGATGACAAACGCGGAAAACAGGTCCACCGCGCCTGCCTGTCCTCACCGCGCTCCATGTGTCTCGAGGCATTTGCGCGGATCGCGAAAGAATTCAAAGAATGAAAAAAGCCATGGCCTTCCGGTCATGGCTTTTGTTACGGATACAGGAAACTAGTTTGCGAACGTATGGAAACGCAGGATGATCTCCGCGTCCTTCGGTGTCCAGGCGCCGCGGGCAAAGATCACGTTCCCGTCGACACTTACCGAGATGATACGGCCGAGATCCCGGTCGTTTTCTTTTGTGATGTCCCCCGCCTTGTCGATGCGGATGTTGGTGAAACCGGCATCCCGCAGCTCATAGAAGACATCCTTGCAGGGTCTGCCGATATAGCTCTTGGAAGAAGCCGGCATCATGATCTCGCCGGGGTGCATCCGCTTGATCTCCTCGTTGCTTAAGGGCTGGTAATAATGCAGTTCGATCTTGGCGTCCTGCGCCAGCCAGTCGCCCTCACGGAATTCCTTTTCGCCATTGACGAGCACATCGGTCACCGAACCGGCTCTGGAGAAAAAGGAACTGTCTGTCGTGCGGACAAAGTCGATATTTGTATAACCCGCTTTCAGAAGCTCTTCCTTCAGCTCCTCCGGTTTCTTTCCCAGAAGGTCCTGACGGTTGAAGGGGAAGGGCTGTTCCTGCGGCTGTTCATTTTTCTGACAGGCGTCGAGATAGTTCATGGTCTTCCGGAAATCTTCGGAATCCGCCCATTTTCTCGCTTCGGAAGCGCGGACAGCGTTGATCGGATGATCGTTAAAGGTAAACAGCATCTGCTCCATCATCTTATTGAGCTTGCTGTCATCGATCAGTTCGCGGTATTCCTTCGCCTGGTTCATGAATTCCTCAAGATTCATCTCCGAGCCGACCGCTTTGGTCAGACCGGCGAAACGCATGCACATCTCCGTGACTTTTTCAGAGGTGCCGTCACAGACGATCGCTGCCCGGTCGGCGGAGAACTCACTGCAGCGCATCCAGTAAGCGAACGCGGCTTTTAAAGGCAGGATCGCGACATTCGCCAGCGGGATCATGCCCAGCATTCCATTCATCAGCATCGTGCCCATGGTGCGGTAAAGCACATGGTGGCAGGCGATATGACCGCATTCATGCGCCAGTACTGTCGGCAGCAGTTCCTCCGGGATCGTCTCAAGAAGTCCTGAAGTGATCACGATGAAAGGTTTTTCCTCGCCGTAGGTGTAGGCATTGGGTACGACATCGAGTTTCAGGAAGAGATCCGGGACCTCGATCCCGAGCTTTTCACAGATCGGCGGCAGCATCGCGTAATAGCGCGGAAGCTGCTTTTCCGAGAGACGGACGTAGGTCGACATGTTGTTGATATACATCAGTTTCTCATTCCAGGAACGCATGAACGATTTTGTCAGAGAGGAGAAACCGGGAATGGCTTTCAGAGCTTCAAGAGCCGCCCGGTCATCATTGTGGATGAATACATTGGGATTGATTGCCATAAATACAGAGCACCTCCGTTTATTGATAAAAGATCAGCGCCAGCGGAAGAATTCCTTCAGCAGGCTGCTATAGTCGCCTTCAACGATCAGATGGTGATTACCGATCGAATCCTGCAGGAAATAGCGTACCGACTCATTGAGCTTCAGCCGGATCTGGGTGCGGCAGAGATTGAATTCCGAGAGATTTTCCTCCAGCGTTCCGCTGCTGACGAAGTGTCTCTTCATCAGTCCGTCGCATTTGAAGACGGTGACCGGACCTTCGCTCAGTTTTCCCCGGAAAGCCACACCGGACTGAGACTCGTAATGGGTCATGATCTCGAAATCCTTTGGCATCGAGAGCGGCAGGGTGCAGTGGGCGAAGACGATCCGGTTGTTTTCAACATCGATCCGGGAAGGGTTGGCCATGAAGACCGGCTTACCGCTTAACTCTCCGAGAACAGCCATTGAGACCAGCGCCGGAACATCACCCTCGCAGGAGGCGTAGATGCCTTCGGAATTCAGGATCGCCAGCGCGGCGCAGCCTGTCGAATGCACGGTATCCAGAAGATCGAAGCAGCGTACGGTCAGCCCGTCAAGACAGTATCTTTCGGCGATGCGTTTCAGGGCACCGTAGATATACAGGGATTTTTCGATCTCCTCCGGATCAAAGCTCTTGGATTTGATCAGACGGGTATAGGCATTCTCCACATATTCCTTCTTTGCGATCTCCGCGAAGAACTCCTCCATCGTGACATCCAGGATCTCGATATTATTGAGCTGTTTGGATAAAGACGCGTCTGTCTCGGAGGCGATCAGCCAGTCGGACGGAGCGCCGACACGGGCCAGACGGAAACCGTTAAGACGTTTCCTGGCCCGGAATACCTGTGCGAGCTCCTGCAGTCTGCCGGCAACGAAATCATCGCTTCCGTGCAGGATCTCTCCCTGCAGACCGTTCTGGCGGAGATAGGAAAGGATCTCCATCGAGGCGGCAAGCGAATTGTTGGCGCCGGTCGTTAAAAGGAAACAGGGCTGCGGGAGTTTCGGAAGCTCCTTCAGGAAGTAGCCTTCCGTTCCGCCGCTGCCGATGAATTCGACCGCAAGATCATATTCCTTTAAATGCTCCGCATCGGTAACTTCAAATGTAAAACCTGTCTTTTTGCTCAATGTCTCCAGCCAGGGGAAATTGCCCTTGTTGGCGATCTCGCCGGAGGCAGTGCCGGCGACGACATAATATACACCTATTTTCATAGATCACAGATCTCCTTTGCGCTTTCATTTTAGCAGTTTTGGAAAGGAATACAAAAAGCCGGTCTGCTGACCGGCTGTGTCTGGTATTCTGCGTGCGGTTATTCGCGCCAGGCCTTTTCTTTTTCCAGCGCTTCCTTCTTACCGTGGATACGGCCAAGCCCATACATCAGAAGCGTCGCGCAGAGAAGATTCACCCAGCCGAAATGAGCGGGACTGAAAGTATTGACGAATCCGATCAGCAGATTCGCGCCGCCGATGATCGCCAGCGCTCTGCCGATGCGGTCCAGGTGAGCGATACGGGAATCGATATCGGAAAAGATGTCGAACTGACCCATTTCCGCCTTGCGCCGGTAGTATGTCCACTGAAACACGCGGCCGATATATTCCGCCCCGATCTCTTCAAGAAAAGCGGTATACGAAGCATCCGGGCTGTGCATTTCCAGACGCACGAAATAGTCGCCGGGTTCACAGGGCTCAAAAGTATAGATACAGGGACCGACTTTGCAGAGAGCCCAGCCGCTCTGCGCCATTTCATTCAGCCATCTTTCTTCTTTTTCAAAGTCCCATACCCAGAACCATTTATATAGTGTTTTATTTGTCATCTTCCGATCCTCCCAAGATCTTTTCGCCGTTCTCGGCGAGTTCTTTTAAACGCGAGACCTCGTTTTTCAGTGCCTCCAGGCCCGCGTTCGTCAGGATATACTCTTTTTTCCGGCTTACCGGATCCGCCGGCAGCAGCTGGATCCAGCCTTTTTCCGTCAGCGAGGACAAGGCGCCGTACAGTGTTCCGGCAGCCAGACGGACTCTGCCGTTGGAGAGAGCTTCTGTTCTCTGCATGATCCCGTAGCCATGCTGGGGCGTGTACAGAGAGAGAAGGATATAATAGACAGCTTCTGTCAGTGCGATACTGTCATGCATAGACTACCTCCTATCGGTTTACGATATATCGGTATCCGATATATCCGAGTTCATTATATCGGAGCCCGATATATTATGCAACAGGTTTTTTGCGTTTTTTTGCTTTTTTCAGAGGGATAAACTGCCGGTACAGGAAGGAAAAACCTTCCGGAGCAGGTACTTCGATGCACAGAATTGGACAGCTGTACAAATTTGTAAAATAATACGAAAATTGTCAGGTAATTATTCAGTAATAAACAGTATGTTAAGTATAGATTGTGAGCAATTCAAACATGAGTAAAAACCAAAGAACAAGAGAGGCCATCAAGTCCGCTTTTCTGAATCTGATCAAGGACGCGGACCTGGATTCCATCAACACGAAAGATATCATGGAGATCGCCGGCGGCGCGAGATCGAATTTTTATAATTATTTCAGCGATAAATTCGATCTTCTCAACGCGATCATGCAGGATGAGCTGAAGACGCTCGAGCGCATCATCAATTCCTTTTTCCGGGAAAACGGCAATGTCCTGAATGAAGAGACAATCCCGGCTCTTAATACGATCCGCTTCAACTATATATATGAACACCGCGAACTGTATAAAGTGCTTTTCACATCCGATTGTTTCCGCGGCTTCCCGGAAATGATGCGCAGCACCATGGACAAGATCCTTTCCTACCGTTTTCAGATGTTATTCGGTGATAACACAAAGATCCCGGTGAATTCGGGTCTCCGGGCTTATATGATGTCTTCGCTTTTTGTGAGCACGATCGCCTACTGGGCGATGACGGATTTCAGTCAGACACCGGAGCGTCTCTGCCGGGATTATACGCAGTACTTCATGCCCCGTTTCCGCCCGGAAGCTGCTGATCCGTTTTAAATATAAGAAACCGGTAAGATGATATGATCGCCCGTCTGCACTGCAGGCGGGTTTTTCTTTATACTTCTTTTCCGGAGAGTTTACATTTTGTCAGGCGAAAAAAGCGATCCTGTTTCAAAGTGTCAAAAGGTAGCGGAATGACGCTGTTTTTGCGGTTTAAAAACATTTCTAAAATGCGGAATTTCCTTAATATGAGGGCAGAAAGGCAACTACATTGCTGCAAAGATCAAATGATCTAAGATCAAAAGTAGTCAACACATAATAAACAAGCCGCGGTCCCTTTGCCGGTAAATCGGAAAGAGTCTGCGACTTTTCTGTGAAAGATCATCGGGTCATATAGACGTTACTGATCTGTCCTGCCTGCTTCGGAATGTCTGCCGAGCATTCCGGTCAGTATCAGGATCAGTGCCGGGAACAGCATCGCCAGCACGAAACCGGCGTGCAGATCGCCATTGAAATGTCCTGCTACAAAACCGACGGAAGTCGGACCCAGGGAACAGCCGATGTCTCCTCCCAGCGCCAGCAGGGCATACATCGATGCTCCGGCTGCCGGCAGTTTGATCGCCGCCAAAGAGAAAGTTCCGGGCCAGAAGATCCCGACCGCGAAACCGCAGCAGGCACAGCCCAGAAGGCCGAAGAGCGGTGAGCGCAGGAAGGACGCCATCGCGAAAGAGACAAGACATAAAAGAGCGGAAGTGCGCATCGCCAGATCCAGTTTGATCCGTTCGCTGTATTTTCCGTATAAGGCTCTCGCCGTTCCCATCAGAAGGGCGAACAGGCTCGGTCCGGCAAGGTCGCCGACCGTCTTGGACAGATTCAGTCCCGATTCCGCAAAGGCGGAAGCCCACTGGCTCATGGAATGCTCGGAAGCGCCGGCGCAGATCATCAGAACCATCAGGATCCAGAAAGCCTTTTCCTTTAGAAGCGAACGCAGGGAAAGCGGCTCATGTTCACCGGTGATCGGAAACAGCGGTACCAGCGAGAAATAAATGACGTTAGCCGCCGGGACGAGAGCCCATAAGCAGGCCAGGATAGGCCAGTTGCTGATCCCGAACAAAGTAAAGAACAATGTGGAAAGCAGGATGACTCCCAGATGTCCCCAGCAGTAGAAGGAATGCAGAAGGCTCATCGCCGCCTCCTTCTTCTCGGTCGGACAGGCTTCAACGATCGGGGAGATCAGCACTTCGATCAGACCGCCGCCGATCGCGTAGAGCACGACCGCGATCAGGATCGCGATATAAGGATCCGGCAGGATCTTCGGCAGAACAGCTAAAGCGACAAGACCGCCCGCAGAAAAGACATGCGCCGTCAGCACCGGGATCCGGTAGCCGATCTTATCGATGACTCCGGCTGAGGCAAGGTCGACAGAGAGCTGGACCAGGAAATTCAGAGTGGTGATCAGAGCGATCTTTTCAAGCGAAAGGGAATAGTCTCTGGAAAAGGTCAGAAACAGCAAAGGCGCGAAGTTGTTCACGATCGCCTGTGTGATATATCCCAGATAGGAAGCATAAATGGTATGGTTGTAATCGTTTTGTATCTGCATCCGGATCATCCTCTTGTGGTCTTTTCTTTTATTGTAGAGGGAAAAAGGCAGAATTGTCAGAAAACGCATAGCGCAAAGAGAGGAAATGAGAGAAAATAGAGGTATAGAGATAAGCAGATATGGCGCAATAGAAGGGGGACTGAAAAATGTGGCCATTCGGAAATAATAATGATAAGGAAATGACAGCGGAAGAGCTGGAAAAGCTGATGGAGGAAGCCAACAAAGCTTTTGAAGATCCGCAGCCGGATTACCGGAAGGCTTTAAAGCTCTACAAACGTGCCGTAAAGAAAAAGAACGGGCTCGCCGCCTGCCGTTTAGGCATGATGTATGCCGCCGGCAAGGGAACCTTGTCCTTTTATTCAAAAGCGATCGACAATTTCCGTGACGCGATCGACTGGGGCGAGATCGATGCCTGCAACAAGCTCGCGCTGATGTACGATGCCGGACGCGGTGTCGGCCAGAACAGCGCCAAATGCGCGGATCTCTACCGTGACGGTATGGACGGCGGCAGCATCGAATCCATCAACAATCTCGGTTATATGTACGAGCACGGCCGCGGCATGCCGGCAAACTTTGAAATGGCGCGCAAGCTCTACGAGATCGCCGCTTCCGCCGGAATAGCGACCTCGATGCGCCATCTCGGCTCGATCTATGAATTCGGAAAAGGCGTTGAAGCAGATCTTAAGACCGCAAAGGACTGGTACCGCCAGGCGGCGGAAAAGGGGGATAAAAAAGCGGAGAAATACTGCGCCCGTCTGGATGCCGGGAAAACACCTTCACACGAAGACAGAGACCCCGATTACGCCTCGATCGTCGATATCCTGGAGACGACCATCCGCTGATAATGAAAGAAAGCCCCGCATCTGAACTAGTCAACTAAAAGTAGACAATGGACCTTTTCAGGTTTTGTCTACTTTTACATTAGCAGTTCAATCCGCGGAGCTTTCCTTTGCGTGTAAGAGTTTACTGTTTTTCGAAGATGACACCGCCGGTCTGGGTCGGATGGTCATAGTAGCGGATCTCGGAAGCGTTCGTGCGGTAGCGCAGGATCTCCAGTACGATCAGGATATCCCCGCCGGCCGAAACGATCATGATCAGACCGACATTCAGCCAGAGTAAGGAACCGGTAAAGATGGAGATGACCGTCGGAAGGATGCCCAGAACGATCAGCGGCATCAGGGCTCCGAGGATATAGGGTCCTTTTTTCAGGGGTGTCGTGCAGGTGCAGTAGGGTGTGAGATAGGCAGCCATGAATCCGAACTCGATATCCTTCATATGATTCTCGGAAAACATTGCCCAGGTAATTCCGTGAAGCCCCTCGTGCACGAAGATCAGCGCGAAATAGAGGATGAAGAACCAAAGCATGCCGCCGGGCATCTGATCGATATCGATACCGGAAAAACGGTTCCTCCAGAAAAACAGGAAATAACCGATCACATAGACCGGGATCGCCAGAAGCAGGGCAAAGATGTTGGCGCGGACGATGCCGACAGTCAGATCGACCTGTTTGTATCCCTGTTCTTTCAGTTCTTCACAGATCTTCGTAAAACGGTCGAAGCGGCGCTGTTCGGCCGCGCTGTATTTGCGTTTCTTTTCTTTTTCGAATTCTTTATCTTTGTTTGTTTTCTGTTCCATGATGGTTACATTTTAACACGGATAAAACCCCGTTAAACGATATTTGAAAAGGAAGCGCTTTCGGAAAAAATATCTTTCGGAATGACCGGAAACCACCTTGACGCATGTCTCTGCCTCCCATATAATCATTGAGAAAACAAGACTTTAATATAGTACGAGATACTATAAAGGCCTATACAAAAAAGGGACTGCCGAAACGGTCCCGGTATAAACGCATGAACCTTATGCAGCCTCTATGGATTTCGTTCTATGGGGGCTGTTTTTCTGAAAGAAGGAGCAATCATGCAGAAAAAGAATTCAAAAAACCTCACCACAAAGATGCTGATCTCGATGGTCGCTGCTATTATCTGCGGCGTCGGCGTCATCGCTTTACGTGAAAATCTGACGGCTTCAGGAAACACCGCAACATGGAACACGATCAACAATCTGCTGTTCGCAGATATCTCAGCTGCCGGTAACGAACAGGCGATCGGTCTGTTTTATATCATCGGGCAGCTTTTTGTTCGCGCATTGCAGCTTGTCATCGTTCCGATGGTCTTCACCAGCATCGTTCTGGCGATGATCCGTATCTCCGACGCGAAAAAGCTCGGCCGTATCTCATCCAAGACCGTCGGCTACTTCCTGCTGACGACAGTCTGCGGTATCCTCCTGGCTTCGGTCGTCGGTATGATCGCCTACAAAGCGGGCGCCTTCACCAATACTGCGCTGGATCTTTCCGGTTCGGAAGGCTCCACCGGCGCCAACCCGCTGATGATCCTGATCAACGCTGTTCCGAACAACTTCATGGCCGCGCTTACCAATAACGGTGGCGTCCTGGCCATCGTCTTCCTGGCGGTCGGTCTCGGTCTCGCGATCAACTCGATCAAGGAAAAGATCGAAGTCCTGCCGAAGTTCTGTCAGGAAGTCAGCGATCTGATCACCATCATCCTTACCTACATCGTTAATACCTTCGGCCCGGTCGCGGTCTTCTGCCTGATCACCCGTACGAGCGCCGCTTACGGTATCAGCCATCTGAAACCGGCACTGGCCTATGTCCTGCTGACAGTCGCGCTGCTGCTGCTGGTCCTCATCTTCGGCTACGCTCTCTTTGTTAAGATCACCACCGGACTTGATCCGCGCAACTTCGTCAAGAAGATCGCGCCGGTCGCGTTGTTCGGTTTCTCCACTTCCTCTTCCGCAGCCACCCTGCCGCTGAACCTGAAAGCAGCGCAGGAAGATCTGGGCGTCAAGGAAGAGATCGCGTCCTTCGTACTGCCGCTGGGCATGACCGTCAATATGGACGGTACCGCGATCATGCAGGTCATCGCTACGATCTTCATCGCCGGCTGCAGCGGTTATGATCTGACTTTCCCAAACCTGATCGTGATCGGCCTTCTGGCGATCGTCGCTTCGATCGGCACTCCGGCTGCTCCGGGTGCCGGCGCAGTCATCCTCTTTACGATCCTCTCCGGTGTTGGCATCAACAACGAAATGGCTCTGGTCACCTATTCCCTGATCCTGGCCATCAACCGTCCGATCGAGATGCTGGTCACCGCTCTGAACGTCGTCGGCGATACCGCCTGCGCGATGGCTGTCGCCAAGAGCGAAGACGCTCTTGACATCAGCAAGTACGAGGCGTAAGGATCCGTCTATGTTAAGAGCGCAGAAACTCACGATCAAGGAAAACACGCAGTTAAACGAAAATACTTTTAAACTGGTCCTGCAGGGCGATGTCCCGCAGGATCTGAAGCCCGGACAGTTTGCGGAAGTTAAGGTTCCGGGCTTTTCGCTGGGCAGACCGCTTTCCCTGAACGATTTCGATCAGGAAAGCGTCACCTTCGTCTACCGTATCGCCGGCAAGGGCACAAAGGAGCTGACCACGCTCAAAGAGGGCGAGCTCGATGTGATCAACGGCTGCGGCAACGGCTTCACTTTAAAAGAAAACGAACATGTCCTGGTCGTCGGCGGAGGGATTGGCACGGCGCCGCTGCTCCCGCTGATCAGAGCCCTGAAAGAGAACAACTGCAAGGTCGATGTGATCTTCGGTTTCCGCGAAAGAAAAGAAACGCTCTTTGAGGAAGAGCTCAAAGCGCTCGGTGTCGGCTTCTGGATCACCTATGACAGCGAAGGAAATAACGTCGTCACCAAAATGCTGGAGCTCGGCAAGGAAGACCTCTATTTCTATGCCTGCGGTCCGCTGCCGATGATGGCAGCGCTCACCAACGCTTCAAAAGCTTCGGGACAGTGTTCTCTGGAGACCCGCATGGGCTGCGGTTTCGGCGCCTGCATGGGCTGCTCCCTGCAGCTGAAGGAACGCACCGCCCGTATCTGCAAGGAAGGTCCGGTATTCGCGAAGGAGGAGATCATATGGCAGAACTTAAAGTAAATCTCTCAGGTCTTGAGCTGAAGAACCCTCTGATCCCGGCCAGCGGCACGTTCGGCTACGGTCTTGATTTCCTGGATTTCTTCGATGTCAACGAAGTCGGAAGCTTCGCGATCAAGGGAACGACCCTCAATCCGCGTTACGGCAACCCGCTGCCGCGTATCGCCGAATCACCTTCCGGCATGCTGAACGCGGTCGGTCTGCAGAACCCCGGCGTGCATGAGGTCGTGGAAAAGGTCCTGCCGGAACTCAGAAAAGTGTATATGGGAAAAGTCCTGGCCAATGTGTCCGGCTTCTCCGTGGAGGAATACCGCGAATGTGCCCGTCTGCTCGATCAGGAAGAGCTGACCGGCATCATTGAATTAAATATCTCCTGTCCCAACGTCCATGGCGGCGGCATGAGCTTCGGCACCGATCCTGCTTCGGCGGTCGAAGTGCTGAAAGCCGTCAAGGAAGTCACGACCAAACCGGTCTATGTCAAATGCACCCCGCAGTGTCCCGATCTGCCGGAAATGTGCAGGAAGCTCGAGGAAAACGGAGCGGACGGACTTGTCCTGCTCAATACCTGGCTGGGCACCCGTCTCGATCTCAGGACCGGTAAACCGATCTTGAAGAACATTACCGGCGGCGTCAGCGGCCCGGGCATCTTCCCGCTCTCGCTCTACCGCGTCTACCAGATCGCGCCGCTCGTAAATATTCCGATCATCGGCTGCGGCGGCGTAAGCAGCGCCAGCGACGTGATCGAAATGATGTCAGCCGGGGCAACGGCCGTTGAGCTCGGAACTGCCTGTCTGACAGACCCGTTATGCGTACCCCGTATCCTCGAAGATCTGCAAACGCTTCTGAAAGATCTCGGGATCGACGATATAAATGCTATTATAGGAAGGGCACACAAATGAAAAGAGAAGTAATCATCGCATGTGATTTTGACGATCCGGTAAAACTGTTCGATTTCCTGGATCTGTTCCGTGATAAGAAGCCGTTCGTGAAGATTGGTATGGAGCTTTTCTACGGCAACGGACCGTCGATCGTCCGTGAGATCAAGCGCCGCGGTCATAAGATCTTCCTGGATCTGAAACTGCACGACATTCCCAATACCGTTCATAAATCCATGTGCAAACTGGCGGAACTCAATGTAGACATGGTCAATGTCCATGCCGCCGGCTCGGTCGCCATGATGGAAGCGGCTGCCAGAGCGCTGAAGGAAAAGAATTCCAACGCCGTACTGCTTGCGGTCACCCAGCTGACCAGCACGACCGAAGAAGTCATGAATAAGGAACTGTGGATCGATCACAAGATGGAGGAGACTGTCCTTCATTACGCGATGAACGCCAAGAAAGCCGGCTGTCAGGGCGTTGTCTGCTCGCCGTTAGAAGCGGGCATCGTCAAAGAAGCCTGCGGCGAAGATTTCCTCACCGTCACCCCGGGCATCCGTTTCGCGGATGACGACAAGGGTGACCAGAAACGTGTCACGACCCCGGCAAAAGCCAAAGAACTGGGCTCCTCCTATATCGTTGTCGGCCGTTCGATCACCGCATCCGCGGATCCGGTCGCAGCCTATGAAAGAGCCTGCCAAGAATTCGAGGAGGACTGAACATGAAGCGTAGAATCGCAAGAGACCTGCTGAAGATCAAAGCCGTATTCCTGCGTCCGGAAGAACCCTTTACCTGGGCAAGCGGGATCAAATCCCCGATCTACTGTGACAACCGTCTGACCCTTTCCGATGTCGCTGTCCGTGACGATGTCGAACAGGCACTGGCAAAGATCGTCAGACGTCATTATCCGGAATGTGAGATGGTCATGGGCACCAGCACCGCCGGTATCGCGCATGCCGCGCTGGTAGCGGATATCCTGGAGATCCCGATGGGCTATGTCCGCAGCAACGTCAAGGACCACGGCCGCAACAACCAGATCGAAGGCCGCTGTGAACCCGGCACCAAGGTCGTCGTTATCGAAGATCTGATCTCCACTGCCGGAAGCGCA
Source organism: Erysipelotrichaceae bacterium (assembly GCA_017431225.1). Classification (GTDB taxonomy): domain Bacteria; phylum Bacillota_I; class Bacilli_A; order Erysipelotrichales; family Erysipelotrichaceae; genus RGIG5669. The sequence continues at coordinate 32,895 of JAFRLM010000002.1, read as the reverse complement.
GTCGATGTCGCGGAAGCGCTGCGCGCAGCTGGAGCGGAAGTTCTGGGCATTGCCTCGATCTTCAGCTACGGAATGAAAGCCGGTGAAGAACGTCTGAAAGATCACGGTCTGAAAAACGTCTCCGCTACGAATTACGATGTCCTGCTGGATGTTGCCTGCAGCGAAGGCTATCTCAGAAAGAGAAGCATCCCGGCACTGAAAGCGTTCCGGGATAATCCGTCCGACGAAAGCTGGATCAAAAACCTGAAATAAACAAAAATAGCCGGGGCTCCGTGCTGAACTTCAGTACAGGAGCTCCGGTTTTTTGTATGGGTCTGTATGCAATGGGGTGTTTTTCTAGAGGCGGATCATCTGATAGCCGATTCCGACTCTGGTGCGGATCAGCGGTTCCTCCTCTTCGGAACACTTCAGTTTCTTACGTAAGGAAGTCATATAGACACGCAGGGATACGATGTCTGTATCGACCGCGTTTCCCCAGATATTGCTGATGATGAAGGAATGGGTCAGGACCTTTCCGACATTCCTGGAAAGCAGGCAGAGGATCTTGTATTCGATCGGCGTGAGATGAAGCTCCGCGCCGTCAAGCTCTGCTGTGCCGGAGGCATAGTCGATCTTCAGCTTGCCGTTTTCAAAGACGCTTTTCTCCTGTTCGGGAGACGGCAGATACTGCTGCCGGCGCTGTACGGTGCGGATGCGCGCCAGCATCTCCTGCACTGAGAAAGGTTTGGTCAGATAATCATCAGCACCGCTGTCGAGCGCCTCGATCTTATCGCTGTCCTCGTCCCGGGCACTGATCACGATGATCGGCACATTTGACCAGGTGCGGACGGTCCTGATGACCTCGATCCCGTCGATATCCGGCAGGCCGAGATCGAGCAGAAGCAGGTCCGGCTTATGGGACATGCAGGTCGAGATCGCTTCCTTGCCGTTATAAACATTTAAAAAGCTGTACTGGTTGATCTTCAGTGCCGTCGAGATCAGATTTTGGATCGACCGGTCATCTTCCACGATCAGGATCTTGAATTCAGGCATATTCGCCGACCTCCATACTTTTGAGTGTGAAACGGAAAATCGCGCCGTGCGGCTCGTTGTCTAGGACTTCGATCTCGCGTCCGTGCGCGTGCAGGATCAGCCGGCAGAGATGCAGGCCGATGCCCATACTGCGGAAGCTGTCGCTTTTCTCACGGTCGCCTGTGTAATAGAGATCGAAGATATAAGGCTTGTTTTCATCCGGGATGCCCGGACCGTTATCTTCCACGCTGACGACGATCTCGCCGACTTTCTTTTGCAGACGGACAAGGATCTTTGAGCCGGCAGGCGTATATTTCACGGCATTGTTCAGAAGATTGACCAGCACCTGGGTGATCAGTTTGGGATCCATTTCCGCGAACAGCAGCTCATCGTTCCCGATGACCCGGATCGTGTGTTCCCGGGCATGGGAATCCAGATGCTGAAGACTTTCGTTGATGACGTCTTCCACATTTTCCACAGACAGATTCGGTTCCGGATGGCTTTCAAGCTTTGTTACAGAGAGGATGTTCTCCATCTGGTTCTTCAGCCAGAAGGAGTCTTCCTCGATATCTTCGTAGATCTTCTCGCGGTCTTCCTCACTCATATACGCGTGGTTCGTGCGCAGGTTCTCGGCGTTGCCGCAGATCGAAGTCAGAGGTGTGCGCAGATCATGGGAGATCGAACGCAGAAGCCCTGCCCGGAAACGTTCCTTGCCGGCGCGGATCTCCGCTTCCGTCTTCTGCTGGCGGTTATGCTCGTTGTTTAAAGCCAGAGTGAATTCGTTGATAACGGAGAGCAGGATCGTTTTCTCCATCTCGCTCAGCGGTTCCTTCCCGGTCTTTACCGAGAGGACACCGAAACAGCCGTCTTCGGAATCCACACGGAAATACAGCCTTCCGCTGTCCGCGGTCTTTTCCGTCTGCTTTCCTTCATAGACGGAAAGAACGTCGTTTTCTTCCACTGCGGAGACAGGTTCATCGCTGTTCCGGTCCGGATTCCAGACCGAGACCGCCTTGCGCTCTACCTTGCCGTTTTCCACTGCGTAAAAGGAAACGGTGCGTTCCAGAAGATTGGCCAGCTGACCGCAGGTGATACGGATCATTTCGCGGCTGTCCTTCGCTGCTTCCAGCTGATCGGACGTATCCAGCAGGACCTTTGTCTGATAGGCGGTGTCCGCGGACTGTTTCGCGATATTCTTCAGCTTGACTGCCAGGGAACCGGTGATCAGCGAGGCAAGGATGGTGACGAAATAGGTCATGAGATATCCCGAATCATAGACCAGCAGAGTAAAACGCGGATCGATGAAAAGGAAGTTGAATAAGAGGATATATAAAACGGCTGCCAGAAAGCCGTAAAAGCGGTGCGAAGTCAGCACCGAGGCGATCAGGACAGCCAGGATATAGATCGTGACGATATTGGAGTTGCTGAAGCGGGAACGGTCGAACAGGTAGGATAGCAGAGTCGCTGCCGCCATGATCCCGGTGACCAGCAGAAAGTCGCGCAGATTCCAGAAGCTTTCGCCGCTCTTTAAAAGAACAGGCTGATAAGCCGAAGCGGAGGCATCCGGGATGATGTGGATATCGACATCCGGCAAAAGGGCGACCAGTTTTTCCCCGATGTTCCGGCGCGGGAAAAGATCGGAAGAGGGACTGTAGCCGATAAAAAGATCTGTTACCGCCGTATGCTTCGCGTATTCGGAGATCGTCAGCGCGATCTCGTTGCTGCGGGCAAAATGCGTCTCCGCTCCCAGGCTTTCCGCCAGGGCGATATTCTTCTGCAGGGCGGGATTGGAATGGATATCCTCGTTCATCGAGCTGACATAAAGCGCCGTCATGCTGCCGCTGCCGCGTTCGAAAAGCTTGGCCGCAGCCTTGATGACACGGGCATTGCTCGGTGAACCGGACAGACAGATCAGGATATTCATTTTTATATTCTCGCTGTTTTCCATGAAAATGTTCTGACTTTCAAAAAGGAGAAGCACCTTCTCCTTTTATAATAACACTTAAACACCTAACGGCAGGGAATGCCGGTCGGGTTTTTCGCCGGAACCGTCCGGCCGGAAAGGATCTTTGACGTTGGGGGTACCGTCTTTATCAGACCGGCCGTCAGGTTTCCCGGTGGTATATCGTTCGTCGCCCTTAAGGACGATGACCGCCTTCTTTACGGGTCTGCGCACTTGCCGGAAGGGCAGAAGGGGATCGATCAGTCTGTCGATCGAACGGTAGATGATCAGTGCGATCGCGATGAAAGCGATCAGGATCAAAAGATTCTGTAACATAACTGTCCCTCCTACAGGCCGAAGAGCTTCTGGATGACCTGCGTCTTGCCCAGCACCAGCATCGTCTCCCCGCGGTGGAGCAGAGTGTCGTTGCTGATATCCATGTTCATGGTGCCGTTCTTGACGCCGAGGATGTTGATCTTGTATTTACGGCGGATATCGATCTCGCCGATCCGTTTATTGTCCCAGGCAGCCGGGACATAGACTTCGTAGATCGAATAGTCATCAGAGAGCTCGATATAGTTGGAAATGTTGTCGGAAATGAAACGGATGGCAGTCCAGTTGCCCATCTGTCGTTCCGGGAAGACGACTTCATCCGCGCCGTTGCGAAGCAGGAATTTTTCCTGGGAACTGCTGGTCGCCCGGGAGACGATCTTCTTGGCGCCGAGCTCATCCAGCAGGAACGTCGTTTCCAGAGAACTCAGGAAGTTGTCGCCGATCGCGACGATGCACAGATCAAACTCCGAGATGCCCAGCGATTCCATAAAAGCGCTGTTGGTGCTGTTTCCGATCTGGGCACCGGTAACATAGGGCAGGACCTTATGGATCCGTTCCTCATCCCGGTCAACGATCATGATCTGATGACCCATCTCATAAAGCTTTTTGCAGATGTAGCGGCCGAAACGGCCGGCACCGATTACCAGTACGCTTTTCATGATTTGTACCTTTCCTTCATCTTCATTGTAGAAAACGCTGCGTTAAGATTGGCTTAACATCCACGGCTCCGGCATTAAGATTCCGTTAAGAAAAGCCGCGGAAAACAGAAAATGCTTCCGTTGTTTCCGACAGTGCTAAAATTAAGACGAACAAAAAGGAGGAAATAATCATATGGGACGTTTTTTTGATAATGCGGGTCTGCTGATCTCGAACTACTGTATCCGGATCGTCACCGCGCTGATCGTTTACTTTGTCGGCCGTTTCATCATCAGGAAACTGCTGAAGCTCATTGGTGACAAAGGTCTTCTAAAGAAGCTCGACGCAACGACTGCTTCACTTGCCCTGAATATCGTAAAAGTACTTCTGTACCTGGTCCTCATCGTATCGGTGATCGGTATCCTGGGCGTGCCGATGGCATCCGTCATCACCGTGCTCGCTTCTGCCGGCGTCGCGGTCGGTATGGCTCTGCAGGGCTCTCTGTCCAACCTTGCCGGCGGCGTGATGCTGATGATCTTCAAACCGTACCGCGTCGGTGACTTCGTGGAAACGGCCGGTGAAAGCGGTGTTGTCAAGGATATTTCAATGTTCTATACCACGCTATTAACACCGGATAACCGCAAGGTCCTGATCCCGAACGGTTCGATCATGAACGCGAACGTCAAGAACTACTCTGCGGAAGAAACGCGCCGTGTCGACCTGAGTTTCACTGTTGCCAGAGGCGAGGATATCGAAGCGATCCGCGCTGCTGTCCTTGAGGCTTTTGCCGGGAACGAGCTGATCCTCAAAGATCCCGCACCGATCGTTCCGGTCAACGGCGGCAGCGATCAGGCGATGACTTTCACCCCGATGGTCTGGTGTAAGAATGCCGATTACTGGGGAGCGAAGTTCTCTGCGGAACAGAATATCGCGGAAGCGCTCAAAAAGGCCGGAATTAAGGCTCCGACAGCGATGTACAAGCAGATCAAGTGATCTGACTGGTCAAATCAGGGAATTTCTCCTTATATAGAGATAAAAAATGTGCAATCATGGGCTGAATAAGATATAATTATTCAGTCCATGATATTTTTGATTCTTTTAATGAAATATCCTGTGACAAAGCAGGTTTTTCCTTATAATATTTAGTGAAGGGAAATCTGAACAACAATTAATTACAGATACGGAGAGAAGAAGACAACATGACAAAAGAAGAATTATTGGAAAAAGCAAAGAATCTCGCTGAAAGCGAAGACCTGTCCAACGCTTTGACAGAAATGCGCAACCTGAGAAAACAGTGGCGCAGAAGCGGAAGCGAGGACGAGTCCTTATATGATTAGGAGCTTGCGGACGAGTTCTACAGCTATTTAGATAAGCTCAGCGCCAAAGAGGCTGAGATCTTCGCGTCGGTTGAAGATAAGAAGAAAGATCTGATCGCAAAGGCCGCTGAAGTTCTGAAGAAGCCGAACTTCAAGGAAGCAACTGCCGACATGAACAATCTCTTTGAAGAATGGAAAGCCTGCGGTCGTGCTGACAAGGAAAAGGATGACGAACTCTGGGCTCAGTTCAAGGAGATCCGTGATCAGTTCTTTGCAAACAAGAAGGAATACTTCGAAAACTTGAGAGCATCCTTCGCTGAAAACAAGACAGCTAAGGAAGCCCTGATCGAAAAGGCAAAAGAAGCTAACACACTGACAAGCTTCAAAGAGATCAACAACATCATGAACGACCTGTTCGAACAGTGGAAGAAGACCGGCAGCGCAGGCCGTGAGAACGATGATGAACTCTGGAACGCATTCAACGGCGAAAGAAGAGCTTTCTTCAAGAACCGCAACGAATACTATGAAAAGATGAGAGAGACCTTCGCAGAGCGCACAGCTGCCAAGAAGGAGATCATCGCTCAGGCTAAGATGTGCCTCGCCAGAAGCGAATTCACCGATGACGAGATCAACACCGTCAAGAGCCTCCGTGGCAAGTGGAAAGAAGTAGGCAACGCCGGTAAGGAAAACGAAGAAGAACTCTGGAAAGAATTCAACGACATCCTCAACCGCTACTTCGAAAACCTCAGATACTACAGAGACTAATCTGAAGATCAAACTGTAAAAAGACCCCGCTGTCCACCGGCATACCATGTGATGTCGGAGGATAACGGGGTTTTTTGATGCGCCGGCGCGCAAAACAAAAGCCGGCAAGGCCGACTGTTACTTGTTCAGAAGGATCTCTCTGAGTTCGCTGACATTGTGCGCCATGAACTCCGGACCGGATTCTTTCAGCTTTTCCTCGCTGCGGTAGCCCCAGGTGACCAGTACCGAATGGATCCCGAGATTCGTCGCGGCCTGGCGGTCAGCGCCGCTGTCTCCGACCATGTACATCGTGTCGCGGTCAAGACCTTTGGCAGCGATCATTTCCTCTCCGCGTGCCGGATCCGGCTTGATCGGATACTCATCGACCGCGCCCCATACTTCCTCAAAGGGGATATCCTTGAAGTACATTTCGATCAGCTTCTTCGTATACTTCTCCGCTTTATTGGAATAGACCGCCAGACGGTGTCCGTTTTCATGGAGCTCCTTCAGCAGTTCCGGGATCCCCGGATAGGGTCTTGATTCCATGAAATAGTTCATGTCGTAGTAATAGACGAACATGTTGAGCGCTTCCTCATACAGATCGTCGCGGGAATTCTCCGGAAGAATGCTGCGGATGCAGTTCTGGAAGCCGTGACCCAGCTTGGCTTTGACCTCCTCGTCACTCAGAAGCGGAAAGCCGTAGGATTCCAGGATGGGATTTATACTGTTGCGCAGATCTGCGAGCGTATTCATCAGGGTACCGTCGAGATCGAACAGGATATATTTTGTTTTCATACCAAAAGAGTAACGCAAATCGGAAAACAAGACAACTTCGCTTATAATAGAGTTGAGAGAAATCGAGGTGGAAATATATGAAATTAGCGGAAGCACTGCAGGAACGCGCAGACCTGCAGAAAAAGATCGGTCAGCTCGATTACCGGCTGGCCAATAACGCTCTTGTCCAGGAAGGCGAAAAGACTGCCGAAGATCCTTCCGAGCTTCTGAAGGAACTGGAAATGTGTCTGAACCGCCAGCAGCTTCTGGTCGCAAAGATCAATCAGGCAAACTGCGAAACGCAGGTCAGCGGACACAGTCTCACCGAGCTGATCGCTTACCGGGACATGCTGAACTCGAAGATCAACATCTACCGTCATCTGATCGACACTGCCAGCAACACCGCTCAGCGGGCGACCGCGAGCGAGATCAAGATCCTACGCAGCGTTGACGTAAAGGCTTTGCAGAAGGAAACGGATGAAGACTCCGCGAAGCTGCGCAAGCTGAACAATCTGATCCAGGAAACGAACTGGACAACGGAGATCTAAAGAATTCTGGAAGAACTGCCGGGGCGAATATCATCTCTGCGGCTGAGAATGAGTCCGCACTCTCGATCGGGTACGGGGCAGCCCAAATAACGATAATCTATTTGCCAGTGCTTACAAACGTACCTTTACCGCGTATTTTTACGACCGGATATTGACCGGCAGCCGGGTTGGGACAGGGGACAGACCCTCCGCTTTTTGCGGAGGGTTTTTAATAGCATGCTTTTAAAATTTCCGCATTGAAGGCCGTTCTTACTTCCGTTATAATGTCGGTAATTACAGGGAGGGATAGAGTGAGCTTTTTTGGTGACTTCAGTACAGCTTCGGCGATTATCATATCGATCTCGCTGATGCTGTTCGGCGGATATATTTCCACACGTATCACATCCTGGCTGCATCTGCCGGCAGTCACCGGATATATCTGCTGCGGTATCCTTCTCGGCTCCTTTTGTCTTGACCTGATCCCGGCCAATGTCATCGGCGGCATGGATTTCCTTCCGGATATCGCTGTCGCCTTTATCGCCTTCAGCACGGGTCAGTTCTTCCGCATCAATATACTGAAAAGAAATGGCGCGAAAGTCATCCTGATCGCTTTTCTCGAGACTTTCCTGGCTTCAGCCTGCGTTTTCGTCGCGCTGAGCTTCCTGGGGATCAGCACTCCTTTCAAGATCGTCCTTTCCGCTCTGGCAGCCGCGACAGCTCCTGCCTCCACGATGATGACGATACGTCAGACACATGCCAAAGGCGATTTTGTCGATACACTTCTGCAGACCGTCGCGGTCGATGAGATCATCGGCCTGATCGAGTTCAGTGTCGCGGTCACGGTCGCCCTGAGCCTTGGCGGCGGCCGTCAGCTGAACTTCACTGAGATCTTCAGCCCAGTTCTCAAGAACCTTCTGATCCTGTTTGTCGGCGGGATCTACGGCTGTCTTTTGCAGCTCTTCATGTTAAATAAAAACGACGGCGACAACCGTCTGATCATCTGTCTGGCCACGCTCATCAGCTTCTGCGGTATCTGTTCGCTGCTTGATCTTTCACCGCTTCTCGGTGTCATGATGATGAGCACTGTCTACATCAACCTCAGTAATGACGATAACCTGTATAAACAGATGAACTATTTCTCTCCGCCGATCATGGTCCTGTTCTTTGTCCGTTCCGGTCTCTCCTTTGACCTGGGCAGCCTGCTGAACGTCTCCTCTTCCGGCGAGATGCCGCTGCTTCTGATCTGTGGTCTCTACATCATCTTCCGCGCAGTCGGCAAATACGGCGGCGCCTGGCTGGGCTGCAGTCTGACCGGAAAGAAGCCGAATGTGCGCAACTACCTTGGTCTGGCACTGTTCTCACAGGCAAGTGTCGCGATCGGTCTCGGCACCATCGCTGCCCGCAGCCTGGGCGGCGAGATCGGCCACGCCCTGCAGACAGTCGTTATGACGACTTCGATCATTTACGAATTCATCGGTCCGGTATCCGCGAAGCTTTCTTTGTCCCTGTCCGGCGCAGTCTCCAACAAGATCGAAGATGTCGTTCCGGAAGTCGAGGAGGGCATGACTTCGGTCGAGGAACTGATCGAACGCATCCGCATCATCCACGAAATGAATGAAAAGAACGACCTGGTGAAGGAACAGGAAAAAGTCTTCACAGAGGCCGCTGATGAACTATACCGGATTCCGGCGATCAGCCGGAACATGAGAAGGAGAAACCGATGAACAACGATATTATTGCCTCTTTCCTGGGACCCTGGTCTCTGGAGATCAACACCTTTTCGATCCTCTTCCGCCTCGGTCTGACCGTCTTGCTGACCGCGATCATCGGCTGGGAGCGTTCCGGTAAACGACTGGCGCTTGGTTTACGCACCTTTATCATTCTCGGTGTGTCAGCCTGCGGCGCGATGATCGTGGATATTTCCTTGATGACTACCTCCGTGATCGATATTCCGATCCTGTCGGCAGTCGCTCTGATCAGCGCGTTCATGACCGGCAACGGCGCGACCTATTTCTCTTCCCGCAGTAAGATGCGCGGTATCACGACGGTCGCCTCGCTTTGCTGCAGCACGATGATCAGTATCTTCTGCGGCGCCGGCTTCTATTTCCTGGCGATCGTTTCCTTTATCTGTCTTTATGTCAGCACGACTTTCCTGGCAAAACTTGAGAAATTCCTGCTCGACCGCTCGGATCGTTTTTCCGTACATATGGAACTGCGTGCCCGCACCGATCTGAAAGACTTCGTCATGGTCGTCCGTCAGCTCGGCATGCGTGTCCGCGAGATCGAATCCAACCCGGCTTACCACAATTCCGGACTGAGTGTTTACAGTGTTTCACTTTCGATCGTTTCCCCGGAACTGAGACATTTCAAGACACACGCCGAGATCATCGAGGCGCTGAGTTCTCTGGAATACGTCTCCTTCATCGAGGAACAGCGCTAAATAAAAAGAGCTTCCGCTCTTCCTATATCTCCAGCTGCATGCCGGTCCCGACTTCGCGGACCGGCATTTCTTTTGCGAGAACGATCTTTGCCGCGAGCGATACACAGTGGCAGGGGTATAACATTTCGATCTTTTGCTGTCTCAGCCAGTCTGCGGTCGCCAGTAGACGGCTGTCTTCCTTAAGCAGATGAAGACCGCCGATGACACCGAGGACCTTTTGCTTCCCGGTGACTTTGCGGGCGTATTCGATGATGTTGCAGATACCGCTGTGGGAACAGCCGCTGATCACGAAGATCCCGTCTTCTTTTTCATAGACCAGCGCCGTATCGTCATAGATATTGTCCTCTTCCCGCTTTCCTTTGCGCAGCACTATGCCGATCGGCAGCCGTTTTTCAAAAGGAACGGTTACCGGGATCTCTCCCAGCCAGAGCAGATCCTCTGTGATCCGCACCGGATCCTTATGAAAGGAAAGCGTAAAACGTTTCTGTACTTCTTCTTCATTGAGCGGGGAACCGATCTCGCCGGTCCCGTCTCTGCGCGGTAAAAAGGTGTCCGGATGGGCAAGGATACGGACGGTCCTGCCGGTCTTCGGGAAGTAAGCCAGTCCGCCGGTATGATCATTATGCCCGTGCGAAAAGGCGATCGTATCAACTTCCCGCAGATCGATGCCCATCTTTTCGGCATTGCGCAGATAGACATCGGAATAGCCCGTGTCAAAAAGGATCTTCCGATCCTTTTCTTCGATATAAAAACATAATGCCGGTTCACCGAGATAATACTGATCGATATAGGTGTTGTTGTCGGTCAGAACGGTGAGTTTCATTGTTTCTTTTTCCTTCCTCCGAAGATCAGCTGACTGAGCGGGATCGTCGCGAGCAGCAGGACCAGGATCACCGTCAGATAGACCGGAGCTTTGGCTCTTGCCTCAAAAGGATCCGCATGACCGAAGAACTGTCCGACCTGGCGTGAGAATTTTCCGAATTTGTCGAGTTTGATATCTTCCTGCAGACGGTAGTCTTCCTGATAGATCAGTTCGCCGTCGCTGTAGTATTTGATCGAACCAACGGTGTCGCCAAGCTTCGCCGGCGCGTAGATCTCGGAAGGAAGTGTGTTCTCGACTGTCAGGGAATCCTTGCGCAGATCGGTAGTGAAGGTATTCAATGCATAGAATTCCAGGGTCTGATCCGCGGCGCCGTCGATCACGCGGACGCTGCCGACATGTTCACCCTGTGTCATCAGGGTCTGTCTTTCGTAATTATCAAAGAAGTAATTGTAAAGTGTATAGACCTCCTGGTATAAGGCGTCGCGTCCTTCGAAGGAAGGGGAGCCACAGACGATCGCCAGGAGCTGCATATCGTTTCTTGAAGCCGAACTGGCCAGACAGTAACCCGCATAGGAAGTGTAACCGGTCTTGCCGCCCTCATACCCCTCGATCTCGCGGTAGCTGCTCATCTCGTCGCGGAACCAGGAGCGCATATAGAAACCGCCCTCATTGGAAGCGACCGGATCGGAGATATAGTTGTCGGCAGCCAGGATCGTTTTGAAAAGGGCATTGCTGCGGCAGTAGCGCAGAAGCAGCGCCATATCCCTTGCGGTCGAGACATGATCCGGTTCATGAAGGCCTGTTGGATTACAGAAATGGGTGCTTTCCATGCCGAGATCCTGAGCTTTCTGATTCATCAGTTCAACAAAAGCGTCGATCGAGCCGGATGTCCGGAAGGCGAGCGCGTTGATACAGTCGGCGCCGGAAGAAAGGAGAGAGCCATAAAGCAGGTCGATGACTCTTACTTCATCCCCGACATCATATCCGACGACGGAAGCATTGGCTTCGGTAAGGCCGCTCAGCATCTCTTCGGTGATGGTGATGATCTCGCCGGTGTTCGGGATGTTCTCGATCGCCAGAATGACGCTCATCATCTTCGTCAGCGATGCCGGATACATCGGCACATCGGCGTTTTTCTCATAAAGGACCTGTCCGATCCCGGTGTCTTCGATATAGACATATTCGGAACGGACTTCCAGTTTGGTGGCGGCTTTGACAGGGAATGCCGGACAGAGCAGCAGGCAGACAGTCAGCAGGGCAAACAGTTTTTTCATATCTTTATTCTATGCGATTTTAAGCCGCTTGAAAACGCGGAATAAGCTCCATGTTTTACTGCGGATCGCCTTTTCCCGGGTACGGTCAGCGTGCCCGGGGAGGTTCACATTTTTAAACAAAGGGCGTAAAATGTAAGATACGTGAAAACGGGTCAATATGGCACAAAGTTTCAGCCTATCTCCTTTTCACGGTATGTGTAAAAAAGATATAATAAATATAACTACATATTTCATTGGGGGAAAAAATGAATATTACAAGTGTACTCACCTTATTCGGCGGATTATGCATGTTCCTGTACGGCATGGGCCTGATGGGTGACGGCCTGAAGGATGGTTCTTCCGGCACACTGAAAAGGATCATGGAGAAAGTCACAGACAGTCATGTGAAAGCCTTTCTGCTTGGTCTTTTTGTTACGGCTCTGATCCAGTCGTCCAACGCCACGATCCTGATCACCGCAGGTCTCGTTGCGGCGAACATCTTAACGGTCCGGCAGTCTCTGGGTATCATCGTCGGTGCCAACGTCGGTACGACGGTCACCGGTCAGATCATCCGACTGATCGACCTCGACGCGGGCGGCGCAGCCGGTTTTCTCGAGCTCTTTAAGCCTTCGACCCTTGCCCCGGTCGCTCTGATCGCCGGCACTCTGGTCATCAAGGCGATGAAGAAGAAAAGCGGTAAGGCTCTCGGCGAAGTTCTGATGGGTTTCGGTATCCTGTTTACCGGTATGGTCACCATGACCGGCTCAGTCAACTCCCTGGCGGACACCGGCATCTTTGACCCGATGTTTTCCGTTCTTGATAAAAGTCCGGTCCTCGGCTTCCTGATCGGTACTGTCATGTCGCTGGTGCTGCAGAGCGCTTCCGCTACTGTTGGTATCCTGCAGGCATTCTCCGCTTCCGGCGGTCTGACTTTCCGTTCGATCTATTCCGTTCTGGCGGGTATCTTCCTGGGCGTTACGATCGTCACCGGGATCCTCTGCTCGATCGGCGCCAAGGCGGATCAGAAGCGTATCGGTATCATCAATATCCTCTTCAATATCGCCAAGATCATCATTACGATCATTGGCGTACAGCTCTTATACCGTTTCGGTTTCCTGAACAATGTCTGGGATAAACCGATCAATTCCGGTGTTATCGCGAATACGAATACGATCGCGAACCTCGTTTCGGCGATCATCATGTTGCCGTTCCTGACAGTTTTCGAGAAGCTCGCTTACCGTGTCGTCAAGGGCGACGTCGAACCGCGTAACAAATACGCGGATAAGCTCGATGCTCTGAATCCGGCCTTCTATTCCACTCCGGCGCTCGCGCTGGACAGCTGTCATAAACTGCTGACGACGATGTTCGATGTCTCCCGACAGAACATTGAAATGGCTCTCGGCCTCCAGCGCAAATATGATGAGGAGATCTTCGAGAAGGTCAACGAGGAAGAAGGGAATGTCGATATCATGAGCGACCATCTCAGCAATTATCTGGCACGCTTTGCCGGTGAAGACCTTTCCGAGACCGACACCGCGACCCTCAACCAGTATTTCAAGGATGTCGTTGAATTCGAACGTCTGAGCGACCTGGCGCTGGATATCGCCGAGGAAGCGAAGGAAGTCCATGAGGAAGGCGTTCCTTATCCGGAAAGCATCCATAAAGAGATCGGGATCCTGCATGAACTGATCGGCGAAGTTCTGGACAATGCCGGCGAAGCATTCAAGAACGCAAGTGTCGACGCGGCCAAGCGTATCGAACCGCTTGAGGAAGTCGTCGATAACCTGGTCAATTCCATGAAGGAGAATGCGCTGACCCATCTCAGCGACCGTGAACTGACGATCGTCGGCGGCACAGCCTACGCCCATGTTCTGGGATACATGGAAAGAATCTCGGATATGTGTTCCAATATCGGTCTGGCTACCGTCTCCCGTTTCAATCCGATCGAAGACCATGAATATGAAGAGAACCTGCTTGCCGGACATGATGAGCGCTTCAACCGCGAATACGAAGCAGCCAGAGAGCAGTACTTCGGCCGTTATAACGAATCGATCAAAAACCATTTCCCCGCTCAGGCTGAGAACAAATAAGCAAAGAAAAACGATTCACCACCAGGAAGACCGGCATTTTGCCGGTCTTCTTTTGCGCTGTGTATAATGAATAAGATGAAGCATATAAAAACACACAGATTCTTAAGCGTTCTGATCCTTCTGACACTGCTACTCTGCGGCTGTGAGAACAGCCGGCACTATAAGCAGGTCGAAGCGAATGCCTTAAAATACTATAAGCAGAAATACGGGCTGAAAGACGTAGAGGTCAAGAATGTTACAGCCGCCGGAAACGCAGGTCTTTTCGGTTATATCGGTGTAAAGGACCGTGCTTATGAAATGAGCGACGGCAATTCCGTTTATTGGAACGAAGAGCGGGGAACGTTCGCTGACAACGCGCAAGAGGATGAGATCCGGAAGGCCTTTGCACAGGAGATCCTGGATCCGCTGCTTGCGGAATTCAGTCTTCCGCTGAAAAGCACCTCTTTCTCTTTGAACCGCACAGATTATGAAAGCTATGACGAATGCGTCTTTACCGCCTTTTATGACGGCGATATCCGTTCTTTCCTGAAGACAGAGGATCCGAAGCTGTGTGATCTTGTGCTGGCGGTGGAGAGTGAAGACCGCGAAAAAGGCGAGGCGGAGATCGTCCGCTTCTATGACGCGATGAAAGAATGGGTATCGGGACAAAGCGAAGCCTTTATCCTGAATACCGGTCTTGAAGATCTGACCGGTGACTGGTATCCCAATGATCACGATCTGAACGTGATCGCCAGAGCTCTGCTGAATTACAACAAGGAGATCAGCTGGTACCGTCAGGTTTATATCGAGGTCTTTGACGGAGTCTTCATCACCAGCAACAAAAAAGACTTCGTCCTGGAAGAAGGGGATATCCGGTTTGAGGAGGCGGGCACCTGTGCAGACATCCAGGAGCCGATCGATAAAAACTATTATGCTCTTCCGGTCGATGCCCCGGAAAACAAGAACGGCAGTTATACCGTCAGGGACCGCAGACACGAGAATCATGTCGTACTGGATGATCCCTCCGCTCCGGTCTACCGCCTCAGGATGTCACAGCGCGTGCTCGATGAACTGGACGACCGGAAGGAACTGAGTGTCTATATCCTGATGCGCCGCGAAAGCGATCTGCCGCTGTACGTCTATTACGGAAGGAACAGCTACACTGTTTACTGGGTATGCGAAAACAACGAAGAGAGGGCGGAATTCGAAACCATAAGTCCCGACTACCTGTATTATTTCGGAACACACAGTTCGCTCTCCTACGAAGAGGAAAACCAGTAGGACCGAATGGAAAAGAAACAGAAAGATAAGCATGGTATTGCATAAATACCATGCTATTTTAATAACGCGCAACTTGTCTGCGAAAGGCGTATAATGAAAACAGCCACTATTTGACAGGAGAGGCGAAGCGACATGAAGATCAATAACGTTCTGAATCTGATGGGTGGATTGTGCATGTTCCTGTACGGCATGAGTCTGATGGGAGACGGCTTAAAGGACGGATCATCCGGTACCCTGAAAAGGATCATGGAAAAGGCGACCAACAGCCCGTGGAAAGCATTCCTGCTTGGTCTTTTTGTCACGGCTCTGATCCAGTCGTCCAACGCCACGATCCTGATCACCGCCGGCCTTGTTGCCGCCAATATCCTGACGGTGCGGCAGTCGCTTGGCATCATCGTCGGCGCCAATGTCGGTACGACGGTCACCGGCCAGATCATCCGTCTGATCGACCTCGATGCCGGAGGGGCTGTCGGTATCCTGGAACTCTTCAAGCCTTCAACGCTTGCCCCGGTCGCGCTGATCGCCGGGACGCTCGTCGTCAAAGCGTTGAAAAAACAGAACAGTAAAGCTCTCGGAAAAGTCCTGATGGGCTTCGGTATATTGTTTACCGGTATGGTCACCATGACGGGATCTGTCAATTCTTTGGCGGATACAGGCATCTTCGATCCGATGTTCGCAGTCCTCGATAAAAGCCCTGTCCTCGGTTTTCTGATCGGCACCATCATGTCACTGGTGCTGCAGAGCGCCTCCGCGACTGTCGGTATCCTGCAGGCGTTCTCCGCGTCCGGCGGTCTGACCTTTAAGGCGATCTATGCGGTGCTTGCCGGTATCTTCCTCGGTGTCACCATCATTACCGCGCTTCTCTGCTCGATCGGCGCCAAGGCGGATCAGAAGCGTATCGGCATCATCAATGTCCTTTTCAATATCGCCAAGATCATTCTTACGATCGCCGGCATTCTGCTGCTGCATCGTTTCGGCGCGCTTGACAGTATATGGGATAAACCGGTCAATTCCGGTATCATCGCCAATACGAATACGATCGCGAACCTCGCTTCGGCGATCGTTATGCTGCCGTTCTTAACGATCTTTGAGAAGCTCGCTTACCGTGTCGTCAAAGACGATGCTGAACCGCGCAACAAATACGCGGATAAGATCGACGCTCTGAATCCGGGATTCATGGCGACCCCGGCGCTGGCGTTAAGCTCCTGCTATAATCTGCTGCTGACGATGTTCAATGTTTCCCGTGAGAATATTGACCGGGCAATATCTCTTGTCAGGAATTACGATCCGGAAGTCGCTGAAGAGATCGAGAGCGAGGAAGAGAATGTCGATATCATGAGCGACCATCTCAGCAATTACCTGGCACAGCTATCCGGAAAGCTGCAGCTCGAGGATCATGTCGCGATCCTGAACCAGTATTTCAAGGATGTTGTTGAATTTGAGCGTCTGAGTGACCTGGCGGTCGATATCAAAGACGAGGCGGAAGAAGTTCACAGAGAGGGTTCGAAATACTCGGAAGAGATCCTCAGAGAGTTTGATGTCTTGGTGGACCTTGTACACAAAGTTCTGGATAATGCGGAACTGACATTCCGCGACCGTGATATCGAAGCCGCAAAACGGATCGAAGCGCTGGAAGAAGTCGTTGACGATCTGGTCAACTCCATGAAGGAAAACGGGCTTCAGCATCTGGCGAACGGCGATTATTCCGTAGTCGGCGGGACAGCCTATGTTCATATCCTCGGCCATATGGAACGTATCTCGGATATGTGTTCCAATATCGGTCTCGCGACCCTCAGCCGAATCAGTCCGATCGACGACCATGAATATGAAGAGAACCTGCTTGCCGGACACGATGAGCAGTTCAACCGCGAATACGAAAAAGCAAGAGCGGAATACTATGACCGCTTTGGTAAATATATAAAAGATACATACCCCAACACAGGGTCCTGAAAAGGAACCGCAGCATGATCATTAAAGACCCAGGCAGAAAAGCCCGGGTCTTCTCGTGTATGCGGACAAATGCGATAAAAATGTGTCAAATCATATAAATACTGATAAAATAAATCTGAATAATAATATTTGTTGTATTTTCGTATTCTGTTTTTTATCAAACATTATGTGGGGAACAATGTCATGAAAAAGAATCTATTGTCGATCATGCTGGCGACGCTGATGCTGTTCAGTAACCTGCCGGCAAATCCTTTTTATGTACGCGCGGAAGAGAACGCGCCGGAACCGACCACGGTCACGGAGACCGCGGATCCTTCCGCGGGAGAAACCGGGGAAACTCCACCGCCGCAGGAGACATCCGATTCCCTGAACGAGACGGAGGAACCGGAGACCGTTGAGGAACCGGCGGAACCGACGCCGGAGACAGAGCCCGATCCGGTCTATGAAGTTCAGGAAGATCCTGCAGCCGATGAAGCCGAAGATAAAGAAGAAGCCGCCGTTCCTGAAGAAACAGCGGATACAGAGACCGCAGTCACTTATGTGGAAAACGGCGGCGTCTACGCTGTCCAGCTTTACGGTAAGGCAGCTGAGAAAAAAGAAGACGCAGTTGCAGCGCTGCAGACGGTCGAGAAGATGGATGAAGAAAAGATCAACGAGACCGTCATGTCGCTTTTTGCTGCTCCGGCGCAGGAAACAAACAGTGAGGAAACGCCTCCGCGCAGCCTTGACGGTTCCAATATCGAAGGCATTTCTGTCAAATGGATCACCGAAGATACGGTCAGCAACGACGACGATTCTTTCCTTTATGTCCGGCCGTCCGGAAACAATCCTTTTTCCGTACGCCTGCAGATCGATTACGCGCTTTCCGGCGAACATAACTATGCGCCGGGAGATATCACGATCACGATCCCCGCAAACATCATCCATAAGAGAAACGGCAGCCCGGCAGGCATCACAGTCATACCTTTCCCGGAAGATCCATCCACAAAGAACGATTTCAACTGGAAACTGGTCGGTGAAAAATATATCCTGACAAATACAAAACGCATGTCTGCCGCGACCAAGGGTTATGTCCAGATCGCGTTCGACGAGCTGCTTCCCCACGAGCTCGTTGATATGGAAGTCAGTGATCTGTTTGATGCCTGCATCGAAGTTGTTACCCACAAAGGAAATACGATCGCACTGCGCTCTAACAGCATCAAAGCACAATTTGATACAGAAGCCAGGATCATAGAAAAAAGCGCTGTTAAGCGTCCGTACTCAACAGTAGAGCGGATCCCCGCAAGTTCGATCCCGCCATCCCAGCGGATCGAAGGCGAAAACGAATATATCAAAGTCAACTGGTACATGTGGGTCGACCGTGCCGCCAACACGGAGTACACACTGGATATCAAGGACGTAATGCCGGCAGAGTATAACGGTTTTGTGATCGGCGCGACCACAGAAGACGGTCTGACCTGTGAGAAAAACGCTGTTTACAGCGGTCACGGGACGGGACAGACCAGTTACTATAATTTCTCTACAGCATACCCGGCCAGCCAGTTTGAGCCGGATACAGACTATACTTTCCACAACAATGTTACTTTCACACTTACAGAAAAGGACCCGGATGCGAAAATTACGAATCCGAATGTCGGAGGCGGCTCCGATCCGCGGCTTGTAACGACAGATTCCGCTTACTCGCAGATCGTCTGGAATTATACCGATCCGAAATGGTATGACCCAAGCGGCCATTTTATGGTCACCAAGAACGGTAATGATGATACCCCGCTGGGAAATCAGACGCATCACCGTCAGTTTGCCTATTCGCAAAGCGATGCCCACCTTTGGTCAAGAGGAAACCCGATCAACGGCTGGTACGGCATCTATCCTTCCGCGATCAATGAGCTGCAGGACCTTTACGAGGAGCAGGGCGACGAAGCAAGCGTCCGCCTATCCTACACAATGGATTCTGTCGGCTATGTCATGCCCTGGATGTTTGATGAGACAACATACGCAGCCGATAAGGAAATGGCTTCGCGCAGAAGCGTTAACTATTCACGCCCGGTCACGATGGTCACAGCCGATACCGGCGTCAGCGTCGGCCGCTACAACGAAAAGCTTATTGCGGGACAGGACTACGATTTTGTGGAGGTCGAGATCCCGGAAGATGTATGGCTTTATACCGGTGTCCCGCAGAATATCAATCCGGACGGATCTTTTACCGCAATGACCGCCGGAGACGGTACATTCAACTATCTCCGGGACAATGATAAAACGCATTATCCGGATATCCTGCTGGAAGTCCAAAAGGGCGGAAAATGGCAAAGATTCGCGACTGTCAGCTGGAAGAGCGGTTCTTACACCGTATCTTTTGAAGACGGTTCCACGCAGACTGCCTCTGTTATCAAACTGCCGGAAGGAACGGAAAACATCCGCACGAGCGTGACCCTGCAGAACACTTCAGAGACAGCCGCTGTTGATAATAAGGCGATCCAGGCGGCGATCGATTATGATGTCCGTGTCGTGATAGATCTATATGCGACCGAGGACCTGATGAAACAGATCGGGGAAGCTTTTGAAAATTCCAATACCCCTGAGCTTTTCATCTACAACAGCAACAATATGACTGTCAGCAGGACCGATACCAGCGAGGAGATCGTGTCGATCGACAAGGATGGATATGACTCGATCCGCGGCTATACGACCGATACGGCAGTCTATCCATATAAGTCAAGCACACAGCGGCTGAAAGAAGCGGACTTCGAAAACCGGCTGATCAAGATCCATTACAGCGCCAAGATCGAAGAACGCTCAGTTATCAATGACAAGACCTCCTATGAGCAGGCGATCGCCGACGGCCGTCTTGATGTCCAGCGTCACGGTTTCTGGTATGACCTGCTTCCGAAAGGAGTCACACCCGATCTGGATACGATCCGGTTAAGAGAGAACGACCGTCTGCTGAACGCGTATACGATCGAGAATTATAAGGAGACCGGCAGAACGATGCTGGTCGTGGAAGCCGAGCTGACGCCCACCCCGGAACGCTACCGCTCCGGTGATATGTATTATTACGAAGATGTCCCGAAGATCACTTTTGATGCGATCTACGGTTTTGATTCCTATATCGACTTTGGCGATACGCTTCATAACGTGATCGCTTTTGAAGGCGATACGAATAATGAGCATATGGGCACGATCGATCGGTATACGGGCGAACCGGACGATCCTTCCGCCGGAAACAACATCGCATCTTCGAAAGCTTTCGCGGACGCGGAAGAGAAAAAGGCAATGACCGACCTTGATCCGGATACAGACAAACCGCTCTTTGTCTACGCCGGCACAACAACGAAGATCGATCTGCTTTCGGCAGCCCGTCTTTCTCTGAGCAAGGATGTTCAGGTAAATAACGATGGTTTCTGGTCCGAAGGAACCTGGGAAGAAGAAGGGGACGAAGAATACAACAAACAGCAGCGCAGCGATAATGAGAGGGTCGTCTATGAAGGAGGCCAGTACAGTTATCGTCTGCGAATGATGCCGAACGACAAAACAGTAGCCAAGAACATGATCATCTATGACTCGCTGGAGAACTTCTATGCCGCGGACGGAAATTCCTCGATCGATATCGGTGCTCCGCGCTGGCAGGGTTATTTCCGTGGTGTCGATGTTTCCCAGCTGGAAGCAAAAGGCTGCGCTCCGGTCGTCTATTACAGCACCGTCAGCAATCTTCAGCTGTCAGATGAAAACGACAAAGACAGAGCTTACACAGTGAATACCAATCTGGAAAATGCGGATGTCTGGGTCAAAGCCGAGGATTATACCGGCAGTCTGGAGGATGTCAAAGCCATTGCCGTCGACGCTTCCAGGAAGAAAGACGGAACAGACTTTGTGCTGCAGCAGATGGAATCTGTCGTAGTCATCATCAATATGCAGGCTCCTGCCGGCGAAGAAGCGAGGACCGCGATCGCGGCAGATGCGCATGCCTACAACAACGCTTATCTCATCGGAACGACAGTCGATGTTGAAAGCGGTGAAGAAAGCGATGAAAGCTTTATCCGTAAGGATTACACCAAGGTCGGGATCCGCGAGCACAACTATTCCGTCAGCAAGATCTGGGACGACGACAATGACCGCGACGGGATCCGGCCGGATTCTGTCATCGTTCATCTTTACCGCGACGGAAAACCGCTGGATCCGGATATGACCGCGGAACTCAATGAGGAAAACGGATGGTCGGCTGAATTCGAACATATCCCTTATACAGATCCGGAAGGCAACAAATATCATTACTCCGTTGTCGAGGAGGAGATCGAAGGCTATACAGCCACTCTGGCGCAGAGCGCTGAAAGCACGGTGCTGACGAACTATCATGAACCGGAAAAGATCTCCCTGCCCGGCGAGAAGACCTGGGTAGCGGACGAAGAGGGTAACCGTCCTGAAAGCATCACCGTCAATCTTTACGGCAACGACAAATATGTGATCTCCAAGATCGTCCGCGCCGAGGATGACTGGAAATACACATTCAAAGACCTTTATAAATACGAGAACGGCGAGGAGATCGTCTACCGCGTTGAGGAACAGGTCCAGACGAGCGGCAAAGGCGCTTCCTATACCGTCGAAAACAGCGGCATGGATGTCATCAATACCTATCACCCGAAAGGTGACCTTTCCGTGTCCAAAACTGTCCTGGATACGACGGAAGTATCTGAGGACAAGGAATTCACCTTCACTTTCACCTTTACAAAAAAGAATGGAGAAGAAGAATCTCCGGTCCTGGAAGAATACGATTACGATATCACCGATCAGGAAGGAAACATTCTGTCCTCCGGCAGGATCGGAAACAACGGAACGCTGACGATCCACGGCGGCGATACGATCCTGGTGAAGGAAGTCGATGAGTATGTTTCCTATACCGTAACCGAAGCAGAGACCGAAGGTTTCAAACTTTCTTCGCAAAGCGGACAGACCGGAACGATCCAGCCGAACACAACGACGCACGCAAGTTTTACGAATACCTATTCCGCGAAGGGTCAGATCAGCCTTCAGGCGCAGAAAGTCTTAAAGGATCGCGAACTGAAGCGCTATCAATTCCGTTTTGAGCTGTACAAGGTCGAAACAGACGAAGAAGGCAACGAGACCGAAACGCTTTTCCGTACTGCCTCCAACAGCCGGCCGGGGACAAACCAGACGGTGACCCGCGAAGACGGAACGGTCGAGTCATCTGCGGCGGATGTCCTGTTCGGTGCGATCCGCTACACACAGGAGGATCACGGAAAAACATTCCATTACCGGGTCAAAGAGAGTGATACCGGAAAGAACGGCTATGTTTATGATTATTCCGTCTATGATGTCTTTGTTACCGTTACAGATAACGGAGACGGCACCCTGAAGATCGAGCAGACATATTCCCGGGGAAAGAGCAGTTACGAAGATACGCCGGAATCCCTGCCGGTCACAGACGGCATCAATATCGTGAGGAGACCGGAGCTGATCGATCTCTCCAGAACGATCTCCTATATGGGGACCGGTATGATCTGGACACCGGAGACATTTGAAAGCAGCAAACACACCTATCAGGATCTGGCTGCATATGTCGCCCGCATCGGCACGCCGGAATACAGCACATTTGAGAATACGATCACCGGAGAGACATACGATTATGTTTCGCGGATCGAGTTCGAGGGATCAGATGCCCGTCTTGATGAGCTCTTCAGAGCGTTTGCGGACAGCGCAAACGGCGGATGGACAAATAACGGATCACATCTGAACGAGTATGAATGTTATGAAAAGGGGATCGGGAAAGCCGTCATCGAACTGACAAGTCCGCATTATCGCGGCTCAGACGGGGATTTTACCTATCTCTCGTTCCGTATCTATCCGAAAGCCTCCGCGGAAGCAGAGGAAGCGGAAGAGATCGTCTTCACAAACAAATACAAAGCCGTCGGTGAAACCGTGCTGAGAGCCTGGAAAGACCTCACCGGCAGAAAACTGAAAGAGAACGAATTTGCATTCGAACTTCTGGACGAAGAGGAAAACGTTCTGCAGACAAAGGCGAACAGCGCCGAAGGAAGCGTTGCCTTTGATCCGCTGCACTATACACAGAACGATATCGGGAAGACCTATTATTACGGCGTAAGAGAAAAGAACGGCAGCGACAGCTCGGTTAATTATGATAAATCGGTCTACTGGTACACAGTCACCGTCATTGATAACGGCGACGGGACGCTGAGCATCGCCCAGGGTCAGGTGACCCCGGTCTATGACCAGGACAGTGAATGCCAGGTATGTCATGGCAGGAATGCGGTAGATCTCTATATCGGAGAATGGAACACCCTTCAGCAAAATCCGGAGGTCGGTGAAAAGGTCACTGCGCTCATGCAGCTCATGAGCGAGAACGGGACCATGACCCAGAACGGCAACCGGACGATCATGACCTGTGATACCGGAATGATCGATGTCCTGAAAGCTTTCAACACCATGCTGGAAGCGACCGGTCACAGTGAACGTGCAGGCGCGGACGAAACGATGTACGTCAGTTATGTACTGAACGGACTCGGTTATCCGTCGATCTCTGCCGGTTATTACTGTTCCGTATGCGGTGGCCTGGGAGGGAAATGTCCGGTCTGCAAAGGAACAGGAAGCATCTCTCTGGATTTTGATACAACGACCTACGGAACCGGAACGAGCACGCAGACATGGGAGACGTGGACCTCCGGAATCCTTTCCAATGACTACAGCACAGATTCTCTGAAGAAGATGGCGAGGATCTACGCAAGACTGTGCGAGATCGGCGAACCGGTATTCGGCACTTACGGAAGTTCATCATCGTATCTGCCGGGAGGAAGATACTGGCATCTTTACGGACTGCCTTACAGTCTGACAGAGCGCTGTGTGAGTGTTTCTTATAAGGGGAATGACGCGGTGCTTGCCGGCTGCTTTGGCATTGATCCCGCGACCGAGACTACTTATTCCGTTTCTGTCCGTCCGCAGATGATCGGTCACGGCGGATCGGTCTATTATATTACTGCCTCCTGCGATGAGACGCTGCCTTGTGAAACGTGTTCAGGAACAGGAAAGTCCTATCATATCATCGGATGGGAAGAACAGGGTGAACTTCCGGTATTCACCAATACTCTGAGACCGGGCTCCCTTTCTGTTTCCAAATATGTTACTGACGCGGAAAAAGCTGATCCGGAGCAGGAATTCACATTCCGGGTAAAACTCATCGGCGAAGGGATCGAAGACGGAGAAAAAGAATATACCGTCATCGGAGCCGGTAAAGCGGAGAATACCCCGGATACGAATGCAGAAACGCCTGCATCCAATGACACTTTGACTGAAACGGCAGATACAGAACTACCGCAGGCGGCCGGTGCGGAAACAGGAAGAAACAGCGCTCCCATGCTTGCAAGTCCGGCGAATGCAAATGAAGAGTACATCGTTATCCAGAAGAACAGCATCTGGGGCGTTGACTGGAAGATCACCGCTTCGGGCGAGATGATCATCGGCAACGGCGGTGAGCAGACTCTGGACAACACCCGTTATCCATACTCGAATTATCACGCACCGTGGGACGACTACAAGAGCCAGGTCAGATCGATCCGTTTTGACGGCACAGTACATGGAGCCGGTTCTTTCTGGTGCATGTTCTACCAGTTCCCGAACCTTGAAACGATCAATTTCAGCGGGCTGGATACATTCAACGTTACCGATATGAGCTATATGCTGGGCGGTGACAGCAGTCTGAAGAAAGCGGATCTGAGCGGACTCGACACAACGAACGTCAGCAATATGTTCGGTCTGTTCCTGAAGTGCAGTTCACTTGAAGAAGCAAGCCTCAGTCAGATCGATACCCGCAAGGTCACCGATATGGGCAGTATGTTCGAACAATGCCCGAACCTGAAGATCGTCGATATCTCCGGTCTGAATACGCAAAGCGTATCGAACATGAATATGATGTTCGCGGACGATTCGGCTATCCGCAAGCTGATCCTTTCTCCGTACTTCCGCTTTAAGGGATCGGTCTATCTGTATTCACCGCCATCCGATTCGCAGTATACCGGCAAGTGGATCCGTGAAGATGAGATGTATGGTCCTTATACGGCCGCTGAACTCACAGCGAATTATACCTCCGCTATGTCCGGGACCTGGATCTGGCAGGAAAAACCGGTAGAGTACACGGTCCGCTATACTGCCGAAGAAGGCACGGCCGGATCGATGGTCCCTTCGACCTTCTCGATCAAAAAGGATGCGGAACTATCGAAAAACCGCTATCTCAAATACGGTCACGACTTTGACCACTGGACCGTTGCCGAAGTGAACGGGGAACCGGCTGAACCGGGCACGAAATACCGCGATCAGGGAACGATCCCGGCAAACACCTATAAAGAGAACGATGCCGTGACCCTGCAGGCAGTCTTTGTTCCGCGTGATCTGAAGGTTCAGATCAAGGATGGTGAATTCACCTTCACTCTGCGCGGAGGAGAAAAGGCGGTCTTTGATGATCTTCCGGCAGGAACGGCTTACCAGGTATATGAGGAGACGCCTGACGGATGGGTCCTGGTCGGACAGTCAAACACCTCCGGAACGATCGAGCCGCTGCAGACAGCGAACGCGGAATTTACGAACAAATATCAGCCGGGAACAGCTACGGCACAGTTCTCCGGCACGAAAACACTCGACGGGCAAGCCGCCGAGAAAGATTCCTTCTCTTTCTATCTGACGGAAGAAGGCGCAGAAACGATCACGATCCTGGAAGACGGCGAGGAGAAAGAAGTCACTCTGCCGCTGAGAGTGTCGGTTCTTGAAGGCGGCTTTATCCAGTTCCCGGTGATCCTGTATGCAGAACCGGGCGAACACACCTACACGATCGCCGAGACCGATCCGCAGACGGACACGGTCGATTATGATACCCACGCAGAGACGGTGAAGGTATCTGTCACCGGAGAAAAAGGAAGTCTGACCGCATCTGTCACATATGACGAAGACCGCATCGCCTTCGCCAACAAAACGCGTCCGGGATCCCTGCGGATCACAAAGGCCGGCCGGAACCTGACAGATGCCAATAAAGATGATGAGTTCACTTTCAAGATCACCCTGACGAACGAAAAGGGCCTCCCCTTAAGCGACGATGAGGTCATCTACTGGTATCTTGAAAGCGACAGTCATGTCAGCCGCTTCCTGCGGGCAGCGAATATCCTCTCCGAAAAGAACAGCACTTCCACGGCGGAGGCCGGGGAGACCGAATACAAGGGCGTTCGTCTGAACACTTTCAGCAGGCCGCTGCTCTCGGTAGAGGAAAACAAGGCCAGCATGAAGATCGACAGCACGCATTTCCATGCCCTGGAAACAGAAGAAACAGATCCGCTCTTCCATGCGGACGAAAGCATGTTGAAGGGGAGGGCGTATGCAGTGTTCGACGGCGACAGAACACTGACGTTCTTCCGCAGTTACAGCAGCTATTCCAGTTACAGCACCGGAACGTTTACGGATATCAACGGAAATCAGTACAGCGGAACGGTATATTCCGATTTTGAGACAAGAAACACGCCGTGGGGATCTGCAGATAATGTGCCCTGGAGCGGAGATAGAAGGAATATCCGGAATATCCTCATTGCCGAAGGGCAGGCAATCAAGCCGCACTATACCGATCACTGGTTCGAAGGGTTCAATGCCTATATGAGCACAGTCGATCTGGCGCGGCTCGATACATCGGACGTCAAATCCATGAACAGTATGTTCCGCGGCATGCGCTATCTGTCGACCTTTGATGTCGGCGGATTCGACACATCCAATGTCACGGACATGTCCTATATGTTCTATCTGGACGGCATGGGATCCTCTTCTACCTGGGCAAGAGATATCGATGTCAGTCATTTCGATACCTCTAAGGTCACCAATATGTCCTACATGTTCTACAACGGCTCCACCGGAAATAATATCGAGTATCTGGATGTCAGCGGCTGGGACACCTCCAATGTCACCGACATGAGCCATATGTTCGATGGCCTGGCAAATCTGAAATCACTGGATGTTTCAAACTGGGACACCTCCAATGTCACAAACATGGCGTCGCTGTTCTACCGCAACGCCAGTCTGACCGAACTGGATGTCAGCAAATGGGATACTTCCAACGTCACGAATATGAGCAGCATGTTCGCCGGCGATCAGCTCCGCGAGAGCCGGCTGACCTCGCTGGATGTCAGTCATTTCGACACTTCGAAAGTCACCGACATGTCCAGCATGTTCTGCTATCTCCGGGATATAAAGGAGCTTGATCTCAGCAGCTTCGACACTTCCGGCGTCACAAGCATGACCAACATGTTCCATGGCTGCAAGAATATCACGTATCTGGATCTGTCCGGTTTCGATACGACAAGCACCGTCAAGATGCAGAGAATGTTCGAAGACTGCTACAATCTGACGGAACTCGATATCAGCGGCTTCGATACAAGAAATACAGAGCAGATGTTTGAACTGCTGCAGGGCTGCTCCAATCTGCAGAAAGTTCATCTTGGCCCGGACTTCGTGTTCAAGAAGGATGCAAGACCTTACGCCGTGCTCCCGAACGCGTTCAGGAAGGCTGACGGTCTCTGGATCCGTGAAGACGAGGAAGTCGGACCATATACCGCGGCGGACCTCAGAGATAAATATGACGGAGCCACCATGTCGGGCACCTGGGTCTGGTATGTCACGACCGAAAACGGCATCGTTATCTACGACGCTAATGAAGGAACGCTCACCGGACTGAACAGGGTCGGTGTCACTGAGACCTCTCCGAAGGTAACTCTGCCGGATGAGACCCGCACCAGCAGATATCACTACACCCTGACCGGCTGGAATACCGAAAAGGACGGTTCCGGCGAGAATTATGACGCAGGCAGCACCTATACGGTGCCGCTCGGCAAAACAACGACTTTGTACGCGCAGTGGGAGACCTCCTACGTCCGGAACTATAAAGTTCTGCATTATCAGGAAAACGCAGACCTGTCCGGCTATACGCTCGTGGAGACCATCAACGCGACTGCCAACAGCGGTGAAAGTGTCACGCCGCCGGTCCGCAAAGACGCGGGATTCGTATTGCCGGAAGCGCAGACAGTCACTGTTGCGGATGATGACAGCACAGTCGTTGAATACTATTACCAGCGGCAGAAATACACCGTGCATTATGACGGGAACAGCGCAGATTTCGGTCAGATGAAAGATCAGACATTCGTGATCGGAATCTCCGGCAGTCTTAACGGCAGCGCGTTCGCGAAAAAGAACAGCATCTTTACCGGCTGGAATACGGAAGCGGACGGCAACGGCCAAAGCTTTACGGACAAGCAGCGCGTGACCGATCTGGCGAAAGAAAACGGAGCAGTCATAACACTGTATGCCCAGTGGCTTGAAAACAGTCATGAACCGCTGCAGCCGGAAAACAGCGTGATCTATGTGAAAGCAAAAGCAGGCGATACAGTCATCTTCCCGGTCCTTCCGGAAGGAACGAAGTATACGATCGAGGAAGTGGATATCCCTGCGGGCTGGACACTCGTATCGGTTGAAGGCGGCGAAGGAACGATCCATGCCGGGCAGACCGGGGAGGCGACCCTGACCAACCGCTATCAGGCGGAAGGCGTTTTCGAGATCGTTGCCCACAAGACTCTGGCGGGAGAAGAACTCCGGGAAGGACAATTCTCCTTTGAACTGCTCGACAGCAGCGGCCGGGTCCTGCAGACAAAGACAAACGGCGCCGTTGATACAGCGGAAAAAGTCTATGACAGCGAAACGGAAAAACTGATCCCCAACCCCTGGCACGGAACAGCGCCGGTCGTGTTTGATGAGCTGGATCTCGAACAATACAGGATCGGCACACATACTTTCTATGTGCGCGAAGTCAGCACAGAAGACGGGACTGTGGAGACGGATGAACGGACGTTCCGGGTCGATGTGACAGTCAGTGACGCCGGAAGCGGCATCCTTTCTGCCGACGTCGTCTATGAGGAAACGCCTTTATTCGTCAACCGCATGAGCAATACCGAACTGGAGATCAGTAAGACTGTCGAAGGCGAAGCGGATAAAGACACCGAATTCAGCTTTACCCTTGAACTGAAAGACAAAAACGGCGATCCTCTGACTGGAGAATACCCGGCAAGAAAACGCCTCCGTAATTACATGGCTGAGGAAGAGACAAGGTACTCGCATACCCCGAACGTCAGCGACGACGGGACGAAGACCGGAGATTACGGGAATAATCTGGATCTCACCGAAGTCGTTACGATTCCCGGAGCGGCAAAGCTCGATATAACGATCACTTACGGCGGTGAAAACTACTGGTATGACTGGGTCTGCATGTGGGAAGGCGCCCACGCGGATTACAACGCCTATGATTATTCTTCCTCTCTGACCAAGCGGCTGGGAGGAGGAGATCACACTTCCGCGGCAAACACAGTTCAGTACACTGTCGAAGGAGATTCCGTAACTTTCGCTTTCCGTTCTGACGGAAGCGGGTGCGGCCGGGACGGCTACGGATATTACGCAGTCATCAAAGGCATCGTTGAATCCGGATATGAAGATATGACAGTTTCTTCCGGCTCGGCATTTACTCTTAAAGACGGCGAGTCACTGCTGATCCGTGATCTGCCTCACGGCGCTTCCTATTCTGTCCGTGAAGAAGAAACCAGGGACTGGGTCCAGGTATCTGCGGAGGGAAGTGACGGAACGCTGGAAGCAGGAACAGCAGCGGCAGCGCACTTCGTGAACCGTTATGAGCCGGCGCCGAAAGAGACAACGACGACTCTGCAGGTAAACAAAAAAGTAGAAGGCGGCGTGATCGAAGAAGAAGACGGCTTCCTCTTTGAACTGCAGGATACCTCCGGAAACGCACTGCAGACGAAGAGCGCGGACCGGTTCAATGAAAGCACGTCAACGGTCACCTTCGATCCACTTACCTATGGCGAAGAGGATGCCGGAAAAACGTTCGAATACTATATTCAGGAAAAAGCTGGTTCTGATCCGTATGTTCAATACGACAGAAAGGCGATCAAGGCGACCGTCACGATCCGTGAGGACGGGGAGAATCTGATCGCCGAAGTAAGCTACGACAGCGAGGATCCGACTTTCGTCAATAAGAAGTTCACCGATCTGGTCATCGAAAAAACGATCGACAAGTATGTCAAGGGACTCTCGGCAGAGTTCTCCTTCCGGATAAGCTACACAGACGAAAAGGGCGAGAAAGTCGAGAAGACAGAGTCCCTGAGTTTCAGCGAAGCAGGTGCGAAGACGATCCGCGTCGAGCGGATCCTGGCAGGTACGGAAGTAACTGTTACGGAAACAGACTCCGGCAAATACTATAAAGTCGTCGGAGAGGCTTCAAAGACCCAGACTCTGAAGGTATTCCCGGATGACATCGCGGAAGCATTGAAGACCAACCGGTTCTTCTTCGAGAATGAGCTGGCAGTCACTTCGGTCAAAGTCACCAAGTCCTGGTCAGACAACGGCGATCCTGCGCAGCGGCGCCAGGCACAGGCTATGGTCCAGCTCTATAAACAGGCTGAGGGATCTGAGAAAGAGAAAGTCGGAGATCCGGTCGCTGTCGGTACAGAGGACGGATGGACTCATACCTTTACAGACCTGCCTGTCTATGAAAACGGAAAACAGCTGACCTATTCGGCGGAAGAGACGATGCAGGGCGAAAAGTACCAAAGCAGTGTCAGCGCTCCGGTTCCGTCCGAGAAGGACAAGACGGAAGAGATCGTTATTACAAACACGCAGCTTTCAGACGAAATGGACCTTACTGTCCGGAAGGCCTGGAACGACGTCAATAATAAAGACGGCCTCCGTCCGGAAAAGGTCGTGATCCGCGTTCTGGCAAACGGGGAGGAGACCGGCAGCTACGAACTGAACGATAAGAATTCCTGGACAGTCACGCTCAAAGGACTGGCGGTCAAAGACGAAGAAGGAAAGGATATCGTTTATAGCGTCAGCGAGGATCCGGTCCCGGGCTATACGACCGTCATTACCGGTGATCCGGGAACAGGGTTCACAGTCACGAACTCTCATACACCGGGAACACCGCCGCCGACACCTCCGAAACCGCCGGTGCCGAACACAGCAGCCAAATAATGTATCAGGGACAGCGGACTCTGTTTTGAAAGCAGAGAAAAAGGCTGTCCCTTTCTTTTGGGAAACATAAGGGAATAATGATATAATGTGTGCGTTGAATTCAGGAGAAGTAAGCAATATGGAAGAAAAATTGAATGATCAGATGCTGGTCCGCCGTCAGAAGATGCAGGATCTGCGTGATAAGGGGATCGACCCCTTCGGACAGGCATTTGTCCGCAGCGACAATTCCAAAACAATAAAAGAAGCTTTCGGCGAGATGACAAAAGAACAGATCGCCGAGAATACAAAGACCGTCACGATCGCCGGCCGTATCATGAGCAAGCGCCGCATGGGCAAGATCGGTTTCATCCATCTGCAGGATAAATACGGTCAGATCCAGGCCGTTATCAATAAGAATGTTATCGGTGAGGAAAACTACGAGTTATTCAAGGCGAGCGACCTCGGCGATATCGTCGGTATCGAAGGTGAAGTCTTCCGTACTGACGCCGGTGAACTTTCCGTTAACTGCCGTGTTTATACGCATCTCTGCAAAGCTCTGCGTCCGCTGCCGGAAAAATTCCACGGTCTGACTGACATTGAAGAGCGTTACAGAAGAAGATATGTCGACCTGATCATGAACGAGGATTCCCGGAACACCGCTTTCAAGCGTTCAATGATCCTGAAAACGATCCGCAACTTCATGGATTCCCGCGGATTCGTCGAAGTCGAAACACCTGTATTGACAACATTACTGACTGGCGCGAGCGCCCGTCCGTTCATCACTCATCACAATGCCCAGGATATCGATATGTATATGCGTATCGCTCTGGAGCTTTCCTTAAAGAGACTTCTGGTCGGCGGTATGGAAGCCGTTTATGAGATCGGCAGAACCTTCCGTAACGAAGGTATGGACCCGATGCATAACCCGGAATTCACGATGATGGAAGCTTACCTGGCGTATTCCAACCTTGACGGCATGATGGACCTGACAGAAGGCCTTTACCAGACGATCGCACAGGCGATGGGCAAGGATACGTTCCGTTTCCTCGGCCACGATGTAACGATCAAGGCGCCGTTCAAGAGAGTTTCCATGGTTGAAGCGATCAAGGAGAAGACCGGTATCGACTTCAAGAAGGAAATGACGATGGAAGAAGCGACTGCTCTTGCCAAGGAACACGGGATCGAAGTGGAGAGCCACTTCACAGTTGGCCATATCATCAACGCGTTCTTTGAGAAATACGTTGAAGAAACACTGATCGAACCGACCTTCCTTTACGGACATCCGGTGGAGATCTCTCCGCTTACCAGAGCGAACAGAGAAGATCCGCGTTTTGTCGACAGATTTGAACTCTTTATCGCTGGTAAGGAATTCGCGAACGCTTATACCGAGCTGAACGATCCGGAAGATCAGCTTGCCCGCTTCAAGGAGCAGCTCCGTGAAAGAGAACTTGGCAACGATGAAGCCAACGATATTGATATGGATTTCGTTGAAGCACTCGAATACGGCATGCCTCCGACAGGCGGTATCGGATACGGTATCGACAGACTGGTCATGTTGTTTACCGAAAGTGAGAGCATCCGTGACGTCATCCTGTTCCCGACGATGAAGCCGAGGAATGACGAAAACGCATAAATAAGCCATTTTCTGAAGGTTTCTGCAGAAATTTAACACAAACTTAACACAAAATATTAGAAGAGAGGCTCACAGGGATGATCGGAAATGATCATCCTTTGT
>JAFRLM010000011.1 GCA_017431225.1 Erysipelotrichaceae bacterium | reverse complement strand
TTCTGAAATGGAAACAGTTCATTCTTCATGGCAATTATCTCCCTGTGTTGATACGGAAGTTATCGAGATAATCTCTATATAGCTGATACGTATCTTTATCTTCAAAATTGGCAATCATATTCCTGTAAGCAGACTCAGAATCGGTGATAATGTAAATTGTCTGTATTTCAGGATGTTTATCCAGTTCTTTTACAAAGACTGAATAATAGGATTCATTCAGCAGTACGGCAAATTTGTTTTCCGGAAGCACAAGCACATCCGGCAATTCATCTGTATCCAAAGATGGACATTGCCCGGCACACCCTGACTTCATCCAAAGAACAGAGAGTAGTTCCTTAAACTGCCTTCCTAAAGCAACGGCAGTTTTATCGAGGAACCCTAGCTTGAAATATGCTGCATTTGCCTTGAAGCCATCGGACATTGGGATATCACTGCCAATGTAATTACCCTTTAAAGGATTTCCATTGATATCATGACCTTCAATACTGCATACAGTGCGAGGCCATGTAACATAGCGGGCAATGCCAAGTTTCTCCCATTCCTCATCACCAGGCTTATAACCTTGTTTGGTCAGAGATTTCGCTTCAGCATCGGACACCTCATTATTGGTAACAATAATACACCTACGATGACCGCCATCTTCTGCATTAAGAAGATTAACTGCATGGAGGGTTGTGCCAGAACCCGCAAAAAAATCAATTATCAAAGCATCTTGTTTATTTAAACAAAATAATTTTAATGCGTCCTCGACTGCATAAATTGATTTGGGAAAATCAAATCTTGATTCACCAATTACTGTCTTAAGTACTTTTGTTCCATAATCACGTGCATCGTGTGTATCAAACGTCCATAACGTTTTCGGCATTGCCTTTCTTGATTCCGTATTACTTGCTTTAATTCCGCCATTGATGTCATATCCATATACCTTAACTTTTCCCGATTCAATATCTGAAATCGTCCCAGAAGATAAATATGATATCGAAAACTGCTGAGGTTTCTCAGGAGTGTATCGTGTTGCTTTGATGTATCCTTTATCAACGAGTTTTTTACATGGACCTGGAGTTACGCTCCATAACATTTCAGTTCCGTCATCTCTAACAGGGAAAACAGTTTCACACCCTTGTATTTGTTCAACAGTAAATCGGTCTATTTCAGGTGTAATGGGTTCGCCTACTTTCTCTATCCTATTTGTTTCTATATTTACGTACAATGGATAAAATTGTGATGGACGCGAAATTCTAATATTAGCTGGATTCCCTCTTCTAAAAGATCTCCAATGAATTTCATCACCTTCTTGCTGATATTCAGCGTTTTCTATTGGGGCAATACGATAATTTCCAATCATAACGAAATATATAAATTCATTTGTCCTGCTAAAACTATTAAACCTGGCTGCCCCACTTCTTGCCGTAAGAGTGCTTATCATTTGAATGCTATCTTCTGGGAACATTTCTTCTAACAGCATTCCCAAATGGAGATATTCTTTTTCATCTATAGTAACAATCAAAACAGAATCCTTTGGATTCAACAACTTTTTGGCTATTTTCAATCTCTTCTCCATAAAAGAAAGCCATTTACTATGCCTGTACTGGTCAGAACTATCAACATAATCATTGTTGTATTTCCAGTCACGAGCACCGGTGTTGTATGGTGGATCAATATAGATGCAATCTACTTTCCCAGCATATAGATATTCCAAAAGCTGCAAAGCATGATAATTATCTGCTTCAATCAGTGTATGCCAAAGATCGCTATCCGGTGCATTACAGACAGAATCAATAGGTTTCAGGTATGGATAGATTGGTTCGCCAAATTCTGCAACACATACCAATTCATCTACAGGAAATTCTTTCTTTTCCTGATTATCTTTCTTTATGCAGGTTGCTACACCATCAGTGACTTTCTGAACAATATAGATATCACTTACTTTGCCGGTTCTAAGTGCAACGGAAGATCCACGTTTGACCGGAATATCATAAAGAGGAGTGCACTCTGGAAGATGCTCCTCAAAAACCAAGCCAAATTTCTTCTGCTTACTTAATTTATTTGCTTCCTGCAGGATACGATCCCTGAGTTCTGGATCAGATACCTGCATAATCAAATCCTGTAATATAGCCACCTACAAGACCTCGCTTTCGTTATTCTCCCGTGATGGGACTCATCTATAATCATTAAATCAAAAATACCTATTCAAAAATCCTGCCAGATTATTTATCTTCAGGTATGATTTCAACAATATCATCGAACGTACACCCAAAATAATTGCAGATCTTAACCAGAATATTGACTCTGACATCTTCATTCTTACCGAGTTTAGCCATAGCATTACTGCTGATATGAGCTGCACGAATCAGGTCTGTTTTCATCATTTTCTTTTCTTCAAGAATCTTCCAAAGTTTTGCATAGCTAACGCCCATATTGATTGCTCCTTCATGCTAAAAACTATAGTAATTATATCAAAATCCGTTTCACCCCATCAATATAGATTGAGATTCACAATCTAAGATTTCTGGATGGCAATAGTTTTCCACTGACATGATGGAAACGCAATTCAGTGATAGATAACACTACCTTCAAAATAATCATTTATAGCAGGCAAAAGATTCCTGGAAAATGATATCCTTATTTGATTATCCAATCTAATCGAATCATCACTGACTTCACTTTGCGGCAGATAAGATATGATTCGATGATTTATACAATCAATATTTTCTTTTTCTTTCTTTTTTTCTTCTTTATTTATTTGTGTTTCATTATCGTACGTAGGGTTTTCCAACGTAGGATTATCCAACGTACGATTTTCGTACACAGGATTATCAGACTCTGGCTGTCATGAATTACATATGCATTACTGCCGAAATGACCTTTCTCATCTCGAACACGCCTTCGCTTGATATATCCAGCTTTTCTAGTTAATTTATACTTTTAAAAAAATTTACTCACACGAAAAACAGTCAATCATAGATTTGACTGACTGTTCTGTTTAAACCATATTGAAATGTTTAAATGCATCCAGTATTGCTTCTTCTTTCTCTTCCGTACATCTTGGCTGTTTTATATTATTCTTTTTGGCAAGATTATAATTCTCTCGTTCTTTGATGCCGTACTTTTCTTTCGTCTGTGCGATATTCAGGTTGGAAACATGGAAGCCATAGTTCTCTTTGACATAAGCTTTGATTTCTTCGTATGTCGCTCCATCCTTCAATCCGGACAGATCCAAATCTTCAAGAGAAAAGTCCACATGAATTTTCTTTGTTGATTTCTCTACCTTGGAAAGAAGGACAACAGTCTCGATGTGTGTCGTCTGCGGAAACAGATCAAAAGGATAAGCAGTATCAAAACTGTATCGTTCTTTAAGGATACTCAGATCCCGAACCAGCGTTGCCGGATTACAGGAAACATAGATGATCCGTTTTACATCACTTTGAAGCAATGCGTTTGTGACTTCCACAGAAAGACCTTTTCTTGGCGGGTCTACGATCACCAGATCTTTATTCTTCAGATAATCGCATAGATTCTCTTTCGCGTCACTGCAATAGAATGACGCGTTTTTGATCCCATTCAGCTCCGCATTCTGCTTCGCATTCTTGATCGCTTCCGGCACGATCTCGATACCGGTAAGAGATCCCGCGTTCCGCGCAAGGCTAAGCCCGATCGTCCCGATACCGCAATAAAGATCCAGGACATTCTCTGTGCCTTTCAGATCAGCGAGTTCTCTGACTTTGGCATAGAGCTTTTCGGTCTGTCTGACATTGATCTGATAAAAGGAATGGAGCGAGATGCGGAAATCAAGTTCTCCGATCCGGTCGGTGATATAGTCTTTCCCGGCAAGGAGCTTCTCCCCTGCCGCCAGAATGACATTGTTCTCCTGCGGATGGATATTCTCAAGAACCGAGACGACTTCCGGATATTCGCGAACAAGCTCTTTGGTGATCGCACCGAGTTCTTCAGCGATATCCTTTTTCGTCACAAAGCATACCATGACCTCACGGCTGTAATACCCTTCCTTCAGGACGAGATGACGCACTTGCTTATCGAGTCCGCCCGCAAGCAGTTTCTCCTTCAGGAAAGCAACGATCTCATTTTCCTTCTCACTGTGTAATAGACAGTCCGCCTGTTCGACGATATCATTGCTGTAACGGCGGTAATAACCGAACAGATGGTCTCTTACCGGGATCTGGATCTTATCGCGGTAACGCCAGGGTGTTTCCGCACCGGTCACTTCCGCGATCTTTACATCAAGATGCGCCTGGCGGAATGTGTTTTCAACGAGCTTCTTTTTGAAAAGGAGCTGTCCTTCGTAATTCATATGCTGAAGATCACAGGATCCGCATTTATAGGCAATGGGACAAGCCGGTTCCGTACGGTACGGGCTGGACTCCAGGATCTTATCCACGATCGCGTAAGCAAGGTTCTTTTTATGGGAGATGATCTTGACGACCGCCTTCTCATTCAAAAGGAGCCCTTTGACAAAAAGGACCAGTCCTTCATATTCAGCGATCCCGAAGCCGTCGATCGTATAATCGCGGCAGCGGCAGGTTACAAGATCATTTTTCATAAAGAAAAACTTCATTTGAAATGAAGTTTATTCCTCCTCAGTTGTTTCTTCGGTCGTTTCCGGCGTGGTTTCCGGAACTTCGCCGACATGTGTCAGTTCGTAGGCAAGTTCTGCGTTGACCGGTTCAGATACGACTTGCGTTTCCGGCTTTTCCATCTTGGAGTTCTTGGTGAGCAGAACGTAGATCATCGTCTCATCGTCTTCCTTGATGTAGTTGTATACGTTGATCGCCAGATCGTACATCTTCTTTTCGTTGGTGCTTGTGAAATAGGTCGCGACCGGAGTAACGCCGTTTACCTTCTGATAGGCATCCTGGGCGATATTCGCGATCTGTTCCTGACTGAGATTGTCAGCTGTATCGATATTCACACGCATCTGGGATGTTGTCATCACGATATCGACTTTTTCAACGCCGCTGATCGAGGAGATCTGTGACTTGATCGAATCCATATTGTCTTTCGTGATCGCCGGGTCAAGGTCGTTCGCAAAACGGTCACCGATCACCGGATTGTTGTTGGTGATCCAGGAATGCAGAAGAACGCTTCCGAAAACTCCCAGCGGGATCAAAATGATAAGCAGTCCGAGGATCAGGATGATCGCTGCTTTAGATAACTTTCTTTTTTTCGTTGTTTTTGTTTTAGTTTCGCTCATAATACCACCATTCTAGCAAATGATACTCATTTTGCCAAATAATACATGCAAGTTCATTTTTGCTTCAAAAGAGACCTGAAGATCACTTCAGCATATCCCGGAATTCATCCTCACTGAGACAGGTCACGCCAAGGCCGCGGGCTTTGTTGTATTTGCTTCCCGGATCCGCGCCGTAGATCACGAAATCCGTATTCTTGGAAACAGAGGAAGAAACGATCGCGCCGAGATCTTCAAGCAGCGCCGTAGCTTCCTGACGGGTATAGGACTGCAGGGAACCGGTCAGAACGACACGCTTCTGCGAGAACGGTGTCTCTGCCGCTGTTCGTGTATTCCGGTATTCCATATTCAGTCCGTGTTCCTTCAGGCTCTCGATCATCCGTTTGTTGTTGTCATCCTCAAAGAATTCACGGATCGTCTGTGCGGTGACCGCGCCGATATCACGGATCGAGCTCAGCTCTTCCGCACCGGCAGCGCTCAGGGAATCCATATCCAGGAAATGCTCCGCCAGGACTTTTGCTGCTTTTTCACCGACCTGACGGATCCCCAGACCGTTGATCAGTCTTTCCAGAGAGTTCGTCTTGCTGTTTTCGATCGCGGCAACGAGGTTATTGAAGGACTTCAGGCCGAACTTCTCGATACCGAGGATCTCATCTTTCTTATCCTTCAGATCGTAGATATCCTCAACGCTCTTTAAAAGACCGTTGTTATAGAAGCTTTCGACTTTCTTTTCACCAAGACCGTCAATATCCATCGCGTTGCGTGAGGCAAAGTGCGCGATCGAGGCGACGACTTTCGCCGGGCAGTCGGAGTTGACGCAGTAATGCGCCGCTTCTCCTTCGTATCTGGAGATATGGGAACCGCAGACAGGACATACGGACGGGAAGATATAGGGAACAGTATTCTCCCCTCTTTCCTCCTTTACGCTGCGGATGACTTCCGGAATGATATCGCCGGCCTTGCGGACGAATACCGTGTCGCCGATACGGATATCCTTATCACGGATGAAATCCTCATTGTGCAGAGTCGCGAAACCGACTGTCGTACCTGCCAGTTTGACCGGTTTGAAACGCGCATTCGGCGTGCATTTGCCAGTACGGCCGACGGTAATGAAGATATCTTCGACGACTGTGCGCGCTTCTTCAGCCGGGAATTTATAAGCGATCGCCCAGCGCGGGATACGCGAGGTAAAACCAAGTTCACGCTGCTGCGCGTAACTGTTGACTTTGATGACCATGCCGTCGATCTCATAGGGAAGATCATGACGGATCGCGGCAGTTGCCTCGATATGCTCGATGACTTCCTCGATCGAGGAACATTTCTTTAAAGTGTCATTGACCCGGAAACCATAGGACTTCGCCTTCATCAGGGAATCGTAGTGGGTCTCTTCCTGATCGTCCGGAATATGATACCAGAACGCGTTCAGACCGCGGGAAGCGGCGATCTTTGAATCCAGCTGGCGGATCGAACCGGCAGCCGCGTTACGGGGATTTGCAAATTCTTCTTCGCCGTTGGCCAGACGTTCGGCATTGAGCTTTTCAAAGCTCTTCTTGGGCATATAGACTTCCCCGCGGATATCATAACGGCCGCTGACCGGGATATGCAGCGGGATCGAGTGGATCGTTTTTACATTTGCGGTAACATCTTCACCGACTGTTCCGTCACCACGGGTAGCGGCAAGACGCAGCAGTCCGTCCTCGTAGACAAGGCACATCGCCAGTCCGTCGATCTTGTATTCGACGATGAATTCCACTTCCGGATAGACATCAGTGATCTTCTGGGCCCAGGCGCGCAGTTCATCATAAGAAAAGACGTCGCCAAGCGATAATAAAGGACGGTCATGACGTACCTTATTGAATACGCTCTGCACTTCATAACCGACATGCTTCGTCGGCGAAGCGGGATCGTCCATCTCCGGATGTTTCTCTTCCAGCTTCAGCAATTCGTCGAATAAAGCGTCGTATTCCGCGTCCGGGATCGTCGGTTTATCGAGTACATGGTATTCGTAATTGTAACGGTCAATGAGTTTTCTTAACTCAAGTATTCTTTCTTTTTCCATATCGCATTAATTATAAACCAAACGCCCTCGGTTGAGGGCGTCGTTCCTTATTTTTCAATTAAGTCTGCGAGATTGTAAGCATCGTCATCGGCCATGACCGTGACCTCGGTAACTTTGGATATGACCGCCAGTTCCTCGAGGTCCAGATGATCATACACGGTATAGTTGAAGATGTTATCACCATCGACGATCCTGCCGGTCACGCTTTCCTGATAGTTGCACTCGATCCGGAGATTTCCCGTCATGGAATAATCGGTTTCTTTTACCGAATAGAAATCCCGGATCGCA
Source organism: Erysipelotrichaceae bacterium (assembly GCA_017431225.1). Classification (GTDB taxonomy): domain Bacteria; phylum Bacillota_I; class Bacilli_A; order Erysipelotrichales; family Erysipelotrichaceae; genus RGIG5669. Next base: position 18,492 of record JAFRLM010000011.1, on the reverse strand, counting down.
GATTCGCGTTTACTTTCGAGGATCGCGACTGCTTCGCTGTATTTCGGGTCATCGATCTCTTTGGACGGGATCCTCAGATCAAACCATACCGAAACATAATCTCCCTTAAGACCCAGCTCTCTGACAGCATCGTTGCCCAAAGAATCGTTGTACATATAAGAGATGTTTTTCGGATGATGGTCGTACATCCGTGAAATGCCGAATCCCTGTGTCTTGTTGGCAGCAAAACCGATGCAAAGCGAAAGCAGGATCGATATTCCGAAGAACACGAAGGTCTTCGGTTCAAGACGGACTTTCCGCTTGTAGACGAAGTTGGCGATCGTAAAGATGACAAGCAGAAGCAGATAATAGATCACGGCTTCGCGTAGGAAGACGAGGAAGTCTCTGCCGCCCCAGAAGAAGGTGATCATGCATAATACGGTGAATGCGTAGAAATAGATCACAAAGGGATAGGCAAAGAAATGATTGGATACCTGTTCCGCCCTTTCGACTTTTCTGTCGATGATCTCTCTTCTCAGCATGAAATAAGCGATCAGCGCATAGACCGCAAGGATCGCGATCATATGCAGTTTTTTCAAAGGACTGTCAAAGAGCGTGGCACATAGATAAAGCGGTGAGATTCTCTCAGCGATAGCCGATAAGCCGAACCAGTAATTCATTCCCGCTACATAGGAATCCATGAATACCCCGAGCATGATATAGACCATGAGCGGCATCGCCGTATACGCGGCGATCATGACCGCGCCGTCGAACAGCGTATTCGCAAAAGAGAAGAACATGCTGTTGACAAGGTTGAGCACGATCACTGTGATGAGACCGGATAAGAGGATCTGCATCACATCCATTGCTGTCGCCTGGCGGACGCTGATCCCGATAATACCGGAGATGATGGCGCCGAGCGCAAACGGACAATAGGTGATCAGCATCGAGAACAGAAGATTCGTATGCATCAGCTCGCTCCGGGAGACCGGAAGCGAGAAACAGGAATCGGAAGCTTTCTTGGAATGGATGAAACGCAGAAGATAGGCCGGCAGGACAAAGCAGCAGCCGATCAGCAGGACGTAGCCGATGAGCCAGGAAGCATAATAGCTATGGCCATGGATCGAGCTGAGATACGGTGTCATCATCAGCGCGATCATCGTAACGAAGACAAAACCGATCAGGACTTTCTTGCTTTTGACAAGATATGTGAAGACATTCTTATTCATGTTCCACCTCGTTTCTGTTTGCTACTTCATAGATGAACAGCTCTTCGAAATTGACCGGGAGCACATCGATCAGAAGCGGCGACTTCTTCTCGAGTTCCGCACGGACCGTTTCCTCATTTCCGCGGATCACGAGCTGATAGACACGACCCTGCTTCTCGAAGCGGACGATATCCAGTTCCGGGAAATCCGCGCGGGTGTAGTCGTCGTTGAACGCAAGCTGGTATTTATTGATGTTTTCCTTCGATTCAAGAAGATCACCATAGGTAGACATGCGGTGATCCTCAAGGATACCGAAGGAATCACAGATGTCCTCCAGCTCTTTCAGGGAATGACTGGAGATGATGACGGAGATCTGTTTCTCGTCGATCAGTTCCGCCAGCGCCTTTTTGAAATTCAGACGAACGAGCGGATCAAGACCGTCAAAAGCTTCATCGAGAAGAAGCAGTTTCGGATGAACGGAAAGCGCGAACAGAAGCGACGCCTGACGCTTCATGCCTTTGGAGAAATTCGAGATCGAGACCTTCGGATCAAGATGGAACATATTCAGATATTTCTGATAGGCTTCCTCATCGAGATCATAAAAGGACGAAAAATACAGCTTCATGCTTTCGATCGTCGAACCATAGGGATAATACGGATCGTCAGATACATAAAGGATCTCCTTACGGACGGAAGGATCCTTGCCGGTGTTCCTTCCATCCAGCAGGACTTCACCCTGTTCGGGAGTATATACACCGGAGATCACCCGCAGCAGCGTGGATTTCCCGGCGCCGTTGACACCTACCAGACCGAAGATCGAACCGTCTTCCACTTTAAAACAGACGTTTTCCAGAACTTCTTTTTCGCCGAAGGATTTCGTTATATTCTCAATTGACAACATATTAGTTTTCCTCCTTGAAGAGTTCGCCGACAGCAGTGAGCAGTTCCTCCTTGCGAACGCCCCCTTCTTTCAGCGGTTTCAGATATTCGATCAGTTTTTCCTGATCATACAGACCGGAACGGGATCTTTCCGCGACATAGGCCCCCTTCTTCTGCATGGTGTAAATAACACCTTCCTTTTCCAGCTGCTGGTAAGCCTTTGCGACTGTATTCGGATTGATACCGTTTTCCTGAGCCAGTTGTCTTACAGACGGCAACTGTTCATTCGGCTTCAGAACACCCAGTTCTACAAAACGGGTGATCTGCTGCCGGATCTGCTCGTAGATCGGTTGTTTCCCCTGTAAATTAATATAAAACATAGCTCTCCTTTCTGTACTATCTGTATTAAGTGTATTATCTGTTTTACTTATTGTCAATAAAAAAGGAATAGATCGCTCTATTCCTCTCTGTTTGATCTAAGGACGTTTTACTCTACGCCGAAGAGATAAGCGTATACCGGCTGATCGCCTTCAACGACATCTGCTTCCATTTCCGTATTCTCTTCGATATAGGAAACGATCTGCTTAGTCTCGCTTTCAAGCGCGCCTTCACCGGTGATGATCGTGATCAGTTCGGCATCCTCTTTCTTGGCCATCTCATCGATCAGTCTTTCAACGACTTCCAGCTTATCCTTGCCGGATGCGACGATCGACTTATTGGTCATACCGATGAAATCCCCTTCCTTGACCTGTACGCCGTCAAGGCTCGTATCTCTGACAGCATAGGTCAGGGAACCGGACTGGACGTTCTGACGGGCATTCTCCATCTCGGTGATGTTCTCTTCAAGAGAGATCTCCGGGTTGAACATGCTGAGAGCGCTGATGCCTTCCGGGATCGTCTTCGTCGTCAGGACAGTGATGTCGCGGTCATCGCAGATATCCTTGGCCTGGTTGGCGGCGAGAATGATATTCGAGTTGTTCGGCAGGATGATGATATGATCCGCGTTCAGCTTTTCGATCTCCTTCGCGAAATCCTGGGTCGACGGGTTCATCGTCTGACCGCCGTTGATGATAACATCGGCGCGCAGATCCTTGAACACCTTATGCAGACCGGCGCCGGCAGCAACGGTGATGATACCGAATTTCTGCTTTTCCTTCTTGGCGACCGGGATATCGACGAGCTGCGGCTTATGGGCAGCGCGTTCGATCGCGGAATGCTGTTCCTGCATGTTCTCGATCTTCAGTTTGACGAACTCGCCATAGGACTGGCCGATATTCAATGCTTCACCCGGGGTAAGCGTATGGACATGGACTTTGACAAGTTCCTCATCCCTGGCGACGACAAGCGAATTGCCGATCGCGGAGAGACGGGAACGGAACGCGATCTCGTTGAATTCATCGATCTGTTCTTCATCAAGACGGAGAATGAATTCCGTGCAGTAACCGAATTCGTCGTTTTCGAATTCGAGCGCGGCCATATGGAATTCATCTTCTTCCCCGCTCTTGCCGGAAGTTTCTTCGGAAACGAACGGTTTCCCTTCGGCATAGGCTTTGAAGCCTTCGATGATCTTGACAAGACCGGCGCCGCCTGAGTCGACAACACCGACTTCCTTGAGGACCGGCAGCAGATCCGGGGTATGTTCGAGAGATTCCTGCATGAACTTGTAGAGGTTCTCGAAGTATTCGGTAACGGTCATTTCCGGGTTGTTTTCCGCTTCGCGGTTCGCGTACCAGGAACCTTCACGGACAACGGTCAGGATCGTTCCCTCGACCGGTTTCATGATCGCGCGGTAAGCGACACGGGCACCGTTCTCAAAACCCTTGGCCAGATCGCCGACATTGATCGTTTCCTTGCCTTCGATATGCTGGTAAAGACCGCTGAAGATACGGGAAGTGATAACACCGCTGTTACCTCTTGCTCCCATCAGCAGGCCTTTGGAAAGCGCCTTGGCGATATCGGTGACCGCTTCGGACGGACAGTCCAGAGCGTCCTTCAGGCCGTTTGTGAATGTCATGGACATATTCGTGCCGGTATCACCATCCGGGACCGGGAATACGTTCAGAGCGTTGATCTCTTTCTGATGATTCGTCAGATTAGCGCAGCCGCTTTTCAGTAATTCTTTAAAATAAGCACCGTCAATAATCTTTGTCATCAGCCTACTACCTTAACTCCCTGAACATAGACATTGACGGAATCAACATCCATCTTCAGAGCTTTCTCTAATGTGTACTTGACACGCTTCTGGACTTCCTTTACCACTTCCGTGATACGGACACCGTAACTTACAACGATATACAGATCAACATAAAGACCTTTCGCAGTATTCTTAACGATAACGCCCTTTGAATAGTTTTCTTTTTTCAATAATTCATTAAATCCATCTCTGATGACTGATTTACTGACCATACCGACTACACCGTAGCTTTCGGTAACAGCACCGCCTGCCAGAACAGCGATCGCGTCATCGGAAATCTTGATCTCACCTAATGAGGTATCTTTACGAATTGCCATAAGACCTCCTTAAAAAATGTTCTTATGAAACGACAATATTATAACAGTTTAGCGTATGAATTGAAAGATTGCACCTGTTTGTACAACTCTGTGATACGTTTCACGGAAAGATGTAAACAAATCACCCCGAAAGTACAAAGATCCAGAATACAAAACACACATAATCACTGATATCGTCTTTCAATATCGAAACAAAAAAGGCAGTTCCTCACAGAACTGCCCTCTTTGATTTATTCTTCATTCTCCTCATCCGTCTCTGTCGAGATCTTATGGATGATCTCTTCGATACGGTTTGCTTCCTGCAGACTCTCGTCGATCAGAAAGTGCAGTTCCGGGACCTTATGCAGCTTCACCTTTTTCGCGCACTGGCTGCGGACATAGCCTTTGGCGTTGTTCAGCACGCGCAGTCCGGCATCGTTTCTCTCCTTTTTGCCGAGGAAGGAAACATAGACTTTTGCATGGCTGAGATCCGGGGATACACGAACTTCCGATACCGTTACAAAGCCAAGCTTCGGATCATTGAAATCACGCTGCAGGATCAGCGTGATCTCGCGGTAAAGCAGCGATTCGATCTTGGCAAGATTCGTGCTTGCCATTATTCGACCGGGACCTCCACATCAACGTAGGCTTCAACGATATCGCCTTCCTTGATGTCATTGTAGTTCGTCAGGGTAAGACCGCATTCGTAGCCGCTCTGAACTTCCTTGGCATCGTTTTCGAAACGCTTCAGGGAACCGAGCTTACCGGTGTAGACAACGACACCGTCACGGATCAGACGCGCGCCGCAGTCGCGTTCAAGCTTGCCGTCGATGACCATCGTACCGGCGATCGTACCGACTTTGGAGACCTTGTAGATCTTACGGACTTCCGCCTGACCGATGACTTTCTCTTCATAGACCGGTGCCAGCATACCCTTCATGGCTGCTTCCATTTCCTCAACGGCCTTGTAAATGATCGTGTGGAGACGGATATCGACACCTTCCTCTTCCGCTTTCTTACGGACGATCGCGCTCGGGCGGACGTTGAAACCGTAGATCACGGCATTGGAAACTTTTGCCAGCATGACATCGGATTCGGAGATCGCGCCGGCGGAAGAACGGATGATGTTGACCTTGACGCCGTCAACTTCGATCTTGGCCAGAGAGCTGGCGACTGCTTCCGAAGTACCCTGAACATCGGATTTGACGATGACCGGGATCTCCTGGACCTCACCGCTTTCGATCTGGGCTGCCAGATCATCGAGCGACATGGCGGAGGTATTGCGTCTTTCTCTTTCGATCTTTTCGCGGTTGAGCTGTTCAGCAACGGCTCTCGCCTTCTTTTCACTGTCAAATACCTTGAAGTGATCACCCGCTGTCGGAACATCGTTCAGACCGATGATCTCGACCGGGGAAGACGGACACGCTTCCTTGATCTCTCTGCCGGTATCGTCATTCATACGGCGTACACGGCCGGAGATGGAACCGACGACCAGGTAATCGCCCTGATGAAGAGTACCGTTCTGTACGAGCAGCGTAGCGACCGGACCGCGTCCTTTATCGAGCTTCGCTTCGATCGCGGTACCGACAGCTTCCTTCTTCGGGTTTGCCTTGAGTTCTTTCATTTCCGCAACGACCAGGATCGTTTCGAGCAGTTCCTGGACACCGAGACCGGTCTTGGCGGAACAGTTGACGAAGATCGTTTCGCCGCCCCATTCCTCACACATGACACCGTTTTCGGCCATTTCCTGCTTTACACGGTCCGGATTCGCATGCGGTTTATCCATTTTGTTGACAGCGACGATCATCGGAACGCCGGCGGCCTTCGCGTGGTCGATCGCTTCCTTGGTCTGCGGCATGACGCCGTCATCCGCGGCTACGACGATGATCGCGATATCGGTAACGCTCGCACCGCGCGCACGCATGGCTGTGAATGCCTCATGTCCGGGGGTATCCAGGAAAGTCACCGGCTGTCCGTTGACTTCGATCTGGTAAGCACCGATGTGCTGGGTGATACCGCCGAATTCGCCCTCGACGACTTTCGTGGAACGGATGTAGTCAAGAAGCGTTGTCTTACCATGGTCGACATGGCCCATGATCGTTACGATCGGAGCTCTTTCGACCAGATCCTTCGGATCATCTTTTTCGTCGACGAGAAGATCCTTTTCCTCGGCCTCTTCCTTGGTGGCGTCGACATTGAATTCCATACAGACGAGTTCAACGGATTCATCATCCAGTACCGAGTTGATCGTTACCATCTTCGATAACATGAACAGGACTTTGATGATCTCACCGGAATTGCGTCCGAGTTTTTCTGCTAACTGGGAAACTGTGATTCCCTCCTGGTAGGTTATGGCTTTGACTTGTTCTTTGGCCGGTGCCGGTCTGAACTCTTTATTATTGTTATTTCGCTTGTTGTTGTTATTTCTTCGTACTTTCGCCATGCACACTCCCTCCTTCTTTTAAAACGTTTTCTGCGAAGCCCCTGTCCGTCAGCGCCAGGCTGCGGACATTACGCTTACCGACCGCGCCGCTGAGCTCCTCAGTAGTGAACGTATCGATAAACGGGGTCTGATAATAACTGCATTTTTTCAGGATCCTCTCCCGGCTCTTCGCCGAGATATCGGAAGCCAGGAAGACGATCTGGATCTTGCCTTCTCTGAACTGGTTGAGAATCTCTTCTCCGTAAAGGATCTTGCCAGCTCGCCGGGCAAGCCCGAGAAGCTGCAATGTCTTATTCACCGATCTCCTTTTTGATCGCTTCGTAGACCTCGTCACTGATCTCGACTTCAAGCGCTCTGCCCAGGGCGTTGCGCTTTTTTGCGATCTCCAGTGCCTGCAGGTCTTTTTTCAGGTATGCGCCTTTACCGTTCCGTTTGCCGGTCGGGTCGACTTCCACCGTCCCTTCCGGCGTACGGACTATGCGCAGTAATTCCTTTTTCGGACAGGATTCTCCGGTCGCCACACAACGGCGCATCGGGATCTTCTTCATCGATTACTCCTCGTCGTCGTAGTAGTCTTCGTATTCATCGAAGTCGATATCTTCGTTGATCCAGCTGTCCTGTTCTTCCTCTTCCTGCTGCAGAGCAATCTCTTCGAGTTCTTCCTCTGTGTATTCCGGACGGATCTCGTATTCCTTGTTGTCGAGGTCCTTGGCACGCAGACGTCTCTCGTCTTCCTCGCCCTTGCGTTTCTTTTTCTTCTTCGCAGTCTGTTCTTCCTGTTTGGAGGAGGCGTCCGCGAATTTCTCAAGCTTGGAGACATAAGTGTCAGCCTTCGGTGTGAGGACTGCCTTCTTACGTTCCGGCTTCTTCTCTTCGACCGGTTCAGCCTTGACTTCTTCCCTGACCGGTTCTTCCGCCTTAGTCTCTTCAACCGCCGGTTCTTCGGCCTTCGGTTCTTCAGCGACAGTTTCTTCCGCCTTCTTGGCAGCTTCTTTTTCTTCCGCCAGCTCGACGATCGTTACTTCTTCCTCAGCCGGGTTCTGTTCCGCCATCTCTTCGATCGCTTCTTCCGCGAAACCGGTATCGTTCTGCGCTAACTGGCTCTCGAACTCTTCCTGACGGCGTTTTGCTTCTTCCTGCTGGGCAAGGAACTGGCGCATCTCTTTCTCTTTGGCGAGACGTTCCTGGTCTTCCTTGAATTCCTGCATCTTGGCATCGATGTCGATACCTTCGGCAACGATGTCAGAGATCGTCTTGATGTCGATCTTGCGGCCTGTCAATTTAACGGCAAGTCTTGCGTTCTTGCCCTTCTTGCCGATCGCAACGGAAAGCTGATCGTCGTTGACAACGACCGTCAGCGGACGGTTGTAATGGCTGTGTTCCTTCTCGTCCTTATCTTCCGCGTAGAAGACGGCACGGATCTCGGCCGGCGACAGCGCGTTGCGGACGAGTTCACCAAGGTCGTCATTCCATTCAAAGACGTCGATCTTCTCACCGCGGATCTCGCTGATGACCGCCTGGACTCTGGTACCGCGCGGGCCGATGCAGGCACCGATCGGATCGACATCCTCGTTACGGGAATAAACAGCCATCTTGGTTCTTTCACCGGCTTCTCTGGCGATCGCCTTGATCTCAACGATGCCCTGCGCGATCTCCGGGACTTCCTTTTCGAACAGACGCTTTACGAACATCGGGTCGGAACGGGAAAGGATGACCTGGGAACCCTTGGAGTTCTTGGATACTTCCTTGATGATGACCCGGATCGTCTGTCCCTCACGGTATTCCTCACCGGGGATCTGTTCCGGCTTGGTCATGATACCGATGGTGTTCTTGATATCGATCAGAACGAACTTCTCTTCGGCGGTCTTGACGATACCGCTGATCAGATCGTACTCTTTGTCCTTGTATTCATCATAGACTTTCTGTTTCTCAAATTCCTTGATACGCTGCTTCAGCATATTCTTGGCGACCGAGATCGAGGATCTGCCGATCTCATTGAAATCGACTTCCTGGGTGATGGTGTCACCGACCTGGACGTCCGGTTTGATCTTCTTGGCTTCGGAATAGAGAATATCCAGAGTTTCATCGAAGCTGTCGCTTTCGTCATCCACGACCAGGAAATCGTGGAAGACACGCATCTTATTGTCGATGACCTCGACGCGGATCTGAGCAGCCGGGGCATCGATATGCTTCTGGTAAGTCCGGATGATTGCTTCCTTCAAAGTCTCCAGAACGAATTCCGGATCGACTTTGCGGTCCTCTTCGAACATTCTCAGACCATCAAGGAATTCTTTACTTTTAAGATTAATACCGCTCATGTCTTTCTCCTTAAAATTTAACGGCTAAACGCATCTTCTTAATATCTTGGAAAGGGACCGTGACTTTGATGTTTCTGGTCTTGTCACGGCAGCTCAGAAGGATCTTTTCGGCATCCGCTTCGATGAGGTCGCCCTCATATACCGCGGCTTTCGTTTTGACCCAGACATACTGTCCGACGGCAGCACGGATCTCCTCCGGACTGCGCAGCGGTCTTTCAGCGCCGACGCAGCTGACATCCAGCATATAGGGATCTTCGCTGTCATCGTTCTGATCGAGCCATTCGGAGATCTTCTGTGAGACCTCGCTGACTGAATCGAGATCCAGGCTTTCATCAAGAATGACCTCAAGGACATCGTTTCCGTCTGCTTTTCCTGTTTTGATCTCAAAGAGACGATATCCGAGGTTTTCGATGAAAGCAGTCAGTTCATGCAGATACTTTTCTGATGCGATCATACTTCCTCCATAGAAGAAGGAGTGATTTCTCACTCCTTGCTGATGAAAATAGTATCATACATTCTTTTTGAATGCAACGGGAAAAACCTTCAAAAATCCGCATAAAAAGCAGAAATCTGACACATTGCAGCATCTGACAGGCTATATAACAAAAGACTGTCCGCAAAGCAGACAGTCTCACTTGAGTATCGGGATCAGAACAGCGACATCTGGTCGCTCTCGTCGAGGCCTTTGAGGACGCCGAGCTTGTCGAGCTTATCGGCCAGTGTCTTGGAGAGCTGGGTGCGGCGCAGCAGGTCCTCCTTGGAACCGAAGGGACGCTCCTTGCGGGCACGGACGATGCTTTCACCAACGTTGTCGCCCAGACCGTCCAGGATCGTGAACGGCGGGATGATCTCATGATGGTCATCCGGATTGACACTGAACTCGGTCGCCAGCGAGCGGTCCAGATCGATGTTGGAAAGATGATAGCCGCGGGAGACCATCTCGTAGCAGATCTCAAGCGTATCGTAGAGATCCTTCTCCTTCTTGGTCGCCTGCTGTTCCTTTTCGACAGCGCGCATCTTCGCTTCGATCTCGTCCATACGCTTGCGGATGCCGGCAGCGTCCTTGACCATCGTCTCGATCTCGTAGGCGTCACAGCGCAGCGAGAAGAAGGAAACGTAATAGTATTCCGGATGATAGACCTTGAACCAGGCGATACGGACCGCCATGATAACGTAAGCGACCGCGTGCGCCTTCGGGAACATGTACTGGATCTTCTCACAGGATTCGATGTACCAGTCCGGGACATTGTGCTCCTTCATCATCTGCTTGTGTTCTTCCCAGGCAGGCCACTTCTTCTTGGCGACTTTGCCCTTACGGACATTCTCCATGATGTCAAAGGAAGCCTTGGACGGCATGCCGTATTTGATCAGACCCAGCATGATATCGTCACGGCAGCCGATAACGGACTGCAGCTTGACGATATTGGCGTCGATCAGATCCTTGGCGTTGTTGTTCCAGACATCGGTACCGTGGGAAAGACCGGAAATGATGACGAGATCCGAAAACTTGGAAGGACGTGTTTCCTCAAGGATACCGCGGACGAAACGGGTGCCGAATTCCGGCAGACCGCAGGCGCCGGTCTCCTCGTGATAATCGGGATTGATGATATCGAGGGCTTTGCTGGAGTTGAACAGCGACATGACCTTCTCATCGTTCATCGGGATCGAACGGGGCTCGATACCGGAGATCGTCTGCAGCTGGCGCATCGCTGTCGGGTCGACATGGCCCAGGATATCGAATTTTAAGACGTTATCGTGGATTTCATGGAAATCGAAGTGCGTCGTTTTCCAGACCGATTCCGGTTCGTTGGCCGGATACTGGATCGGGGTGAAATCATAGACATCCATATAGGAAGGAATGACGATGATACCGCCCGGATGCTGGCCGGTCGTACGCTTGACGCCTTCGCATCCGGAAGCCAGACGCTGACGCTGGGCACGCGACATGCCTTCAATGCCCTTTTCCTCGCAGTAACCGCTGACATAACCGAACGCGGTCTTTTCAGCAACGGTCGAGATCGTGCCGGCACGGAAGACATGGTCTTCACCGAAGATCTCACGGGTAAAGAGATGGGCTGTCGGCTGATAGTCGCCGGAGAAGTTCAGGTCGATATCCGGGACTTTATCACCATGGAAGCCAAGGAAGGTCTCAAACGGAATGTTCTGGCCGTCACCGATCATCTTGTGACCGCAGTCCGGACAGTTCTTATCCGGCAGGTCATAGCCGGAAGCGTATTTATCGGTATCCGCCCATTCAAGACGATGACAGTGCGGGCAGATATAATGCGGCGGCATCGGGTTGACTTCGGTGATACCGGACATCGTCGCGACAAGCGAGGAACCGACAGAACCACGGGAACCGACCAGGTAACCGTCTTCGTTGGATTTCTTTACGAGCAGATGGGAAACATAGTAAATGACCGCGTAGCCGTTGCCGACGATCGAATCGAGCTCACGCTTGAGGCGGGCTTCGAATTCCTCCGGCAGCGGATCGCCATAGCGTTTCTTCGCTGTCTCATAGACGACGTTCGTCAGATTCTCGACACAGCCTTCGATGACCGGCGTATAAAGCTTATCGTGGATCGGATTGATCACTTCGCACTGCTCGGCGATCTTCTCCGGGTTGCGGATGACGAGTTCATCGATCAGATCCTCATCCTTCAGCCACATAAAGGCTTCACGCATCTCATTGGTATTGAGGAAACGCTGTTCCGGTGAGATCTGCTCCGCTCTTCTCTCTTTGTTGAAGACGAACAGCGGATGATGGACACCGCCGATGCCCAGGGTATTGATATACACATCACGCAGGATTTTCTCATCCTCACGGACATAATGCAGGTCACCGGTCGCGACGATCGGCTTGCCCTGCTTCTTCGCTTCCGCGATGATATCCTTTAAGAACTGCTTGATATTCTCCCAGGAATAGCTGTCACGGTCGACGACCAGGTTGCGGTAGTTGTCCAGAGGCTGCAGTTCGATATAATCGTAGAACGATATAGCCTTCGCCAGGGCTTTCTCATCACGTGTGGAAGCGATCTGGAAGACTTCGCCGTTCTGGCAGGCGCTTCCCAGGAGCAGATGGGAACGGTATTCGTTCAGCGTTTCCTTCAGGATACGCGGTTCAAAGACGGTGCCGTTGGGCGTCAGCATCTCGGTATGCGCCAGCGATACGAGCTTGAAGAGATCTTTCAGACCATCCTTGTCACGGCAGAGGACCGTCGTGTGATAGGCATTTTTCTTATAGTAATCGGTCGGGGAATCCAGTTTGTCAAATTCATCGAGACGGGTCACGCCTTTTGACTGGACATCCTTCAGCATCAGGTTGAAGACTTTCGCCAGAACTTCCGCATCGTAGTTCGCGCGGTGCGCGACTTCCTCGTTATAGTCGATGCCGTAGTGTTTGGCGATCCTGCCCAGACGATAGCCGTGCATGCTCTTGAGGATCTGCTTGGCAAGATCCAGGGTATCGATGACCGGGTTTTCCAGTGCCGGGAGTCCCAGACGGCTCAGCTCTTCATTTAAGAAACCGAAGTCGAAGGAAGCGTTATGGGCGACAAGGACCTTTCCCTTGATGAAGTCTAAAAGCTCATCCTTCGCTTCCGCGAAAGTACGGGCGCTATCCACGTCTTCCTGACGGATATTGGTCAGGTTGCGGATATGCTCCGGCAGCTGCATGCCGGGGTTGATGAAGAAGTCCTTCGTCTCCATGATGTTGCCGCGGTACATGCGTACGGCACCGAATTCGATGACGCGGTCATGACGTGAGGAAAGACCGGTCGTCTCCAGGTCGAAGACGATGTATTCCGCCTGCTGAAGCGCCAGCTCGCAGGGATTGTAAACAGGATTGAGTTTTGACTCCGCCATATTGAACTCGCAGCCGTAGAGGATCTTGAATTCTCTGTCCGGATCCCCTTTCAGCAGTCCCTTGGCGGTACGCTGCGCGATCGGGAACGCCTGTACGACGTTGTGGTCCGTGATCGCGATTGCCTTATGCCCCATCTTGAAGGCGGCCGTTACGATCTCCTCGGCATCACATACGCCGTCCATTTCCGACTTATTGGTATGGGCGTGCAGCTCGATACGTTTTTCCGGAGCGTCGTCTTTGATCGGCTCTTCATCGTAATACTCGATCTTGACCGGCTCAAAGACATAATCGCGGAAGAATTTGTCGTAATGGTAGGAACCGTAGAACTTCGCGCATTTTCCCTCTTTGTTCTGGGAGAGATCGTCTTTGGAGAAACGTCTGCCTTCACGGACACGGACGATGCAGGCATCGCTGTCATCCTTGACGTAGATCGTCTGCGACAGATTGTTGCTCATGGAGGTGCGTTCCTCGATCTTGAAGATCTTGCCGTCGATCTGGATGTTGTCCAGTTCTTCCTTCAGATCGGAAAGACGGACTTCCGTGTACTTGTCGACACGGCGGTTATTATAGTAATTCTTCTGGAACGCCGGTTTCGGTTCTTCCTTTTTCCGGACTTCGGGCTTCATCTTGACGACGACTTCCTCGGGTCCGATCCCGAGATCGCTCATCACCATCTTGAACTCGCGGGTAAAGCCGACATCCTGGAAGAATAGATGCAGTTCCTCCAGAGCCGCCAGATCCTCTTCGTAGGCAGCCCGGTTCGTATAGCTTAAGACGAGATCGTTGCCTTCGCTGATCAATGCCGCGTCACGGAAAAAGCGGTTCTTATCCGCGAATTCTTTCAGATAAAGACAGAGCTCGCCTAACGGCAGATTCTGTTCCTCCGTGCGCAGCAAAAGTTTCAGATCAAAATCATTTTTCAGGATCTGCTTCAGAAACGAGCAGAGGTCATGGTAAAGCTGAAAAGGCAGAGCATTCTGCGCATGCATCTTGATGATGACTTCGTTCGCGGAACGGCGGAAACAGGCATCTTCAAGAAAACAGCCGTCAAAATAGCGACTCTGTTCATCGCTGTATTTCATTTCATTCAGAAACACATTAATGAGATTCATCTGCTGTTCCTCCTTCCAGGCTCTGCAGCACTTGGGCTGCGGTATCTTTTCCGTCACGGACCGCTTTTACGACCGTCTTGGGGCCGGTAAAAGCGTCTCCGCAGACAAAGAGTTTTTCATTTATACGGTGTTCTTCGGGATATCCGTCGATCCCGGCGATACTTAGATCGGTCTTCTGCCCGATCGCCATAATGAGCATGTCGGTCTCGACCTCACCGAGAGAATTCTCAACTTCTTTTACGGATGCGCGGCCGTCGCTGCCGGTCTCCCCGAGTTCCATCTCACAAACGGCAAGCAGCAGCTTATCCTCTTTCTCCGCAACACTATTAATATTGTGAAGATAGGCAAACTTCACTCCTTCCGCCTGCGCTTCTTCGATCTCTCTCGCGTTCGCAGGCATTTCTTTGAGCGAACGGCGGTAAAGCACGGTCACATCATCGATCAACCGGATCAGGGAACGGGCACAGTCCATCGCGACATTTCCGCCGCCCCAGACATACGCACGCTTCCCGGGAAGCGTGCTGTCCTTTTCGACATTCAGACGATGCAGAAGCGTGAGCCCGCCGATGATGCGCTCGCTTTCTTCAAAGCCGGCCGTGTTCTCAACAGGCGCGCCATTGGCCAGCGCGACAACGTCATACTCTTCACAGAGCTGCTGCAGTGATACATCTTTTCCGATCTCGGTATTGAAACGGAAATCAGTTCCGAACGTTTTCCATTCCTCAAAGATCGCGTCCAGGTACTTCTTATCAAAACGATAATCCGGGATGCCGGTATAAACGGCTCCGCCGATCTTATCTTCTTTCTCATAGACAGTTGCGCCATAGCCGTGCAAACGCAGTTCATAGACAAGCGAAAGTGCAGCCGGACCGGCTCCGATCACCGCGACTTTCTTCTCTTTCAGAGGCGGGTAGACACCCGGTCGTTTGCTGTTGTCGGAGATATAGCGTTCGATCTGCTGGATCTCTACCGGGTCCCCGCGCAGACCGCGTACACAATGACCCTGGCATTGCCGGTCGCAGTCACAGAGACGGGAAGTCAGTTCCGGAAGCGGATTGACAGAATAAAGGATCCCGGCAGCTTTGCTAAGATCCCCGTCTTTTAACGCTTTAATATAATCACGGATATGGTTTCCGCAGGGACAGCCTGTCTCGCACCTTGGTTTCGGGCAGGAAAGGCAGTAAGCTGTCAGTTCGCTGATCATTATCCCGCAACCTTTTCAAGGGCGTCTTTTGCCGCCATCTTCTGTGCTTCTTTTTTAGAGGAGCCTTTACCGACACCGAAGACCAGACCGTCGACCTTAACGGCGATCTCAAATACCGGATTGTTGCTCGGTCCGGTGACCGAAAGGGTCTCATATTCGATCGTCTTGCGGGAGTCTGTCTGGACATATTCCTGCAGACGGGTCTTATAATCAACGACTGTTTTCTTCGTTTCCGCGAAATGCTTGGCGAAAAGCAGTTCCATCAGTTTCCAGGCATTATCAAAATCGGTGTCCACATAGATCGCGCCGATGAAAGCTTCGACCATATCGCCGAGGATCGAGTCGCGGTTGCGTCCGCCGTTCTTTTCCTCGCCGACACCGAGCATCAGATAGTTATTCAGTTTGAACTCGCGGGCAACACCGGCAAGCGCTCCCTCGCAGACAAGGTTGGAGCGGCGTGTAGACATTTCGCCTTCGTTCAGTTCGGGTTTTACCTCAAACAACTTCGTAGAGGAATAGATCTGCAGGACCGCGTCGCCCATGAATTCGAGACGCTCATTATCCCCGTATTCTCCATGGTGTTCGTTTACATAGGAAGTATGGATAAAAGCCTGCTGAATGAGATGTTTATTATTGTACTTAATACCGTTACGGTCTAAAAAAGCGAAAATATTCATAGTTAGATTATACCCCTATTCCACTGCAAGTTGCTGAGACAAATCAGCGATTTTCTTAACATAGGCCTTCTCCGCGGGATCCCGGGAAGAAAGGAGTTCCTCCGCGTCCCTGCGGGCAGCTTCGATCATTTTCGTATCCGTGATCAGGTTCCCCAGGACAAAGGACGGCAGACCTGCCTGGCGGGTGCCCAGCAGATCACCGGGACCGCGTTCCTTCAGATCCTCGACCGCGACTTTAAAGCCGTCGTTCGTATCAACGAGCACCTTCAGACGCTTGAGCGTCGATTCTTCCTTGGAATCTGTCAGCAGATAAAAGTGTCCCTGATAGGAACTGCGCTGGATACGGCCGCGCAGCTGATGCAGCTGGGAAAGTCCAAAACGGTCCGCGTCATAAACGACCATGGCGGTCGCGTTCTTAACATTGACACCGACTTCAACGACAGTCGTTGAGACCAGCACCTGGATCTCGTTACGGGCAAAAGCGTTCATTACAGCTTCCTTGTCTTCCGCGGACATGCGTCCGTGCAGAAGACCCGTACGGAACGGGGCGAAGACTTTGACGAGCGCCTGATAGAGGCTTTCCGCATCCTTCGCCTTGAAGTTCTCGCTTTTCTCGATCATCGAGGCGATGATATAGACCTGTCTTCCTTCTGCAAGGATCTTCTTCAGTTCCCCTTCGATCGTTTTCAGACTGTTCTTTTTGATCAGCGTGGTCACACAGCCTTTACGCCCCGGAGGCATCGATTCGATCGTCGAGACGTGCAGGTCGCCATATAAGGAGGCAGCGAGCGTGCGCGGGATCGGTGTTGCCGACATCAAAAGCAGATCGCAGTCCTTCCCCTTTTCTTTCAGTTTGCGGCGCTGCTCAACACCGAAACGGTGCTGCTCATCCGCGATCACGAGTCCCAGTTTTTCATATTCCACATCTTCCGAGAACAAGGAATGGGTCCCGACCAGGATATCGATCTCGCCGTTCTTCAAAGCGCGTTTGATCTCTTTCTGGTTCTCCTCGGAAGAAGTCAGACAGGCGATCGTGATATCTTTCCCGGAGAACAGTTCTTTAAGACTTTCGTAATGCTGCTTGGCGAGGATCTCGGTCGGAGCCATCAGCGCTCCCTGATAGCCGCTGAGATGATTCGCGTATAAGGCGACGACCGCAACGACGGTCTTACCGGAACCGACGTCACCCTGTACAAGACGGCTCATCGTAACGTTTTTATGCATATCCCCCAGGATCTCATCACAGGCGGTCCGCTGATCTGCAGTCAGTTCAAAAGGAAGCTGCTGTATGAATTTCTCTACTTCTTCACTTGAGAAATCCTTGGCGGCACGGATGCCGGAAAGATCTTTCTCACGGAGCTTCAGGGCGAGATAGAAGTTCAGGAATTCTTCGTATTTTAAACGGGCAAGCGCCTGACGCAGCTGCATCGTATTCTGCGGAAAATGGATGCCGTTCAGCGCTTCCCGGTAAGCGATCAGCCCGTGTGCGGAAAGCAGCCGCGGCGGGAAATGATCCTCACACTTTTCTTTCGCGAAAACAGTCTGGATCAGTTTACGGATATCGTTCTGGGTTATCCCCTCTTTCAAAGGATAGACAGGATGGATCCCCGCGAATTCCTCGATCGGTTTCCCGGCACAGTTGGAGGCAGTCACTTTATGACTCCCGTCGTATTTGCCGACGACAGAAAGCTGCTGACCGACCTGCAGGTTCATCCAGGGACGGTTATAGATCGTCACTCTCAGCTCTTCCTCTCCGTAAAACATCACGAAAGACGTGATCGTAAGCGATCTCCGGGCACGGTATTTCGTCGGGAAAGTCGCGACCTCCCCGGAGAAAACGACATTATCGCCGGCCTTCCAGCTTTCGAAAGGCGTCACCTGAAAATTCTCATACCGGAACGGATAATAGCGAAGAATCTCTTCTCCGCTGTTAAGGTTCAGTTTCTGACAGATTTGCAGACGTTTCGGCGTCAGTTTCAGTGCCTTCAGTTCCATAGTTCCATTTTAGCAGAAAGCTTCAGCGTTGCTTCCCGCATAGCTCCCAAGGGTAAAGAAAATCACGAACATAGCCGTGATCTTTACTTTAGAATGGTCCCCGGAGTCGGGCTCGAACCGACATGGGTTACCCCACACGATTTTGAGTCGTGCGCGTCTGCCAATTCCGCCATCTGGGGATGTGTCCTCATTTTACGTGTAGTCGATCCAGTCCCCGTCCTTGACAACCATTACCGCTTCTTCCGGTGTCTTCAGTTTCTGTCTGTACTCGTCGTAAATACTCATCTTTGTCCGTTGCCTGCAAAGGCAACCTATCTCTCTT
>JAFRLM010000010.1 GCA_017431225.1 Erysipelotrichaceae bacterium | reverse complement strand
TCTCTGCCCGTTCTTCGGTGTTTCCAAGAACTCAAAGAGTGCTGTCGGCATGGGCCTGGCAGTTACCTTCGTCATCTTCGGTGCTTCGATGATCACCTATTTCCTTTACTATGTGATCCTCGTCCCGAACAAGATGGAATATATGCGCCTGATCACCTTTATCCTGGTCATCGCATCCTTCGTCCAGTTCGTTGAGATGTTCATCAAGAAATTCTCCGCGAGCCTGTATAAGGCGCTGGGCATCTATCTCCCGCTGATCACGACCAACTGTGTCGTTCTCTATGTCGCGCAGGACAACATCACCCAGAAATACGATCTGCTGACGACTGCTGTCAATTCGCTCGCGGTCCCGATCGGTTATATGCTGGTGCTCGTTCTTTTCTCCTGCATGCGTGAGCGTCTGGACAGTTCCGCGACACCCAAGTCCTGGAAGGGAAATCCGATCGCTCTGGTCGCTGCCGCTTTGATGGCGCTGGCGTTCAGCGGTCTGGCCGGTATCGTCTGATGAAAGCCGTGATCTATTTCCTGGTCCTGGCGACCGTATACTGTGTCTTCTATGTTCTGAATCATCGCACCAAACGTCCCGAGGGATGTGAGAATCTGCGTCAGGAATGCGAATCCTGCCGCATGGTCTCCTGTCCGGCAAACGGCGTTTACGAGGGAGGTAAGCGCAATGCTTAAAGTATTTCTGATCATGTTCGCGATCGGCATGTGCCTCGGCATCCTGCTGATGATCGCCAATAAAGTATTCGCCGTCAAACAGGACGTACGCTTCGAGAAGGCGTTATCCATGCTGCCGGGCTATAACTGCGGCGCCTGCGGATATCCGGGCTGCAGCGGTATGATCGCGGCTCTGTTATCCGGCGACAGCGGCACGCTCCAGTGCAAACCCTGCAAGCCGGATCAGCGCAAGGCGATCGTTGAATATCTGAATTCTGAACCGGGTCCGGACGGAAAGACCCTCAATATCAAAAGTATTTAGTTTTATCCTATGAAAAGAAAAGAGCGGCTTATAACCTTGCTCATCCTTTTGCTGGCTGCCGGCGCTTTTGCCGGCATAAAGCTTTTCGGGCAGAAGGGTGAGACGATCGCTGTGAAAGACGCTTCCGGAGCGGTGCTTCTGGAAGTTCCGCTGGCGGTCGACCAGATATACGAAGTGGAAGGAAAGACCGGTCTTTTTCATTTACAGGTTGAGAACAACCGCTACCGGGCGGTGGATGTCGACTGCCCGAATCACGACTGTGAAGCAGTCGGCTGGGTCTCGAAGGAGAACTACCGGCCGATCATCTGTCTGCCTAACGGCATCCTGGTGGAGCTCGTAAAATGAAGCCGCTGAAAAAAGAGATCTTTACCGCGCTCTTGTGCGCTTTTGCGATCCTGCTCAATATCCTGGAAGGACAGTTCTTTCATTTTCTTCCTTATGGCCTGAAGATCGGTCTGGCGAACATTTTCGCTCTGGTCGTCTGGCAGAAATACGGGAGAAAGGAAGTGCTGCTTCTGAATCTGCTGCGGGTAGTGATCGCCTCGCTTCTGAAAGGAACGCTGTTCGCGATCCCGTTCTGGATCTCACTGAGCGGTGTTGCTCTCGCGACTCTTACGCTGCTTCTGCTGTATAAAAAAGCGACGCTTTTCTTTGCGTCGCTCATTGCAGCTGTGGTGCATAACTGTGGGCAGCTTCTGGCGGTGATGTATTTCTATCATCAGGCGAATATCGCCGTACTGCTGCCGGTACTTGTTTTGATCGCGCTTCCCTGCGGATTCCTGACGGCTTGGATCGCCGCGGAGATCCTGAAGCGGATCGGGCATTACGATTAATCGAAGACCATCTCGACGCGGTAATCGACCGCGACGGATGTGATCAGCGGTTGGAAGATCTCCCAGGTCTTCAGGACAGCCATCTCGTCCGCGTTCTTCAGGACGTTCTCGTTTGTTTCGAGTTCCTGACGCATCGTCTGTTCGACAGATACTTCCAGCTCATTCTGCTGTTCTGTCGTCAGTGAGATATCACCGAAGGCCAGAAGGCCTTTTTCTGTATCTGAGAACTGGGTCTTGCTGAAGTCGATATTCACGTACTGCAGTTTCGCATGCGGAATGTGGATGCGGACGACTTTCTCTTCGTTGTCGACTTCGATGTTACTGATGCGGATACCGCTCAGATCGACCGTGTAGACGCCGTTTCCGACGGATGTGATATTTTTGGTTTTGGAGAAGATCTCAAGATTTGCCAGGCCTGCCTTTGTGATCGTTGTCGTTACGCTGATCTCCTGTTCCATGACGATCAGTTCCTTGTGCTCAGAAGCGGCGCCGAGTACGCCTTCTTCGAAGTCAGCGGCGGTATAGCCGAGGAATGTATCGTCCAGAAACAGATCGGTCGTTTCCTTAAGATGTTCGATCTTTTGCAGGATCGGCTTGCGGAAGTGATAGCTGATTCCGACGGTCAGAACGAATCCGACCAGGATCCCAAGGATGACACCCTTGAGGAAGCTGTGGGTTTTTTTCATGGAAGCACCTCCTTTTAAATAAAAACGCCTTTGATAGGCGTTGGTCTTTAATGGTGCCGATTGCCGGACTTGAACCAGCCACCTACGCGTTACGAGTGCGTTGCTCTACCGGATGAGCTAAATCGGCTCAGCGGGTATATTATAACCCGTTTTTTTAAAATCGTCTACCTTAATGTTTCTTGCGGAAAATCTGGTAAAGCTTATGTCCTGCGCGATAACAGAAAGCGGTAAACGGATCCAGTGTCTTTTCAAACTGGCCGATCAGTTCGACGACTTCGCCGCCGTACTGCTTTTTATAGGTGTAAAGTCCGTACTGATCATTCTCCGGAGAGAAGTCTCCGGTAATACCGTAGAAGTTGTAGTAACGATAGCCTTTTTCCTTGGTGATGCGGATCAATTCGGCAACGATGATGTTGGAGGTATTGAAATCCTGAAGGTAATCCTCATCATTTCCAGCCAGCAGCATAATCGCTTCCTGTCCGTAATCGAGGATGCAGACGACCGAAAGGACAGCGCTGTCGCCTTTATCCGCCATCGCCGTTACGACGCGTTCACGGAGCTCCTGCGCCTTGTTTAAAACGATCTCTTCCTCGTGGACACGGTTCTTTGTCTTCGGTGAATCGGGATTCTTGGCAGAGAGTTTCTCGATTTTTTCCTGCTGCTGCGCGATCTCTTTTTCCACGTTGCTGAGACAGGTCTTGAAATCGATCTCAGCTCCGTAGAAATGCAGGATACCGGACGGATGCAGACAGTCATACATCTTTTCGTAATAGGAGAGGGGACGGTCGATGAAACCGCGGCGTTCGCCGGTTCTGGCCATCAGCTCCTTGTAGATCGGGATATCTTTCTTCTCCAGTTCACGGACATGGATCGCCAGTTGATCCTTCTTGCGGATACGGCGTTTTGTCTCGTAACGGAAATCGTTCACGAGTTCCTGGTAGCTCTTGTCGGCTACGTTCAGACGGAAGAGGAAACGCGGCTGCAGGTTTTCGTAATACAGGTTATAGCCGGTATGTGTGAATCCCAGGGATTTGAGCTCCTCGACTGTATCGTGATTGTCAAAACCGCCCTCGACGACCTGTCCCTCGATATCGCGCTGACAGAGTTCGTAGTAGGGATCGATGATCAGAAGGAAACCTCTTTCCTGTTTCAGTTTCTTTTCGGCAGCCTGCTGGAATTCCTTCAGCAGTTCGGTATCTTTGTAATCGATCAGATAACCATGCGGGGAATAATACAGGAATTTATTGAAGACCGGCATGCGGCGTCCCAGAAAGAGGGCAGCCGCAACGATCTGGTCGTTCTTTTTCAGTGCTAAAAACAGCTTGCGCCAGCCGAAGTTTCCTTTTAATTCCGCCCAGCCGGAAGTCTGCTGGAAAGATGTGTATGGATGTACAGCGCTGAAGGCATCAAATTCCTCGGCACTGATCTCTGTAAATACGGTGTTATTTTCCATGATTCTCCTTTACGGATCTGCGGATCAGGTAACGGCGTCTGTAATAAAGAAGCTTGCTTATAACGGTGTTGATGACCGGTTTGGTGACCAGGTCGAATTCACCGATGAATTCATCGTAGTCTCCGCCAAAAAGCATCTTGAACTGATGGATGCCGTAGCCGTCGGTGCCCGGTTTGACTTCGCCTTCGGTGCCGAAGAAATCGACCCAGACGGCGTTGTTTGCCTGCGCGTCTTTCAGAACAGCGAAATAGATCTCATGGCTTCCGTGCAGGAAACGCAGGATATCGTTATTGCCGATATGAACGGTCCAGACTTTATCTTTGAGCTTTGCGCAGATGATCGAGGAAAGGGTAATGACATCTTCTTTTACTTCGTCGAGCTGTTCCTTTTCCGAAAGCAGACGCTTGAGCTGTCTCTCCTGGTCTTCGGTACGGTTCTCATTCTGTTCGAGCGCGGCGATCTGTTCTTCGTAGATCCCGCGGATCGGTGCCAGCTTTGCGCGGCAGACCCAGATATCCGCCATCCCGTGTTCGTGAAGGATCTTATAGAAATCCTCGAAGAAGGAATAAGGTTCAAGCAGAATATCCTTGGACTTGGCAGTCGCCTGCATCGTTTCGTAATAATAGCGGACGTCTTCCTCGTTTCCTTTATAGACGTTCAGATGATAGGGGTTGTGCTTGTTCAGGACACGGCGCATCGTATTATGGCACTGTTTGATCAGTGCCTTTTCATCGCCGGCTACCGGTGTGCGCACCGTAAAACGGGGATTGCTCATCTCCCGGAAGCTCATCGTACGGCCGCGCCATTTGCAGCCCTGAGACTCAAAGAAACGGATCAGTTCCTCATTTTCCGGATGGTCTTCACGGATGCTGTTGTCCTGATTCAGGACGTGCCAGAGCAGATCCGGATCAAAACGGAGATAGAGACCGTTGTTTTTGCGGATATAGCTCTTTAACAGTTTCAGGATCGAAGCCAGCAGTTCTTTATCGCTGTAGTCGCAGGCCATGCCGCGCGGACAATAGAACGAAGAGAACAGACCGATCTTCTTTTCAAGGAGAAGGGCGGTGGCTTTTAATTCGCCGTCTTCATAGAAGCCGAGCTGATGGGTCTTCTGCCCGCGGGCACGGGATACTTCCGCCCAGGCGGAAGTCTGCATAAAATGGTATTTTTGACTCGACAAAACAAAGCTGTCGAGTGTTTGTGCATCAATATTTCGAATTTCCATGCATACAGTATAGCATAAGCGGTTGTCTGAGCTTCATAAAAAAAGACATCTTCCGATGCCTTCTTCTGTGCTTATTTTTTCACTACGTTTGCCGCTTGCGGTCCTTTTTCGCCAACAACGACATCGTATTCGACTAACTGATCATTTTCAAGTGTTTTGTAACCATCCTGAACGATTGCGGAATAATGGACAAAGATCTCTTTTCCATCATCGCCGCAAATGAAGCCGTAACCTTTGTCGGCGCTGAACCATTTGACTTTACCGGTCATTCATATACCCCCAACTAGTAAAGCAATACATGCTTACTCTTTACACTTTAGCAATATTGTTTAGAAAAATCAACAAAAAGCGTCAAGAAATGACAATGCAGCAAGATAATTCAGAATTGTTTCTAGAGGATCGTCTCCATGCCGGTTTTCTGTATCTGCATTCCCAGCGACTCATAGAAGCGCTTTGCGCTTTCGTTGCATTCCCAGACATTCAGGGTGACGTTATAAAAGCCGTTTTCTCTGGCATAATCCACAGCATAGTTATATAAGGATCGGCCGATGCCTTTTCCGCGCGATCTTTCGTCAACGCAAAGATCATCGATATACAGTGTTTTGATCGGCGTGCGGATGTTGTCGTTCAGGATCTGCTCATGGATGCCGAAACAGTATCCGAGGACACGGCCGTCTTCCTCAGCTACGAAGACAGGTCTTTTCGGATCTGCCAGCAGTGTTTCCAGTTCAGAAGAGGTGTATTTCGTTCCGATGTCGAACAGATCCGGACGGCCGATATGGTGGACCAGATTGACCTGTTTCAGGAGTTCGAGTAGTGCCGGAATGTCGGAATTCTGTGCTTTTCGAAGTAACATTTTCGCCTCCGTATTATTAATTGTGAACAAGTAAATGGTATCTATTCGGAATTCTATTGACAAGTCCTTTTTTATTTGTAGAATACATCTTGTATGCTAAAAAAGCTGCATATCACTACACAGAATCCAGATGGTGAAACGACCCTCTTATACGAAGGAATCATTCATACAGATGGAAAGCGGATACGCTGCAAGGAAGCAGAGAGCCGGGCGGACCTGTGCATCGACCTTTACGAGGACGGTCTGTGCATACATCGTCTGGCGCACGACATCGAAACCAGGCTGACTCTTCGCCGAAGCGAAACGCATGGCGAGATAAAAGGGGAAGAAGGGACCTTCGAGCTGACAGACTTACAATTCCTGGATTATCAGCGCGCCTCCGGGGTTATCCGGCTGCGCTACGATCTGGGAGGATCATATATCGTTTGCATTAAGGAATTAGGAGTAACAAATGTCAACTAAACGAGCATTGACCGATCTTGCCTATGAGATCATTGCTGAAAACAATAAAGTCATGAGCTTTGCCGACTTGTGGAAGGATGTCCTCGACATGAGCGAAGAGACCAGCGGCGATATTTCGCAGTTCTATACGGATCTCACGCTTGACGGACGTTTTGTCAGTCTTAAGGGCAACACCTGGGATCTGAAAGAAAAGCACAAGTTTGCCGACTCCTTCGTTGACGTGGAAGGCCTCAGCGTCGAAGACGATGAAGAGGATGAACGCGAAGACGGCGAGGAAGAGGAAGAGACAATCGAACAGGAAGAAGAATAAAGAGACGCAAGTCTCTTTATTTTATGTTAGTATGTTTACCGTGAAAACATTTATCTTTGACTTTAACGGAACGACTTTAGACGACGTAGATCATTCCTTAAACTGTATCAATACACTGCTTCTGAAATACCACATCCGGGAACCTCTGAGTCTGTACGAATACAAACATATCTTTACTTTCCCGGTCATTGATTATTACCGCAAAGCAGGCTTTGATTTCAATAAATATTCCTTTGAAGAGATCGGCCGGGAATGGGTCGACTTATACTATTCTCATAAAGAGGAAACGCGTCTTATGGACGGGTTTGCGGACGTGCTGCACAACCTGTCGGGAAAAGAATGCCGCACCGCTCTGATCAGCGCTTCCCAGCAGGACAATCTGCTGCAGCAATGCCGGGAATTAGGGATCGAGAAACTGTTTGACGAGATCCGCGGTATCGATAATATCTATGCCGGTTCCAAAGAAGCGATCGCGAAGGAGTATCTTGCCGGAACCGATCCGGCTGACTGCTTATTCATTGGTGACACATTGCACGATCTGCATGTCGCCAGGGCGGTAGGCTGCCGCTGCTGCCTTGTGGCGAAGGGACATCAGGCGGAAGATATTCTGCGGAAAGAACACGATTATGTCGTTAATGATATTCGGGAGGTAAAGGAATTATGCGTATAGGTCATTCACGCGATATCCACCGCTTCGGGAAAGACCGCAAGCTGATCCTCGGCGGTGTTGAGATCCCTTATGAGCTTGGCCTGGTCGGTCACAGCGACGCGGACGCGCTTACCCACGCGGTGATCGAGGCGATCATCGGCGCGCTGGGGCTGAAAGACATCGGCACTCATTTCCCGGATACGGATCCACGCTATGAAGGGATATCCTCGATGCTTCTTCTCGAGGAGACATATAAGATGATGGACGAGAGGGGATATGAGATCGGGAACCTGGATTCCCTGATCATGATCGAAAGACCGAAAATGGCTCCTCATATCGATCAGATGCGCTGCAACATCGCTTCCCGTCTGCATTGCGATCCGGAAAATGTCAATGTAAAGGCGACCCGCGGCGAAGGCCTTGGCTTTGTCGGCGAAGGTCTCGGCGTTGAGGCGGATTGCGTAGTTCTTTTACGAAAAAAAGGCAATCGCGATTAGGGTTTGTTATATAATTAGTAGAGCGATGAAAAAAGCCATATTTTTTGATCTGGACGGGACGCTGATCGACTCCGAACGTTACTATCTTGAAGGCGCCTATGTCTGGATGAAAGAACAGGGTTTCACCGGTACGGTCGAAGATCTTTACGGGACAGTCGGTGTTACCTTTGACGAGTCTTATCGCCTGATGCAGAGTTATCTGCCGCATCTGAGTGTCGAGGATGTGCGGCGGATCAACGAGGACTATTTTCTGAACCGGGAACCGCTGCGCTATAAGAAACTGCTGTTTCCGGAAACAGACAGAGTTCTGAAGGAACTCGCCGGTGAGTATGCCCTCTGCATCTGCAGCAATGATCCGAAGAGCGAACTCGATCACTTTCTTTCCGAGTGCGGATATGAGGATCTGTTTACGCATGTGCTGAGCTGCGAGGATATCAAAAACGCAAAACCGGATCCGGAGATCTTTCTCAAAGCGAGAGATCTGCTGGGACTCAAGAGCGAAGAATGCCTGATCGTCGAAGATTCCTTCTGCGGTATCGCGGCAGGGAAGGCTTCGGGGATCTATACAACCGCCCGCAGGAGTCCGTTTCCGTGCGACCAGTCTGGCGCAGACCGGATACTGGAAACACTGGATGAATTAACTGAAGTACTAAAGGAGTATTACCATGAGTGAAGATAATACGATCAAGATCGTAGGCAGGAAACAGCTGGAAGGAGAAGTCCGGATCAGCTCATCGAAAAATGCTGCTGTAGCCCTGATACCGGCGACTGTCATGGGGTCGGATATCATTACCCTGTACGATGTTCCCCATATCAGCGATATCGCTGCATTGAAGGAACTGCTCGCGGAACTGAACATCAAGGTCGAGCGCAAAGGCGATGCACTGATCGTCGACCCGCGCGAGATCCGCAACACGGTCCTTGAAAGCGAGGCAGTCGGAAAACTGCGTGCGTCCTATTATTTCATGGGAGCACTGCTCGGACGTTACAAAAAAGTCAAAATGAAGATGCCGGGCGGCTGCGATCTCGGTCCGCGTCCGATCGATCTGCATCTGAAGGGCTTCCGCGCTCTTGGTGCGCAGATCAATTATGTTGACGGTTTCTATACGATCGAAGCTCCTGAACTCGTTGGTGCGGACATCTATCTGGATTTCGCTTCTGTCGGCGCAACGATCAATATCATGATGGCAGCAGTCTTCGCAAAAGGCCGCACAGTCATCGATAACGCCGCCAAAGAGCCGGAGATCATCGACCTCAGCACGATGCTGAACAAAATGGGTGCGGATATCCGCGGCGCGGGCACGAGCTCCATCATCATCAACGGTGTTGAAAAGCTGAACGGCTGCGCGCATGAGATCATTCCGGACCGTATCGAAGCCGGTACCTATATCATCATCGCGGCTGCCTGCGCGAAGCATATGCGCATCAGCAACATCATCTCGATGCATCTGGATGCTCTGCTCAAGAAGCTTGAGGAAATGGGCGTCAACATGGAGATCGGAGATGATTATATCGACGTATTCGAAAGCAAGGAACTGAAGGGCACCAGCATCAAGACGCTCCCGTATCCGGGACTCGCGACTGACCTGCAGCAGCCCCTGACAACACTGATGACACAGGCTGTCGGTGTCTCCAAAGTCCGTGAGACGATCTATAAGGAACGTTTCAAACACTGCGCCGAACTGAATAAGATGGGCGCCGAGATCGAAGTCCTTGACGGCAACAGTGTCATCAATGGTCCGACTCCGTTATTCGGTACCGAAGTCCGGGCGACCGATCTGCGCTGCGGCGCTTCTCTGGTCATCGCCGGCCTGATCGCCAAGGGTGAGACCACGATCAATGACGCGAAATACATCTACCGCGGCTACGATCACATCAAAGAAAAGCTCCGTGCGCTCGGAGCGGAGATCAGCTGACAAAACGTTCCGATTTTCCGCTGAATAAGCGTAAAATTGCATTGCACAAACGTTTTCAATATGTTAAACTAACTAGGCATTAAACTTACTTTGGATTGACAAGATTTCCAAGGCAGAAGGGAGAGAGAAATATGCGCCAGAACATTCATCCGAATTACAAGAAAGTTACCGTAACCTGCACAAGCTGCGGAGCAACATTTGAGACCGGTTCCACCGTCAACGGTGAGATCCGTGTTGATACCTGCTCAAACTGCCATCCGTTCTACACAGGCAGACAGAGATTCGCAGCTGCTGCTGGACGTATTGAGAAGTTCAATAAGAAATACGGACTGGATAAAAAATAAGGCTTGCCCTTATTTTTTTATAAGCAAAACCAATTATGTATAGAAGATATCGTGAAGGAACAGTGGAGGTCATTTCCGGATGCATGTTCGCCGGCAAGACCGAAGAGCTGATCCGCCGGATAAAGGTCTTTGAGTTCGCCCACAAGAACATCCTGGTATTCAAGCCGGTGATCGATGACCGCTATTCCGCAACGGAAGTGGTATCGCACGCCGGATCTTCTGTCAACAGCATCGTCGTCTCCTCGGCAAAAGAGATCCTCGAACATGTAAAAGAGGATACCGAAGTCGTCGCGATCGATGAGGCGCAGTTCTTTGATGAGGATATCATCGAAGTCTGTAACCTGCTGGCAGGCCGGGGCAAGCGCGTCGTTTTAGCCGGACTGGATACCGATTTCCGCGGAGAACCATTCGGCCCGATGGCAACGCTGATCACGCAGGCGGAGTTCGTCACCAAGCTGACAGCTGTCTGCACAAAATGCGGAGCTCCGGCGACCAGAACGCAGCGTCTCGTGAACGGAAGACCTGCTTCCTATGATGATCCGACGATCCTGGTAGGTGCTTCGGAAAACTATGAGGCACGCTGCCGCCACTGTCATGAAGTCCCCAACCGCCCGCAACGTTTAGGAGAACAAACATGGATGCAAAAATAGTCAAACTGCAGGAGCAGGAAAAACGTTATCTGGAGATCGCCGATGAACTTCTGAAAGAAGAAAACATGACGAATCCCAGACTGTATACAAAACTGTCGAAGGAACAGGCCTCTTTAAAAGGCTGTTTTGATGCTTACCAGCGCTATAAGGAGCTGACCAAGGGCATCGAGGAAGCGCAGCTGATGTTGAAGGATGAAGATGAGGAGATCCGTGAGATGGCGGAACTCGAACTCAGCGAGAATACCCAGGAACTTGAGACCCTGATGGTCAAGATCGAGGAGCTGCTGCTGCCCAAGGATCCCGAAGACGACAATAACTGCATGGTCGAGATCCGCGGCGCGATCGGCGGCGACGAAGCAAACATCTTCGCCGGCGATCTTTACCGTATGTACTGCTACTATGCCGAATCACTCGGTTACAAGACAGAAGTCATGGAAGAAAGCCCGTCCGAAGCCGGCGGCTATGCCCTGATCTCCTTTATGGTCAAGGGTTTAGGCGCCTATGCGCATTTTAAATACGAGAGCGGCGGTCACCGTGTCCAGCGTGTCCCCAAGACCGAATCCCAGGGACGTATCCAGACTTCGGTCGCGACCGTTTATGTTCTTCCGGAGATCGAGGAAGACGATATGGAGATCCCGGACAGTGATCTTGTGATCGAGACTCACCGCGCATCCGGCGCCGGCGGTCAGCACATCAACAAGACCGACTCGGCTGTCCGTATCGTTCACGTTCCGACCGGCATCACCGTCAACTGTCAGGATGGCCGCAGCCAGATCGCCAACCGCGAGACCGCGCTGCGTATCATCCGTGCCCGTGTATTCGAAGAGATGAAACGCCGCAAGGAAGAGAAGGAAGGCGCTGCCCGCCGTTCCAAGATCGGTACCGGCGAGCGTTCCGAAAAGATCCGTACCTACAACTATCCGCAGAACCGTGTTACCGATCACCGTATCGGTCTCAGCATTTCCCAGCTCGACCGTATCATCGACGGCAAGCTCGATGATATCGTGGAAGCTCTGCGCAAGAACGAAGAAAAAGAAAAACTGCTCAATGAAAACGTATAACGATCTGATGCATTCCTATCGTCAGGAGCTGCGTGACCGGGATATCCCGGAAGCGACATTAAGATCCTTCCTTTTTGAGTTGACCAGCGAGATGGGGATCGATCTTTACCGTGACAAAGATCAGCCGGCCAATGAGGAACTGGTAAAGCGTTTTGAAGAGGGGATGCAGCGTATCCTCAAACACGAGCCGATGAATTATGTTCTGGGCTACAGCTGGTTCTACGGCTACCGTTTCAAGGTCGACCCGCGGGTTTTGATACCGCGCTATGAGACTGAGGAACTGGTCGCTCTGATCCTGAAGGAATGCGATGAATTCTTCAAAGGACAGAAGGAACTGACGGCAGCGGATATCGGCTGCGGTTCCGGCGCGATCGCCCTGAGCGTGAAGAAGGAAGATCCCCGTTTTCAGATGTATGCGACAGATATTTCCGCAGACGCGCTTGCGCTGGCGGAGGAAAACAGCCGCGCGCTAGAAGCAGATGTGACCTTTTTCTGCGGCGATATGCTGGAGCCTATAAAAGAAAAAGGCATCCGTCTGGATGTCCTGATCTCCAATCCTCCCTATATTCCCAACAAAGAGGAGCTTGAAGAATCTGTGCGCGACTATGAACCGCATGTAGCCTTATTCGGCGGCGAGAAGGGCGTGGATTTCTATGAGATCCTGCTCAGCGGCGCCAGGGATGTTATGAAAGAGCGCGGTATGATCTTCTTTGAGATCGGCTACAACCAGAAGGACATGATCCTGGCCAAAGCGGAGAAGTATTTCCCCGGCGCGGACATGCGCGTTGAGAAGGATATCAACGGCAAAGACCGCATGTTCTGCCTGAAATTTGAATAGTTTTCTGATTTCACTTATCTATCACATAGTTCTGTTTTAATAATAGTGTAATAATTTTTTCATTGAAGATACCTATTTCGAAAGAGTTCCTAGTCGGGGGAACTTTTTTCGTTCTTTATGGTAAACTGTTGATTGAGGTAAAGAATAATGAGTTTAACAGCTGGAATCGTCGGTCTGCCGAACGTCGGCAAGTCGACTTTATTTAACGCGATAACAAACAGCCGTGTCGAAGCGGCGAACTATCCATTTGCGACGATCGAACCGAACGTCGGCATCGTCGAAGTGCGTGACGAGCGTCTTACCAAGCTTTCCGAGATCTTTGAGCCGGAACGCACGATCTATACGACTTTTGAATTCACGGATATCGCCGGTCTTGTCAAAGGCGCCAGCAAAGGCGAAGGTCTGGGCAACCAGTTTCTGGCCAACATCCGTGAAGTGGATATGATCTGCCACGTTGTCCGCTGTTTTGAGAATAATGACATCTCCCATGTCTATAACCGCATCGACCCCGAAGAGGACGCCGCGATCATCAATATGGAGCTGATCATGGCGGATCTGCAGAGCTGCGAGAACCGTATGCCGAAGGTCGAAAAACGCGTCAAGGCAAAAGAAAAGGGCGCGGATAAGGAATACAGTCTGCTTACCCGTATCAAGGAATGTCTGGAACAGGGGCATATGATCACTTCTCTGGATTTCGATCCGGAAGAAACGAAGATCGTAAAAGGCTTCCAGTTCCTGACCTCCAAACCGGTCATCTATATTGCCAACATCACCGAGGACGATATGAATGATCCCGACAGCAATCCTTTCTACCAGAAGCTGAAAGCTTTCGCGGAATCCGAGAACAGCGGTATCCTGCCGATCGCAGCCAAGATCGAGGAAGATCTCAGCAGCCTCAGCCGGGAAGAGAAGGAAGTCTTCCTGGAAGAGATGGGACTCGCTCATTCCGGTCTTGATAATCTGATCAAAAAAGCCTATGACACTCTTGGCTTACGCACCTTTTTCACCGTCGGTAAAGATGAATGCCGCGGCTGGACGTTCCGTGACGGCATGAAAGCGCCGGAATGCGCCGGCGTGATCCATACCGACTTTGAAAAAGGCTTTATCCGCGCGGAAGTCTATTCCTATGACGACTTCATGGAGTATAAGAGCGAAGCCAAGCTGAAAGAAGCCGGCAAGCTTCGTCTGGAAGGCAAGGAATACCTGCCCAAAGACGGAGATATCATGCATTTCCGTTTCCATGTTTAATGAACTGAAAGAAGGCCTTCATATCCTTGCCTGCAGCGGCGGTCCGGATTCGATCGCCCTTTTTTCGATGCTGAAGGAGGAAGGCATTTCTTTTGTCTGCTGTCACGTGAATTATCATCTGCGCGCAGACAGCGAATATGACAGCTCGCTCGTGGAGGAGCTCTGCCGTGATGCGGATATACCGTATTACCGCTACGACACGTATTATTCTTCCGGAAACGAGGAGCTCTGGGCCAGAAAAGAGCGTTATGATTTCTTTCTGCGCACGGCCCGCAAAGTCCATGCGAAAGATATCCTGGTCGCCCACCAGGAAGATGACCTTCTGGAAACCTATCTGATGCAGAAGGAAAAGGATCTGACGCCGGTCTGTTACGGACTGAGCGCATGCTCCTTTTACAAAGGAATTCCGGTAAAGCGTCCGCTGCTGAAGATGACGCGCAAAGAGATCCTTGCGTACTGTGAAGCGCATCAGTTGCGATACGCGCTTGATTCGACCAACAGCGAGGATAAATATCGCCGCAATCAGATACGCCATGGGGTCGTTGAAAAGCTCTCCCGTGAGGAACGCGACCATCTGCTCGAAGAGATCCGCGAGAAAAATGCGCAGCTGACTGCTCTGCGGGAAAAGGCTGACGCTTATCTTTCCCAAGCGGATTCCTATGAAGCGGAGGAATTCCTGTCTCTCCCGTACCGCGAGGAGTGTCTGCGCCATCTTTTATATCCGGATCTCAGCCGCGCGTATATCGCGGAACTTTTAAAACAGCTGGAAGAACGCGAGAACTTCCGGCTGAAAGTCCGGGATAAGCTTCTCTGCCGCGAATACGGCAGGATCAGCGTTCATTTACCGAAAGGGAGCTTCTGCTATATGCTTGAGCGGATCGAGCATCGCACTTTCCCGTCTTTTTCCCTGAGTGAACAGGGGAAAACGATCGAAGGCGTGAATATCCTGCAAGAAGATCTGCCTGTTAAGCTCCGTTCCTTTCAGGAAGGCGATCATATCGCGATGCGTTTTGGTGAAAAAAAGGTCAGCCGTTTCTTCATCGACCGCAAGCTGACGACCGGAGAAAGAGAAGAAACGATCGTGATCGAGAACCGCGAAGGGAAGGTGATCTTCGTCTCCGGGCTCGGCTGTGACATCGATCATTATGCTATTAAACCCAATACCTTTGTGGTAAAATATGAAAATACGAAGGAGAAACCTATGCATAAAGATATAGACCGTATCTTGCTTACGGAAGAACAAATCGAGAAACGTTGTGGTGAGTTAGGAAAGCAGATCGATAAAGACTATGAAGGCAAAAACCCTCTCCTGGTCGGTCTATTAAAGGGGTCGGTGCCGTTCATGGCAGAACTGATCAAGCATATTACACTGGATTGTGAGATCGACTTCATGGATGTCAGTTCCTACGAGGGAACCGAATCCGTGGGCGATGTCCGTATCGATAAGGACCTGGATTCTTCGGTCCGCGGCGTGGATATCATCCTCGTAGAGGATATCATCGACACCGGACGCACACTGAAGAAAGTCCGTGAATTCCTTGAATCAAAGGGCGCTGCTTCGGTCAAGATCGTGACCCTTCTGAACAAGGAGAGCCGCCGTGTCGTCGATATCAAGGGAGATTATGTTGGTTTCGATGTTCCGAACTACTTCGTAGTCGGTTACGGACTTGATTACAATCAGAAGTACCGTAATCTTCCTTACGTAGGAGTTTTGAAGGAAGAGCTTTATTAAGGAGATAAGTATATAGATGGAGAAAAACAAGAATCGTTTCGCATATACGCTGCCGTATATCATCGTAGCGGTCTTTATCGTGTCGATGATGTTCCGCAGTCCGCTTGCTTCCCAGACGGTGAAGCTCGGATACAGCGAGTTCCAGACTGTTCTCAACAGCGATCAGATCCAGAGCGCGCAGGTGACTGTCGATTACAACACGATCACCGTCAGCGGTATCTATAACGATGAAAAAGGCGCGTCTCATAATTTCTCTACCGTGATCCCGAATACCGAAAACGCTTCGGAAGATCTCATGGAGTCGCTGCAGAAGCTCAAGAACGTGGAGGTCAAGGATGCCAACGCATCCAATATCTTCCTCGAAGTCCTGGCTTCGATCCTGCCGCTGGCGATCTTCCTGGTCTTCGGTTTCTATATGGTGAACCGTATGGGCGCTGCCGGAGGCGGCAACCAGAAGGCGTTCGACTTCTCCAAATCCAAAGCGCGTCTCGAGACCGAGATCAAGGTCCGCTTTACCGACGTTGCCGGCTGCGATGAGGAAAAAGAGGAAATGTCCGAGCTCATCGAATATCTGCGCATGCCGCGCAAATTCGCCAAGATGGGCGCGCGCATCCCGAAAGGCGTACTGCTCGTAGGCCCGCCGGGAACAGGTAAGACTTTGCTTGCGAAAGCCGTTGCCGGAGAGGCGAACGTTCCGTTCTACTCGATCTCCGGTTCTGACTTCGTTGAAATGTTCGTCGGTGTCGGTGCTTCCCGTGTTCGTGATATGTTCAAACAGGCCAAGCAGACCGCTCCCTGCATGATCTTCATCGATGAGATCGATGCTGTCGGACGTCAGCGTGGCGCAGGTCTCGGCGGCGGCAACGATGAACGTGAGCAGACTCTGAACCAGCTGCTCGTTGAACTCGACGGTATGTCGGATAACAGCGGTATCATCGTGATCGCTGCGACCAACCGTCCGGATGTTCTGGACCCGGCTTTACTGCGTCCGGGACGTTTCGACCGTCAGATCACCGTTTCTCTCCCGGATATGAAGGGCAGAGAAGCGATCCTGCGTGTTCACGCGCGCAATAAGAAGGTCGCGGACGATGTCGACCTTCAGGCACTTGCCAAACGTACTCCGGGCTTCTCCGGCGCGGATCTTGAGAACGTGCTGAACGAAGCGGCGATCCTTACCGTCCGTGAAAACAAGGAGGTCATCACGACCAGCCAGATCGATGAGGCGATCGACCGTGTCATGATGGGTCCGGCAAAACATTCCCGTGAATATGACGACAAGACAAAGAAGCTTGTCGCTTACCATGAAGCAGGTCACGCGATCGTCGGCCTCAATCAGCCTGACGGCGTGATCGTTCAGAAAGTCACGATCATCCCGCGTGGTCAGGCCGGCGGCTATAACCTGCTGACACCGCGTAAGGAACGTATCCTGAATTCCAAGAAGGAACTTCTGCAGACGATCACCGGTTATATGGGCGGCCGCTGCGCGGAAGAGATCTTCTTCGACGATATTACGACAGGCGCCAGTGACGATATCAAGCAGGCGACCCGTATCGCCAAGGATATGGTCACCACTTACGGTATGAGTGAGCTCGGTCCGGTCCAGTATGACAACGGTTCATCCTCTGTCTTCCTGGGTCGTGACTACAATTCCCCGAGCAACGTTTCCAGCCAGATCGCCTATGACATCGATGTCGAAGTCCGTAAGATCGTTGACTTCTGTCACGATGAGGCGACCCGCATCATCAAGGAACACCGTGATGAGCTGGTCATGATCGCCGAAGCGCTGATCGCCAACGAGACACTGACAGCGGAAGAGATCGATCAGGTCCTCTCCGGTGAACTCGTGATCCGTGACGGCAACCTGGTCTCCGCCAACGCTCCGGAAAAAGCAGCCTCTGCGGAACCGGTGGAAACAGCCGCGGAAGAGACCGCGAAGGAAACACCGGCTGAACCGGCAGCACCTGCGGAACCGAAAGTGACCGGCCGTGGTACCGGACACCGCGCCCGCAAAGCTCCGGCGAAAAAGGCCGAGGAAGACGAAGAAAAAGTCATTGACCTGAACGATCAGGACAAATAAGAAAGACGACTCCGGGTCTTAAGAGATCCGGAGTTTTTCTTTGAGCAGAGAAAAGAGCGTCACTTTCCGCTTACCGGTGTTTGTGGTAGAATTCTAAAAGTATGAAAAAGAATCGTTTACTTATCGGTCTGAAGGGACCATTTATCCGTTTTTATCTTGCCGATACGACCGCTCTTGTTGAAGAGGTAAGAGAAAAGTTTTCTTTATATCCGACTTCAGCAGCCGCGCTTGGCCGCGTGCTTTCCATGTCTGCCGTAATGGGCACGATGCTGAAGGATGAGAATGAGCAGCTGAATATCGCGATCCATTCCGACGGCGCGATCAGCACGATCATGTGCATCGCGAGACCCGATGGTTCGGTCAAGGGCTTTGTCAATAATCCGAATGTCTATGACGTCTATGAGGACAGCGGTAAGCTCGCTGTCGGCCGGGCGATCGGCAGCGGCACCCTCAGCGTCACCAAATCCATGAATATGAAGGGAAATTTCTCTTCAACGGTCAACCTGCAGACCGGTGAGATCGGGGATGATTTCGCGTTCTATTTCGCGAAATCCGAACAGCGTCCCTCGATCGTATCCCTGGGTGTTTTAGTCGATACCGACCAGAGCATCCGCTCCGCCGGTGTCTTCTTCCTGGAACTGCTGCCGGGATACGCGGAGGAGGATATCGTTTATCTGGAGAATCTGGCAGCGAACATGCAGCCGATCTCCGCTCAGATCAAAGACTTTACCCTGGAAGAGATCCTCGAAAAGAATCTCGGTGAAGTCGAGATCCTCGATGAAAGAGAACTGACTTACCGCTGCGACTGCAGCCGTGAGCGTTTCCAGGAAAAACTGCTGACCCTTTCTCGTCAGGATCTGCTCGATCTCGCAAAAGCCAATCAGGACATCAAGATCAAATGTGATTTCTGCGGAAAGACCTATACCTACAGTGCCCAGGAGCTGAATGACTGGCTGAGTGATGCTGAATCTGCGTGAACTGTTTGAAAAAAATCCGATCGTAGCCGCGCCGCTCGCCGGTATCAGCAATGCTGCCTATCAGAGCTTATGCCTGGATTACGGCTGCGGTCTCGTCTATACCGAAATGATCTCTGCGGAAGGGATCTTTTTCCGTAATCAGAGGACCCTTGAAATGTGCAGGATCCCCGAAAGCAATCATCCGACCGCCTTGCAGCTTTTCGGTTCCAAGGTCGACCATCTGGTCGCTGCCGCGGAATATATCGATCAGCATACCACCGCGGATATCATCGATCTGAATATGGGCTGTCCGGCTCCGAAAGTCGTCAAGACCGGTGCCGGATCCGCTTTACTGAAAGACCCGGAAAAAGCCTTCGCGATCGTTTCCGGGATCAAACAGGCTGTCGGAAAGCCGGTCAGCGTCAAGATGCGCATCGGCTACAGCGACAGCGAAAAGAATTACCTTTCTTTCGCCAAAGGGCTTGAGGAAGCCGGAGCGGATATGATCGCTGTTCACGGACGCACCCGTACCCAAATGTATCAGGGTCTCTCCGACTGGGAAGCGATCCGCGAGATCCACGAGGCTTTAACGATCCCGGTCATCGGAAACGGCGATGTCCGTACGGCGGAAGACTTTTTTGAAAAGAAAGACAAGAGCGGCGTTGCCGCTGTCATGATCGGCCGCGGCCTTCTGGGGAATCCCTTCCTGATCCAGCAGATCGTTAAGAGGATGAAGGGAGAAACAGATCTTACGATCACCCCGGAAGAACGTTTTGCCGCATGCCGTGATCATGCGCAGAGACTGATCGCTTTAGCCGGCGAGGAAAGAGCGCTGCGGGAGCTGCGCGGGATCGTCGGCAACTATCTGCGTGGTCTGCCGGAAGCGTCTTACTACCGCGGCAAGGTGACCACGATGAAGGACTATGAGGAACTGGACAGACTGCTGAACGAGTTTCAGCAGAGACTGGAGGAGAGAAATGAAGATCGCACTGCTTGATGCTTCTGCTGCTTCCTGCGCCGCTTACGGAGCGGGAGTCGAAGACGGGATCCGTGAACTCCGTCCGCACATCACGACCGCGCTCGGCATTGACCGCGGTTGTCTGAATCTTTATGAATACCTCTTCGCGGAAGAAGGGGAACGCCGTCTTAACGTTGAAACGGAAGTTCGTGAGCCCGGCTTTCTCGAGCTGATGCTGAACCGCTTTACGGAGGTCGAGGTGCCGGAACTGCCGCAGGCAAAAGAGACGAACGTCACCTATGGATTCGGGATCTACGATCTGACCGCGGATGCCTTCAAGGTCATCCCGGATACGATGATCAAAAACGATCCGAAGCTCACGATGCAGGCCGCGCTGGCGGGGATCGGTAATAAACCGGTCCTGATCGGTCAGGACAAATGCTTTTCCGCGGGTTTCAAGGAGCCCTTACCGGTATCTCCGGTCGCATCGAGACACGATATCACCATCGTGATCGCCGATAGACCGAGTATCCTTGAGGCAAAGCGGGAAAGAGAAGTCGCCAGCCAGCTGGCACATGCCTATCCGGTGCTGTCTTTCCGTCTGCGTGCCCGGGCGAACAACTATGTCCGCAGCTACAAGCTTGCGGAAAAACTCTCCGAAGAGGGGAAAGTAATCCTCTGTACTCCGGAGAGAGACAAGGAAGATCTTTATGAACAGGGTCTCCGTAAAGGAAAAGAGATCCTGGAAAGGCTAAGGAATGCGTAAAGTAACACTTATATTCTGTCTGCTTCTTTTATGTGGCTGCGCCGCAGAGACGCCTCCGCCGGCCGAGGAGAAACCGGCAGTGACTCCTGCCACAGTCGTCGTAAAGAAGCATCACTATACCGCCAAAACGGCGGAAGAAGGAGTCTACAGCTGCTATGTCGGGGACGAGATCGATTACATGTCTCTGCTCGACTACAAGGAGCGTGACCTGATCGGCGCGACGGTGCTGATGAGCGGTGACGGCCTTTCGACCGAAGAGGCGGGAACCCATTATGTCACGATCGCCGTGATCGATGAGGACGGCTGTTTCTCCGAGGTCACCAAGGAGATCGATGTCCGCCGCAAGATCGTGAAGCCGACCTATCAGGCACCGACAAGCGCCTGGGACGGCGCGCCGCTGACGAAAAGCGCCGGCGTCATCAACGGTCCTTCCGGCAAAGAAAGCTACTACAACATGGATATGTCCGGGGTGATCGCGACTGCCCAGCGGGGCGGCATTGAAGGGGAGTACTGGATCCGTGAAGACGGTGTCAAGATGTACGGCTCCTATATCATGTGCGCCTGCGATGTTTCGGGAACGGTCCGCAACCGCTTTGATATCGTGCAGACTTCTCTGGGAACAGGTATCTGTCTCGATACCGGCGGCTTCGCGGCCTCAAATCCGTGGCAGATCGATATCGCCACAGATTGGTGATTCACACACAAGCAACACATCTATATGCAACAATAATTTGAACGAAAACGAGGAGAAGGTTATGGGAGGTTTCATTCAGATCATCAGCCGCATCAATGACGCTGTCGGTAACTTTGTATGGGGATTGCCCATGCTGGTGCTTTTAGTTGGTACCGGCATTCTTATGACGATCCTGACCGGGTTCTTTCAGATCTCACATTTCAGGCACTGGGTATCCAAGACCATCGGTGCCGTATTTACCGACCGTCATGTCACAGCGCATACCGAAAAGCACGATAAGGCGATCAGCCAATTCCAGAGCTTATGCACAGCCCTGGCGGCGACGATCGGTACAGGTAATATCGCCGGTGTTTCCGCAGCGATCGTATCCGGCGGTCCCGGTTCGATCTTCTGGATGTGGATCGTTTCCTTCTTCGGTATGATGACGAATTATTCCGAAAATGTCCTCGGTATCTTTTACCGCCGTAAAAACTCAGAGAATGAATGGTGCGGCGGCGCCATGTATTATCTTTCAGACGGACTGGGATCTAAGAAAGGCTGCAAGCTGATCGGCAGGATCCTGGCTGTTCTCTTCAGTATCTTCTGCACTCTGGCCGCCTTCGGCATCGGCAATATGAGCCAGGTAAACACGATCGCGACCAATATGACCACTGTTTTCGGGATACCGGCCTATATCACCGGTTTTGTGCTGATGATCCTGGCGGGTCTTGTCATCATCGGCGGTATCAAGCGTATCGGAGCTGTCACGGAAAAGATCGTTCCTTTCATGGCAGTCGCCTATATCATCGGTGCCTTCATCGTTGTCTTTGCCCACGCCGGCCAGATCCCGGCAGCTTTCGCTTCGATCTTCCGCGGCGCTTTCGCGGCACGCGCGGTCGGCGGCGGTATCGTCGGCTACGGGATCAAGCAGGCCGTTACCTGGGGCATGAAACGCGGTGTCTTCTCCAACGAAGCAGGTCTCGGTTCCTCGGTGATGGTGCATTCCGCTTCCAATATCCGTGAACCCGTCATTCAGGGCATGTGGGGCATCTTTGAGGTCTTTGCTGATACGATCATCGTCTGCACGCTGACAGCACTGACGATCCTCACCAGCGGTGCTGTCGATCTGAATACCGGCACGATGGTGTCGAGTCTCGAACAGACGGCTCTTGTCTCGGAAGCGTTCTCGACAGTCTTCGGCAGATTCGGCGCGGTCTTTATCGCGATCGCGATCCTGCTGTTTGCCTTCTCGACAGTTCTGGGCTGGAGCCAGTACGGCACGCGCTCCTTTGAATATCTGTTCGGTACACGGTCAACGATCGTTTTCCGTGTCGTCTTTGTTGTTTTCGTGCTGCTGGGTTCAACGATGGACC
This sequence comes from Erysipelotrichaceae bacterium, assembly GCA_017431225.1. GTDB lineage: Bacteria > Bacillota_I > Bacilli_A > Erysipelotrichales > Erysipelotrichaceae > RGIG5669. The sequence continues at coordinate 57,417 of JAFRLM010000010.1, read as the reverse complement.
TGAAACTTGCCTGGGCTCTGTCAGACACTTTCAATGGTCTGATGGCGATCCCCAACCTGATCGGGGTACTGAGCTGCGCGGCAACGGTCCTGGCGATCACCCGCAACTATACCGACCGCGTGCTGCACGGCAAGGATCTTAAGCCGATGTATTCGGCTTCCCCGGAGATCCAGGCAGCACAGGAAGCGGAAGAAAGAAATAATTGAAAATAATGTATTGACAGGTTTTCAAAAATATGTAACTATTTACACAACAGCAACGAAGAGAAGAGTAACCGAAGGCTGGTATAGCAGAGAGTCCCGGAAGCTGAAAAGGGATATACGAATATTCGGTGAACATGGTCTCGGAGCTGCAGGGTCGATACGTAGATCCTGCCGGATGTGCCCGTTAACGCAATAGAGTATTTCTGATCGATTCAGCGTACTTGAAGAGGAAATGATCGTGAGGTCATTTTGAAATAAGGTGGTAACGCGTAGACCTACGCCCTTATGTTGGGGGTGTAGGTTTTTTAAATAAAGACCGCCCCGTGGTTCCTTTTCAAGCAAATTCAAGAAGGAGGAGAAACGTATGAAAAAGACAATCAGAACATTAATCGCCGCATTACTTCTTATCGCCCTGTTCGGATGCAATTCCGGAACACCGGCACCGACCCCGACAAGCAGCGGAGAAGAAACAGTCAACTCCGTCAACCCGCATAGTTTTGAGATCGTTCCGATCGAAGCCGCAAACCTGCCGCTTAACCTGAAAGACCTCGGCGTCGCTGTCATCAACGGCAACTACGCTCTTGAAGCAAAGCTCAATGAAACGAACCCGGCTATCGCGATCGAAGAATTCGATGCGGAAAGCAGTGTAAGACGTACGAACTACCTCGCAGTCAAGGAAGGCAACGAAGATTCCCCGAAGATCCAGGCGCTCGTCGCAGCGATCGTTTCCCCGGATGTTGCTACCTATATCGAAGGAACCTATAAGGGCGCTGTCATCACTTCCTTCGTTGACGCGGAAGGCAAAGCCGTTACAGCCGGTGAGATCCCGGAAGCCAGCGGAGACGATACAACGATCCGCGTCGGCGCGACTTTAGTACCGCATGCCGAGATCCTCAACAACATCGTCAAGCCCACTCTTGAAGCAAAGGGATGGACTCTCGAAGTTGTCGAATTCGCAGACTATGTCCTGCCGAACACATCTCTTGAAGAAGGCGAACTCGATGCCAACTACTTCCAGACGCTCGGCTACCTGAACAACCAGAACGAAGAGAGAGGCCTGCACCTCGTCGCCGCAGTCGGTGTCCATATCGAACCGATGGGCGTCTACTCCGCAAGCATCACTTCTCTGGCAGATATCCCGGACGGCGCGTCCATCGGTGTTCCGAACGATACCGATAACTACGCACGTGCGATCGACTTCCTGAATGCACTGGGCCTGCTGGAGAACGCTCCGACAGATCCGGAAGCGATCAGCGAGATCAACGGTTAATCTGTACAGCGGTACCGCAAGTACCGCTGTTTCATGTTTGGAGGCAACAATATGATTGAATTGAAAAATGTTAAAAAAGACTTTGGCGATCTCGAGGTGCTGAAGGGGATCTCGATCGATATCAAGGATCATGAGATCTACGGGATCATCGGCCAGAGCGGAGCCGGAAAATCCACCCTGTTGAGATGCATCAACGGTCTTGAAACGTATAATGGCGGGGAGATCCTGGTCGACGGTGTTAAAGTATCGACAGACGATAAAGAAGGTCTCCGCCACCTGCAGAAGCATATTGGCATGATCTTCCAGAATTTCAACCTGCTCTCAAGGCTCAATGTATACGACAACATCGCGCTTCCGCTGCGTTTCTGGGGCATCGATCCGAAATCCCCGGAAGCGAAGCAGAAGATCGATTCCCTGATCGAACTCGTTGGTCTGACGGAAAAGAAGAAAGCCCGTCCGCGCGAGCTCTCGGGCGGTCAGCAGCAGCGTGTCGCGATCGCGCGGGCACTGGTGCTTGATCCGCAGATCCTACTGTGTGATGAAGCGACGTCCGCGCTTGACCCGGAGATCACGAAGGGCATCCTGGCGCTGCTTCAGGACATCAACCGCAAGATGGGCATCACCATCGTCGTCGTCACCCATCAGATGGAAGTTGTCAAACAGATCTGTGAACGGGTCGCTTTCCTGAAGGATGGCAAAGTCCTGGCGGAAGGCAAACCGGAAGAACTCTTTGTCAAACCGATCAAGGAGATCAAGAGCTTCCTGCAGGAGGAAAGCGGACTGCTTCCTTCCGAAGGCGTCAACATCCAGCTGTTCTTTACGGATGAAAGCTCTGACGAACCGATCATTACTCTGATGGCGAGAGAACTCGGTACGAATTTCTCGATCTGCTGGGCAAAGCTTGAAGACTTCCGTTCGAATGTCTTCGGCAGCCTGATCATCAATGTGCGCGAGGAAGACAAGGAACGTGTCTGTTCCTATCTTGACGGGAAGAAAGTTTCCTGGGAGGTGCTGTAAATGCTTCAGATCATTTTAAACGCAACGAAACAGACGGTCTATATGGTCTTCTTTTCCACGCTGTTCTCGGTCGTCCTGGGCTTTATCCCGGCGATCATCCTGACCCTGACAGCGCCGGACGGACTGCGCCCGAACAAGGCGGTCTATGAAACTCTGAGCCTGATCGTCAATATCTTCCGCAGCTTCCCGTTCATCATCCTGCTCGTTCTGATCATTCCCTTTACCCGTATGATCGTCGGCAAATCGATCGGCACAACAGCCGCGATCGTTCCGCTGACGGTCTCGGCGATCCCGTATATCGCCCGTGTGTTTGAGACGAGCCTGCGGGAGACGGACCCCGGTGTCATTGAAGCTGCCCGTTCCTTCGGCGCTTCCGACTGGCAGATCCTCTTCCGTGTCTATATCAAGGAATCGATCCCGCGCATGCTGAACGGTGTGATCCTGCTCATTATCTCGCTCGTCGGTTATTCGGCAATGGCCGGTACGGTCGGCGGCGGCGGTGTCGGTGATATCGCGATCCGCTATGGCTACCAGGGTTACCACAGCGACTATCTGTTCATCTGTTCCGTGATCCTGATCATTCTGGTCCAGGCGATCCAGATGATCGGCAACTATATCTACAAAAAGATCTCATAAAGAAAAACACAGCTCAGTAAACTCTGCTGCACAGATTTACCGGCTGTGTTTTTTTTATTGATCCAGGATAGAGCAGGGGAGATCACATTCCGAAGATCTTCTTGAACTGATCAAGGACCTTCATGATGTCGTTGATATCCTTGGTCATCGTTTCAAGCGTCTTGGGATCGAACTGCTTGAAGGTCTCACTGAGATCTTCAAGGACCTTCGGATCGAATCCCTTGAAAGCGTCGGCGATCGTCTCGATCGATTTGAAATCAAAGTCGCCGAAGGCAGCGGCATACTGGTCGATCGTGGCGGACATCGTCTCGAGCGGCGCCCGGACGGTCTCGATCATGGCCAATAGCTGATGGATCTGATACCAGACGAATGCTCCTACAGCAAGCAGGATGACGATGATCAGGATGGTCCGGATCGTTTCTTTTTTCTTGCGGTCGCGCTGTTCGTTGATGAGTTCCATCAGAAGTTCGTGATCGTTCAGTTGACTGAGATTTTCAATTTCCATTGTTGTGCTCCTTTGTATTTAACGGTCATTTACCTGCAAAATGACACATTTCAGATAATCGGAAACATTGTTGCCGAGAATGACCGGATGATCCGGTGACTGGGCCCGGTTCTCGACGAGACGCAGACGTTTATGGGCATCGTTGGCCGCGTTGAGCAGGATGCTCAGGAAGTGGCTGCGCTCCATATACTCGCTGCAGGAGCAGGTGATCAGATACCCGCCCGGTTTCAGCAGCTTCATCGCCCGGTAGTTGATCTCCTTATAGCCTTTTACGGCATTCTTCAGTGAGTTCTTGGATTTGGTGAAAGCCGGCGGATCGAGGATGATCACATCGTACAGTCTGCCTTCCTTCTGTTTTTCAACCAGATAATCGAATACATCGGCGACTTCAAAGCGGGTGTTGTTGAAACCGTTGAGCTCGCTGTTGACTCTTGCCTGTTCGATCGCCAGTTCGGAAGCGTCGATGCCGGTGACTTCGGAAGCGGTCACGGCCGCGCTCAGGGCGAAACCGCCGGTGTGGGTGCAGCAGTCAAGCACGCTCTTGCCGGTGCATAAGCGGCGGATCGCGAGATGGTTGTATTTCTGATCGAGGAAATAACCCGTCTTCTGTCCCTCAGCGACATTGACCTGCAGTTTCACACCGTTTTCTTTGACCGGGATCACCGTCGGGAAGGGGTCGCTGAGAAAACCCTTGACTCTCTCAAGACCTTCGAGAGTGCGGACTTTCGCGTCACTGCGTTCATAGATCCCGCGCAGCGGCAGTCCGTCTTCGGCAAAGACCTCTTTGACGACATCCACCAGCATCTCTTTACGGACATCCATGCCCAGGGTATCGATCTCAAAGACCAGCACATCCTCGAATTTATCCACGATCAGACCGGGCAGACGGTCGGAGTCCGAGAAAACGACACGGCAGCAGTCCGTCTCAACGACGCTTTTCCGGTAATCCCAGGCGTCCCGCACACGTTTTTTGAAGAATTCCCGGTCGATCGTTTCTTCCGGATCGCGGCTCAGCAGGCGGATCCGGATCTTGGAATGATCGTTGATATACCCTCGGCCGATAAAATCCTCTTTATAGGAATAAACGTCGACGATATCGCCGTTCTTGTATTCTCCCTCGGTCCGGTCGATCTCATTGTCATAGACCCACAGACCGCCGTCGCGGACTGTGCGTCCCTCATATCTTTTTAAAATGATTCTTGTCATACTTTCATTCTACACTAACAGGCCTGGAATAACGCATTCAGGAAAAAGAAAACCTTCCTCGCGGAAGGGGATTCTCAGATGGTGCCGCCACCGTGAATCGGACACGGGATTCATCCTTACCATGGATGCGTATTGCCACTATACTATGGCGGCGTCTTTTTATATATTACATTAATCGATCTGAAAAATAAAGCGGATAAATGATGTTTTTTCCGCCCTGCAACTTGTTATACTTGAAGAGGAAGGTGATTTCTATGAAAAATATACTTTATGTAGCTTCAGAAGCGACTCCTTTTGCCAAGACCGGCGGTCTGGCCGACGTCGCCGGTTCTTTACCGAAGGCGATCGATAAGGAGTATTTTGACGTCCGCGTGATCATGCCGAAATACGGCTGCCTGAAACAGTCGGAGAAACTGGAATACATCGGTAACTTCCAGATGTCCTTCGACTGGCGGGAAATGTATGTCGGTCTGTTCCGCGCCGAGTATGACGGTGTTACGTATTACTTCATTGATGACGAGGAACTATTCAATACGCCGTTCCTGTACAGCGATGACACCCGTTTTGAGATCCGCCGTTTCGCGTTCTTCTCCAAAGCCGCGCTTTCCGCGCTGGAGACCCTGCAGTTCCGTCCGGATGTCATTCACTGCCACGACTGGCAGAGCGGACTCGTACCGGTCTACCTGAATGAAATGTTCCAGGATAACCCGTTCTATCAGGGGATCAAGACAGTCATGACGATCCATAACCTGAAGTTCCAGGGACGCTGGAATCTAGAAGAGACAAAATCGATCACCGGTCTGCCGAAACGCTGCTTCTATTCCGGAGCTCTGGAATATTATAATGACGCCAATCTGCTCAAGGGCGGTCTCGTCTATGCCGACGCGATCACGACCGTCTCCCCGAGCTATGCCGAAGAGATCCAGAATCCTTTCTACGGGGAAGGACTTGACGGTCTGCTGCGTCTGCGCAAAAACGATCTTCGCGGCATCCTGAACGGTATCGATACCGAGGTCTTTGACCCGGCAAACGATCCGTGTATTCCGTACGCCTTTGATGTCGAGAACTTCCGTAAAGAAAAGATCCTCAACAAGACCGCTTTACAGGAAGAACTTGGTCTCCCTGTCGATAAGAAAGCGATGATGATCGGGATCGTTTCAAGATTAACAGATCAGAAGGGCTTCGACCTGATCGCCCGTGTCATGGAAGAGATCCTGGCAACAGACAATGTCCAGTTCGTTATCCTCGGTACCGGCGAAGGCCGTTATGAGGATATGTTCCGTTATTTCGATTATCAATATCATGACAAGTGTTCAGCCCATATCACGTATTCGGAAGAGCTTTCCCACAAGATCTACGCCGCATCTGACGCGTTCCTGATGCCGTCGCTCTTCGAACCGTGCGGACTGAGCCAGATGATGTCCCTGCGTTACGGCACACTGCCGATCGTCCGTGAGACCGGCGGTCTGCGTGACAGTGTCCAACCGTATAACGAATATACGAAGGAAGGCACAGGCTTCTCGTTCGCGAACTACAACGCTCACGAAATGATGAATACGATCCGCTATGCGGAACAGATCTATTACGATCACAAACGCGACTGGAACAAGATCGTCGAACAGGCGATGAAGGCCGATTTCTCCTGGAAGGCTTCTGCCTTAAAGTACCAGGAAATGTACGACTGGCTGACAAGCGGTCAGTGACACATTCCCTCAATTACTTTGTAATAACGCGGAAGATCCGCTTTAACAGCAACTCTGGTGTTCGCACCGGAGTTTTCTTTTACGATTGTCTGTCCGCGTCTTTCCTCGTTCTCTGTCTCGACGGTGACTTCCGCCGGCAGGAATTCGAGAACGTCTTCGTCGATCAAAGAGGCGATCGCCACGGCGTCATGCATCGGTTCGCCTTTGCGGAAATCGATCATCGTCTTCATCGTCTGCCGGATCAGCGGATCAAGATCTTTGCTGATGGGGTCAAAGACTTCGCGCGGAAGAGGGCACTTCAGGGTGACATTGAGCCCGACCATGTCGATCGGGATACCGCTTCGGAATACGATATCCGCCGCCCAGGCGTCGTGTCCGATATTCGCTTCGGCGTAGGGGGTGATATTGCCTTCTTCAGTCGAACCGCCCATCATGACGATCTTTCTGATCTCCTGTTTGAGTTCAGGATGTTTTTCGATCGCCAGAGCGATATTGGTCAGCGGAGCGACCGTGACCAAGACGAGCTCGCCCGGATACTCTTTGGCGACCTGCGCGATCTTATCCCAGGCCGGAAGGGGATCCGCGGATCTCTCGCAGTGCGGGATCTCTGCGTCCGCCAGGCCGTTATGTCCGTGATGCTGCCAGACCGGTTCCTCAAATCCTTCCCGGAGGTAGCGTTTCGCGCCCATGGCGACCGGCACCTCTTTTTTGAAGAGAGAAACGATATCGATCGCGTTGGCGGTGGTGATCTCGGTGTAATTATTACCGCCCATCGTGGTGACGGCCTTCAGATCAAAGATGTCGCTGTAGGACAGGCCCAGCGCCAGACAGAAGAAATCGTCGATTCCGGGGTCGGTATCAATGATGATCGGGATCTTTTTCATAACTGTTCCTTTCAAAAAGAGAAAGACGCGCTTTCTCTTTGTTTCTTATTCTTCGACAACGGTCATGCTTTCGATGACCTGGGGTTCGAGCGGTTTGTCACGGAAGTCGGTGCGGACCATCGCGATGCGGTCAACGACTTCCTGGCCGCTGATGAGTTTGCCGAAGGCGGCATACTGTCCGTCAAGATGCGGCGCATCCTTGTGCATGATGAAGAACTGGCTTCCCGCGGAGTCGGGGTCATAGGCTCTTGCCATGGAAAGAACACCGGCCGTGTGCTTCAGGTCGTTGTTGAAGCCGTTGGCGCGGAATTCACCTTTGATGGACCAGCCAGGTCCGCCGGTGCCGGTGCCTAAAGGGCATCCGCCCTGGATCATGAAGCCCGGTATGACGCGGTGGAAGGTAAGGCCGTTATAGAAGCCTTTATTGACGAGTTTCAGGAAATTCTCAACAGTGACCGGCGCGATCTCCGGATAGAGTTCGGCGACCATTTCGTCACCGTTTTTCATTTTGATACGGATCTTTGGATTTGCCATACGAATAATTCTCACTTTCTACTAGACAAAGTATAAGAGCTTAAGAAAGGCTTTTGCAAGTCCTGTATATTATAATAAATACAAGTGAGGTATATTAACATGAAGGAAAATGTTCTGGTATTGTTCAACAACCTGAACAACGAGACAAGAGAAAAGATCGAGAAACTCTGCAGCGAAAACGATTATTCCGTCCGCTTTTTCACCAAAAAAGAGGATATGAAGCCCTATCTCGGCGAGGCGACGATCATTCACGGCGCCGGTCCGGATCTGATCGTCAATTCCCCGAAGCTGAAATGGTTCTCCTCTTCAACAGCAGGCGTCAATGTCTATTTCAAGCCGGGCGTACTGCGCGACGGCCTCGTTCTTACGAACTCTGCCGGAGCGTATGGTCTTTCGATCTCCGAGCATATGATCATGGTCGCGCTGATGCTGCTGCGCCGTATGCCGGAATACAATACGATCGTTTCTGAAAGAAAATGGGTCAACTCTCTGCCACAGCGGAGCATTTACGGCTCCCGCATCACGGTCATCGGAACCGGTGATATCGGCTCGAACTTCGCCAAAAGAGCGCGTGTTTTCGGAACGGCCAGCCTGATCGGCGTGAACCGCAGCGGACGCGCTGCCGAAGGTTTTGACCGCTGTGTCAAGATCGAAGAGATCGATTCCCTGCTGCCGGAAACAGATCTTCTGTTCATGGCTGTACCGGAGACCCCGGAAACGATCCATCTTCTGGATGCGAGAAGGATCGCGCTTTTACCGGATACTTCCTTCGTGATCAATGTCGGCCGCGGTTCCGCGATCGATGAAGCCGCGATCAAGGAAGCCCTTGATAACGGCAGACTTGCAGGCGCTGCTCTCGACGTCTTTGAAAAAGAACCGCTGCCGGAAGATTCCCCGCTTTACGGAACGAAGAATCTGATCATTACTCCGCACTGTTCCGGACAGACGACGCTCGAATATACCCGTTACCGAAATATGGAGATGTTCTATGAGAACCTCTGTCATTACGCGAAAGGGGAGACTCTCGAACATATCGTCGATCAGGATCGTCAGTACTGATCGTCCTCGCGAAAAGATAAAATAAAAAAAGAAGCACTAAGCTTCTTTTTCTTTGCAATTGGTGCGGATGACAGGACTTGAACCTGCACAGGTCGCCCCACATGAACCTGAATCATGCGCGTCTACCAGTTCCGCCACATCCGCATGCTTAATTATTGTAATTCAATTCATTGATTTTGGCAATGGTAAAAGTTAGAATATTTTTCATAGAGGTAAAAACTATGAAGATCGGTTGCACACCTTCTGAACTCGGCGAGTCCGGAGAAGAAAAGATCCGTCAGGCATATCTTGATTATGTGACCATGTATGGCGGAGAATCCTATTGTCTCGAACCGGTATATGACCCGGAAGCCATCGCTGCGATGGTCAGGGAATATGACGGCTTTATTTTCACAGGCGGTCAGGACGTTGATCCGAGCTGCTACGGTGAGGAAAGAAAACCGGAATGCCAGGAATCTGCCAAGATCCGTGATGATTTTGAACTGCTTCTGGCAAAAGAATGTCTGCGTGCCGGCAAGCCGGTATTCGGTATCTGCCGCGGCCTGCAGCTGCTCAATGTCGCTGCCGGAGGAACATTGATCCAGGATATCGCCAGTGAGGTCGATACCGGGATCGCTCACCCGCAGGAAGACAGAACAGTGAAATACGCGCACAGTGTGCAGACGGTCGAGGGAACATATTTCGCTTCGATCCTGGGGAAAGAACCCTTTATGGTCAACAGCTTTCATCATCAGGCCGCCAAGAAGATCGCTCCAGGTTTCCGTGCCGGCATTTTAAGCCCGGACGGGATCGTCGAGGCGATCGAATCTGTCTCCAGTCCCTGGATCAAGGCGGTGCAGTGGCATCCGGAAAGAATGGACAAGGACGAGCCCTTCAGCAAGGCTCTGATGGAGGATTTCCTCCGTTGGTGCCGTCGATGAGTCCGTTCTCCGAAAAGCTCCGCGGACATACATTTAAAAAGACATCTCCCGTACTGACCGGCTATTTCTTTCTCGGGATCGGCTTCGGCATTCTGCTCAAACAGATCGGGTACGGTCTTTTTGAATGCTTCCTGATGTCCGTTCTGATCTACAGCGGTTCCATGCAGTACGCGGCGATCGGTCTTCTGAGTGCGCATGTCAGCATGGCATCTGCTTTCCTTACGACTCTGATGGTCAATGCCCGTTATCTCTTCTATTCGCTTTCCCTGGTCGAGCGCTACCGCAATACCGGGAAACGGAAACCATATCTGATCCATTCGATCGTGGATGAGGCATATGCCCTGATCTGTGAGAACGACTGTCCGCCGGGGGTCGAGAAAGAGGATTACTGGCTGGCCGTTTCGCTCTATGATCATCTTTACTGGATCTTTTCAACGATGCTCGGCGTTCTGCTTGGATCCCTGATCTCCTTCGAGATCAAAGGCATCGATTTCGTCATGACCGCGTTATTCGTCACGATCTTTACCGATCAGTGGATGAAAGCTGAGGATCATCTGCCGGCACTTTCCGGTCTGATCATCCCGGTGCTCTTTCTGATCGTTCTGGGACGCGACAGATTCCTGGTGCCGGCGATGCTGGTGCTCTCTGTCTTCTGCGCGTTCTACCGTAAGGGGGATACGAAATGAGCTATGCATTGAAGATCATCCTGGCGATGACGCTGGCTACCGAGCTTCTGCGTTTCCTGCCGTTCCTCATCTTTTCCGGTGACCGTCCGATCCCGCTGTCCCTTGTCCGTTTAGGAAAAACGCTGCCGGCGGCAGCGATGGGAATGCTCGTGATCTATTGTCTGAAGGATGTTGCCTGGACGGTGATGCCTTTCGGTATCCCTGAGCTAATCGGCTGTGCCTTTACAGTCATCAGCTACCGTCTCACGAAAAACAACCTGATCAGTATCTTCGGCGGTACGCTCTTATATCTTGTGATCGTGAATTTTATTCTCTAACCAGCCGATCGCCCGGAAAAGAAGATACGCGCCGGCAACAGTCAGCAGGATATAAAGCGCGATCACCGTATGATTGCCGAGAACCGGAACGAGATCGCGGAAGAAGATCTGCGGCATCGGCTGCAGCGGACTGATATAAAACAGATTGATCTCGCCGCGGCTGTTCAGAAGAAGATTCAGCAAAAGCGCCGCGGCGCAGCAGCATAAATACAGAATACAGGCATTGCGGAAGCCTGTATTTTTGTTGCGGACACAGAAATAGGAAAGCAGCCCGAAAACGATCATCGAGATATGCCAGAGATAGGATAGGGCGGTCAGGTCCGCGCGGAAATAATGCAGGCCGCTGGGATCGAAGAAAACAGCGATCCCGCCTAAAAGACCGAAGCTGCTCAAAAAGGCGAAGACGGTATCTCTTGCGCTTTCGCTCTTAAGAAAAAGAAGGGCCGAAGCGAGATACATTGGCAGGGAACAAAGCTGCCAGGGGAAATACCAGAAGACATAACTCCCGTATGCTTTGAACAGCACGATCTGTTTATATATCTCGCTGCAAAGCAGAAGGATCCCCCATAAAGTGATCACATTTCCGAGCCTTTTCATAGTTTCATATTATCACCGGAATGGCTTTAGTTCTTCTTGATTGACCCTTATAATGGGTTTGCTTACAATATAAATAAGAAAAGAGGTGTTAATATGAACGACGTTTTTGAATTCTTAAAATCCGCCGGAACATATTATCTGGCTACGACGGAAGGCGATCAGCCGCGCGTGCGACCTTTTGGAACGATCGATTTCTACGATGGCCATCTTGCGATCCAAACCGGTCTTGTGAAAGATGTTGCCAAGCAAATGCTGAAAAATCCAAAAGTTGAGATCTGCGCGTTCAAGGATGGAAAATGGATCCGTGTCAGCGGTGAAGTTGAACTGGACGAACGTTTGGAAGCGCAGGTCCATATGCTCGACAATTACCCGGACCTAGGAAATATGTATAAGCCCGGAGATGGAAACACGGCGGTGTTCCGCTTTAAATCCGGAAAAGCAGTTATCAGTTCCTTTACCGAAAGTCCGGTCGTTATCGAGTTGTGATATGAACAGAAAAGATGCATTGAAACTGGAAAACCAGTTGTGCTTTCCGCTCTACGTCGCTTCCAAGGAAGTGATCCGTCGCTACAATCCGCTTCTGAAGGAGCTCGATCTCACCTATACGCAGTATCTGGTCATGATGGTCCTCTGGGAACACGGCACGATCGGTGCCAAAGAACTGGGAGATAAACTCTTCCTTGATTCAGGGACACTTACACCTCTGATCAAGAAGATGATCGCGAAGGGTTATCTGGAAAAGACACAGGCCGAAGATGACCTGCGCAAGATCACACTGAAGATTACGGAAAAGGGCCGTCTTCTGCAGGAAAAAGCACTAGATGTCCCGTTTTCTGTTGCCAGCTGTATCGATCTCCCGCAAAAGGACGCCGCGGATCTTTACCGGATCCTTTACGAAATGCTGCATCAGTTTATGCAAAACAAGGAGATTTAGAATATGATCAGTTTTGAAAGTGACTACATCGAAGGCGCGCATCCTTCGATCCTCGAAAGTTTCGAGAAACACAACTACGACCAGGTGCCCGGCTACGGATTTGACAAGTTCACCGTCCACGCGACGGAACTGATCCGTGAAGCCAGCGGCTGTCAGGATGCCGATGTCTATTATCTGATCGGCGGCACACAGACCAACCAGGTCGTGATCGATACGATGCTGCAGCCATATGAAGGTGTTGTCGCTCCGGAAACTGGCCATATCGCTGTTCATGAAGCGGGAGCCGTGGAATTCACCGGTCATAAGATCCTGACCGTTCCTTCCCACGACGGCAAGATGGACGCGACGGAGCTCAGAGCGCTGGTCAAGGGTTTCTATGATGACCAGAACCATGAGCATATGGTCTTCCCGGGACTGATCTTCCTGACGTTCCCGACCGAACTGGGCACGATCTACACAAAGAAGGAGCTGCAGGATATCCGCGCCGTTGCGGATGAATTCAAGCTCCCGGTCTATGTTGACGGCGCCCGTCTGGGTTACGGCCTGATGAGCAGCAAATGCGACCTAACGTTCAAAGAATTCGTTGAACTCGTCGATGTGTTCTATATCGGCGGCACAAAGGTCGGCGCTCTCTGCGGCGAGGCAGTCGTCTTTAAGAAAGGCTTCATGCCGGCGCACTTCGCGACCAGAGTCAAACAGCACGGCGCGATGATCGCCAAGGGCAGACTGCTCAGCCAGCAGTTTGAAACACTGTTTACCGACAATCTTTACTTCGATATCGCTTCCCATGCGATCCGCCTCGCGGATAAGCTGAAAGCGGGCTTCGCGGCGAAGGGGTATGAATTCTATATCGATTCACCGACCAATCAGCAGTTCTTCATCTTCAGCGAGGAAGAAGCGGAGTATATCGGAAAAGAATTCCGTTTCAGCTTCTGGGAAAAGCTTGATGAAAAACGCACTGTCTGCCGTTTTGTAACGAGCTGGGCGACGAAAGAAGAAAACGTCGACAAGCTGCTTGCTTATCTTCCGGAACATCGTTCCTGAGTTTCTATTCTAAATTGGGGGTTATATGCGTATCATCATTGTCGGCTGCGGTAAAGTCGGAGCCACGATCGTCGAGCAGTTGAGCGACGAAGGGCACGATATCGTAGTAGTTGATATCAATTCCAAAAAGATTGATTCCATTACAACGGCTTATGACGTCATGGGCATCGTTGGCAATGGCACGAATTTCAGAGTCCTGAAAGATGCCGGTATCGAGGATACCGACCTTTTGATTGCGGTCACGGACTCGGACGAGCAGAATCTTCTGACCTGCCTGATCGCGAAAAAAGCCGGTAACTGTTCTACGATCGCCCGTGTGCGCGACCCGGAACTGAACGAAGACATCGATTTTATCGCCGAGGAGCTCGGTCTTTCCATGACCGTCAACCCGGAAAAGGCGGCGGCTGTAGAGATCGCCCGTCTGCTCCGTTTCCCCGCTGCCGTGCAGATCGATACGTTCGCCCGTGATGAGGTCGAACTGCTCAAATTCATCATTCCCCCGAACTCGCCGCTGGCCGGACACTCCCTGATCGATGTCGGCAGTATCCAGGACAACGTCCTGATCTGCTGCGTGGAAAGAGGGGATGAAGTCGTCATCCCGAACGGTTCCTTTATTCTGGAAGCGGGAGACAAGATCTCGATCGCATCCTCTTCCGCCGGAGCCCGTGATTTCTTCCGCCGTATCGGGATCGATGTCAAACACGTCAAGAACGTCCTGATCGTCGGCGGCGGCAAGATCGGTGTTTATCTCTGCCAGGAGCTCTCGGAAAAAGGCATTGGCCTGAAGATCATCGAACAGGATTACGAGCGCTGCTGTGAACTCTGCGAACAGCTTCCGGAAGTCACCGTGATCCACGGAGACGGTACCGATGAGCTCGTTCTGCGTGAAGAGGGGATCGCGGATGCGGACGCTTTCGTTTCGCTGACGGGTATCGATGAGGAGAATATCTTCCTCTCGATGTTCGCACGGAAGGTCTCGCATGCCAAGGTCGTCACCAAGATCGACCGTATCTCCTTTACCGATGTTATCAACCAGCTGCATCTCGGCAGTATGATCTACCCGAAGAAGATCACCGCGGATCATATCGTCCGTTATGTCCGCGCCATGAGCAACGCCCAGGGCAATTCCCAGATCGAGACTCTGCATGAGCTGATCGAAGGGAAGGTCGAAGCCTGCAGTTTCAATATCGGGACTGAATCATCGATCATCGATATTCCGCTTCAGAAGCTGAAGATCATTCACAACGCGCTGATCGTCTGTATCCGCCGTGAAAACGAGGTCATCATCCCCAATGGTCAGAGCGTGATCCGTCCGGGGGACACGATCGTCGTCGTCACTTCCAAGCTCGGTATCAACGATATCAGCGATATTCTTGAAAAAGAGGGCAAGGCCGCATGAATTACCGGATCATCGGTACCTTCCTCGGAAATGTCCTGCGGATCGAGGCGCTGCTTTTGCTGCTGCCATGCCTGACCGGCATGCTGTATGGTGAAAAGCAGGCGATCGCATATCTTTTTACAGCAGCACTGACCTATTTACTGGGCCGGCTGCTTTCTTTACGCAAGGACACGACTTCCATCTATTACGCCAAAGAAGGATTTGTCTCCGTCGGCCTGGCCTGGATCCTGATGAGTATCCTCGGAGCGCTTCCTTTCGTGATCACGCGGGAGATCCCGCATTTCATGGACGCGCTGTTTGAGACGATCTCCGGTTTCACAACGACCGGAGCCAGTATCCTGCCGGCACCGGAGGATATGAGCTATGCTGCCAATCTATGGCGCTGTCTGACACACTGGATCGGCGGTATGGGCATCATCGTCTTCATGCTGGCGGTCTTCCCCAGCAACGGCGGCTACAATATGCATCTGATGAAAGCGGAGAGCCCGGGACCGCAGGTCGGCAAACTCGTTCCCAAGATCCGTGAGACAGCGCAGACGCTTTACCGTATCTATCTCGTGATGACGATCGCCGAGATCGTGATCCTGTTTCTGGCAGGCATGCCGTTATACGATTCGATCTGTACGGCTTTCGGTTCTGCCGGTACCGGCGGCTACGGTATCAAGAACGATTCCATGGCTTCCTATTCCGTGCTCCTGCAGGTCATCATCACTGTCTTCATCCTCGGCTTCGGTGTGAACTTTAACGCCTACTACTATCTGCTGCGCGCCAAGACCCGTAAAGAAGCTTTTAAGATCGATGAAGTCCGCTGGTATTTCGTGATCGTACTGGCTTCCACACTGCTCATCGCTTTCAACGTGCGTTCCTATTTCGGCAGTTTCCTGAGCTCTTTCCAGCAGGCTGCTTTCCAGGTCGCCTCGATCATCACCACGACCGGTTACGCGACGACCAATTTTGATCTCTGGCCGACGTTCTCGAAAGCGATCCTGGTGCTTCTGATGTTTATCGGCGCCTGTGCCGGTTCGACCGGCGGCGGCGTAAAAGTCTCCCGTGTCATTCTGGTCGCCAGAATGATCAAGCTCGAAGTGCTGCGTTTCATCCGCCCGAATCAGGTCCGTAATCTGCGCATGGACGGTAAAGTCGTCGATACCGAGACACTGCGTTCGGTCGGCGCTTTCATACTGACGTTCGTTGTCGTCTTTATCATTTCCGTCATGCTGGTAACACTGGATAATGTCGATCTCGTGACAGCCTTCACTTCAGTCGCGGCGACTCTGAACAATATCGGACCCGGCCTCGGCGCGGTCGGACCAGCCTGCAACTACGGCGGTCTTTCCTATTTCAGCAAGGCAGTCCTGATGTTTGATATGCTGGCCGGACGTCTGGAACTTTTCCCGATCTTGATCCTGCTGGCTCCGCAGACTTACAAAAAAGCGTGATTGTGTCTCTAAAATCACGTCTTCATCTTTATATTTCGCGCTAATCTTGGTATTATTTCTTTGTCCTGATCGTATGATATTAGGGCGAGCGCGTTTTCAGGGGTATATTAAAAAACGGACTTGCTGCTTCTGTTGATACGACAGAAGTTTTTTGTTTTTACGTGAGGACAGTAAAGGGGTTAGTATGTTAGAAAAACTATTCAAGCTGAGCAAGCACAAAACAACTCCCAGAACGGAGATCGTTGCCGGTCTGACGACTTTCATGACGATGGTCTACATCCTGGCAGTCAATCCGAACATTCTGAGTGCTTCCGGAATGGACAAGGGCGCCATCTTCACAGCAACTGCCGTCGCTTCCGCGATCGCATGTCTCTGCATGGCTCTGTTCTCCAATCTGCCTTTTGCCTTATCTGCCGGCATGGGTCTGAATGCGTACTTCGCATACACCGTCTGCGGCGGTATGGGTTATTCCTGGCAGGTCGCGCTGACAGCTGTCCTTGTTGAAGGTCTGATCTTCATCGTTTTATCGCTCACGAATGTCCGTGAAGCGATCTTCAACGCGATCCCGACAACTCTGAAAGTCGCTGTTTCGGTTGGTATCGGTTTCTTCATCGCTTTCATCGGCATGCAGAATGCGCATATCATCGTCGGCAGCGCTACTCTGGTCGGACTGTTCTCTTTCAGCGGTTCCATCGCTGCCGGTACTTTCTCTTATGAAGGTATCACTGTCGTACTGGCACTGATCGGCACCCTGGTAACTGCCTATATGCTTCTTAAGGGCGTTAAGGGCTACATGCTGTTCGGTATCCTGATCACCTGGGTACTCGGCATCATCTGCCAGCTCACCGGTCTCTATGTTCCGAATCCGGAAGCCGGTTTCTATTCTCTGCTGCCGACTGCGATCGTTTCCATGCCGGCATCCATGGCATCCACGATGTTCCAGTTTGACTTCAGTTTCGCCGCATCCCATATCCTGGATTTCGTTGTCGTTGTCTTCGCATTCCTGTTCGTTGATATCTTCGATACTCTGGGAACTGTCATCGGCTGCGCAGCCAAGGCAGACCTCCTGGATGAAGAGGGTCATCTCGAAGGCATCCGCGGTGCTCTTTTGGCGGACGCTGTCGGTACGACTGTCGGCGCCTGCTTAGGTACCAGCACCATCACGACCTTCGTTGAATCCTCTTCCGGTATCTCTGAAGGCGGCCGTACCGGTCTGACTTCCATCACCACCGGTCTTCTGTTCCTGCTGTCCTTATTCCTCTCGCCGTTATTCTTAACGATCCCGAGTTTCGCGACTGCACCGGCTCTGATCGTTGTCGGCTTCCTGATGATGCAGCAGGTCTCCAAGATCGACTGGAGCGATATGGTTGAAGGCATTCCGTGCTTCTTATGCATCGCGACGATGGGCTTCGCATACTCCATCTCGGAAGGTATCTCCTTCGGTATCATCTCCTACGTCGTTCTGCATGTTCTGGCAGGCAAGACCAAGGGCATGTCGGTCCTGATGTATATTCTTGCTGTTGTCTTCATTCTGAAATACATCGTTCTTTAAGAAACAGCAGAAAGGTTCCGTTTATCCTGAAAGACAGTCTCCGGACTGTCTTTTTTGTCTGTTTTCGCTGAATCAGCTTAAAAACTGTAAAAATGTAAACTGACGTGTTACATTATGCACAGGAGAATTTCTTGTTGAACCGTCATCCGCTTTCTAGAATGAAGGTGTCAACAGAAAGGAAGACATGAAATGAACGAACTTGGAAATAAGATCGCTAAGAAAAGAAGAGACGTCGGAATGACGCAGATCGAATTCGCGGAAAAACTGAACGTGACCCGTCAGACCGTCAGCCGCTGGGAAGCGGGCACGGTGCTGCCCGATATCGACAAGATCAGCGATATTGCGAAGCTTCTGGATGTCAGCTGTGACTATCTTCTGAGAGATGATATCAAGGAAGAGACGGAGTCCGTCGCCAAAGGCGTCAGCCGTCTGTTAAAAAGCGTCGAGGGAAAAACAGTGCGTCTGAACTTCTTTGAGGATGAAGCGGATATCGACCTGTTAAACAATGACTGCCGTATTCTCGCTTTTGAAGGAAACTGGATGAAAGTTCTGGCCCTCACAAAGAAAGGAGAGATCGAGAAACTGATCCCTGTATCCTCGGTGCTCTCGTTCGAAGTCAAGGAGGCGCAATAATGCAGTATATCGCGTATGTATTCGGCATTTTCGGATTACTGGCGTATCTTGAAGTATCCTCACTGAAAAAGAGGATCAGCGTTCTCGAGCGGGAACTTACCAGGACAAAGGGCACCTCCTATCATGAAAAACGTTCCACACTGCTTGAAGCCGCAAGATCCTACATTGGGAAAAAGGTCAGGATCGACCTCGGCGAAGACCAGGAAGATATGGATATCGTCATGTACGGCAATACAAAGCACGGTTCCAATACGATCCTGGATGCGGACGAGGAATGGCTGACGGTCCGCGTCGATACACCGAAAGGTTCGAAAGAAAAACTGATCCGGATGGAATCCGTCGTACGGATCAGCGTTGCTCCGGAAGAATAAACAACAGCAGAAGATCTGCTCCGCAGAGCGGACCGGCCGGGTGCCGGTCCGCTTTTCTTTTGAGACTGTTTTCCTTACAATAAAGGCATGCCATGCCCGTACTATAAACACTGCGGCTCCTGCAGCTATCTTCCGGAAGATGAGAAGAAGGCAGCAGCGGAGAAATTCGCGAAAGTCAAAGACATGTTGAAACCGTTCAAGGTCGGCAAGTGTTTTGAGAATCCCGAACCGTTCCGCTACCGTCATAAGGTGATCTATCATTTCGCGATGCGTGATAACCGTCTGATCGCGGGTTTTCATCCCTCCGGAAGCACCCGGGTCCTCGAGATCGATGATTGTCTGATCCAATCAGAGACGGCTGTACGCATCAACCGGGATCTCGTCAGGATCTGCAACCGTCATCATCTGACCGCCTATAACGAAAGGACAGGGCAGGGATGCCTGCGCCATGTGCTTTACCGTGTATCGATAGACAATAAAGTGCTGATGTGTATCGTCACCGCGACGAGAGAATTCTACGGCAGTAAGGAGATCCTGAAGGAACTGCGGGCTCTTCATCCCGAGATCGTCGGGATCGACCAGTATGTGCAGAAACGTTCCACCAGCATCGTGATCGAAGGGGAAACGAAACAGCTTTACGGAAAAGGCTATCTGATCGATCAGCTTGGTCCGTACCGTTTCGCGATCTCCTCTTCCGCTTTTTATCAGGTCAATCCGAAAATGGCGGAGATCATCTATAACGAAGCCGTTGACGCGCTGCAGCTGACCGGAAAAGAGAAGGCTCTCGACTTATACTGCGGTATCGGCACGATCTCACATTTTCTCTCGGGAAAGGTGAAGGAAGTCGTCGGTGTGGAACTGAATCCGCGCGCTGTCAGAGATGCTGTCCGGAACGCCCAGATGAACGGGACGGAGAATATCGAATTCCGTTGTTAGGATGCCGGTGAGATCCGCTTTGACAGGGACTTTGACGTTGTCGTCGTTGATCCGCCGCGTTCCGGTCTTGACCGAAGACTGGTCACGCAGCTGAATGCCCAGCCGGCAAAGAAAGTCGCGTATATCTCCTGCAATCCGGAGACGATGAAACGCGATCTGCTGCAGCTGCAGAAGAAATACCATATCGGTGAGATCGAGCTTTTTGACCAGTTCGGTTTTACTGATCACGTCGAAGCGTTCTGCCTGCTGAAACGCAAAGAAAACGCTGCCGTCGCGAAAACGGCAGGGAAAAGAAACTGATATGGAAGCGAAGAGGATCCTGGTGATCGGCAGCCCCGGTTCCGGGAAAAGCACATTCTCTCGGAAGCTGCGGGACAAGACCGGCCTGCCTCTTTTTTATCTTGACCGGATCTACCACAATCCGGACAGGACGACTGTGAGCCGCGAGGAATTTGATGAGAAGCTTTCCGCGATCCTTGCACAGGAACAGTGGATCCTTGACGGAAACTATATGAGGACACTTACTGAGCGTTTGGAAAGATGTACGGATGTCTTCTTTTTCGATCTTCCGGTCGAGGTCTGTCTGCAGGGCGTTGGATCCCGTATCGGCAGAAAAAGGGAAGATATGCCCTGGACCGAAGAGGAATTCGATCCGGAATTCCGGCAGTACATCCTGGATTTTCCGAAGGATCAGCTTCCCCGGATCTATGAACTGCTTGAAAAATACGGAAATAAAAAAACGATCACCGTATTTCATTCGCGGGAAGAAGCGGATGAATGGCTGACCGTTTCGCTTTGATTCAGTTTTTGGGGATCTGATAATACCGGATCACATAATCATAGAAGTGCAGAGTGAGGGGCTCCAGACGGAATCCCTCATTTTCTTTCTGGATCGAATAGATCGTTTTGGTGTATGGCTCATTCTCATTGAGCTGCTGCGGCCAGCACTCACGGTAGAACTGATCGTCGTATTCCCGGATATAGATGAGATCGTTTTCGGCAAGTTCTTTCGGGAAAAGCGAGGGATCGTTCTCAGCATGGATCTTTGAATCATGGAAGATGAAATAGAGTCCGCTGAGTTCCTCACGGTCATAGAAGAATTCATCATACGGATCGACCAGCAGCACATCGATCTGATTCTGATCGATGTTTTTCTGCGGGAGCAGATCTTTAAAGGAAGATGTCTCAATAAAGGGAAGCAGGCACAGCGGGAATACGAGAAACAGCAAAGGTGTACGGATGCTGTCTAACAGAAGACAGATCACAAAGACCATACCGAAGAAAAGATAGGAGATCATGTAACGGTCGTAGGAGGCCAGAACGACTGCCTCGTCCGCGCCGAAAGAAGTCATATAAAGCAAAAGGATCGTAAGGGCATAGCCGAAGACACCGATCAGGTAGGTCACTGCCGGAAGAATGCCCTGTCTGCGTTTTACCGCCAGCATCAGCAGGATCAGGATCGCGGAAACGACGAAGTAGGGCAGATCGAAGGGATGCGTGAGCATCGCCCGGAAAACAAGTTCATGCAGGAAGTGACCAGCGATCCCGTTAGCGTAGCTGCCGCTGATAAAAGCCTGTGAGACTGCTTCACCAAAGGAGATATTGCCGACGACGAACTGTCCGCTGATCCCGCGGCTTTTGATCAGAAGCGACCACGACAGCATCATCAGCAATGGTACGATGATGACTGCAAGCAGATAAGGCAGGTCTTTCTTTTTCTTCTTCAGCAGTGTTTTTCCCACAAGCAGGAAAACGATCAGCATATAGAAGCAGATACCGATCTGCTTGCTTAAAAGAATAGCCGAGAGCAAAAGAACGAGTGACACAGTGCTGAAGGAGTCTAGATCGTGTCTGTACGCATAGAAAAGCGTTCCGCCGGCAAGCGCCGCCAGGACCCAGTCGGCATACACGGAATTATACATCAGTGCCCATTCCTGGGCGGTCTGTGTCTTGGAGATCAGCAGCCCTGCCAGGAAAACGGAGATCAGGATCATGCATCCTTTCAGCCAGTCAAAGCTGTCTTTTCTGTGCAGGGAAGAAAAGAGCGGCAGAAAGATACTGAGATAGAAAACAGACTGGGCGATATACAGGATCTTCTCACTGTAGAGAAAACCGTTAAAGCCGCAGAAAAGGACTTTTAAAAGCGTCAGGAAGGGCGGGTAATCATTATGCACCTTCAGGATCTCGCCGGTCAGATAGAATCCGTTATTCTTTAAGGACTCGATGACCATCGGTCCCCAGTGCATGAACTCATCGCAGTTGGAGAAACCACGATTATGGTAGAGCAGGAAGAACCAGAGGGTCCCGAAGAGAAAGGCAGCCGAACCGATGCCGGCGTAATTATCGAAGAATTCCTTTAAGCTCTCTTTCTGTTTACGCAGGAAGAAAACGGCCAGCAGGATCCAGAACAGCGCTCCCAGTGCCATGAGAAGACAGAATCCTGCTTTCAGCTGGCCAAAAAAAGAAAAGACATATAATACAAAAACGGCCGCGGTAAGCCCCGGCAGCATCACCATCTCAAAACGGCGCCTGGTCGTCAGGACCAGTAAGCCGGCAAAGGAAAACAGCCATAACAGTGTATATAAGTAGAACATCTCAATTATTATATCGAAAAAAGAAACGCACTGAAACCGACGCACTTGAAATTGAGTGCTATACTGAAAAAAAGAGGTGATTATTATGAATGATCTGCTTTCATTCCTTTATAACAGTCCCACGGCTTTCCAGGCCGTCGACAATATTGCCGCATTGCTGAAGGAGAACGGCTTTCAGGAATACAGCGAAAACGAAACCGTTGCCTTTAAGAAGGGCGGCAAATACTTTACGACCCGCAACCAGAGCAGCATCCTCGCATTCAAAGTCGGAAAGGACCTGAAAGACGCGAATTTCCATATCGCTGCCAGCCATTCCGACTGCCCCGGCTTTAAACTGAAACCGAATTCACTCAAGAGCGGTCCGCACGGTGTATTTGCGCAGCTGAATACCGAAGTCTACGGCGGTGCTTTGCTGGCGCCCTGGTTCGACCGTCCGCTCTCCCTTGCCGGAAGACTGATCCTGCGCACAGAGAAGGGCGTTCAATCCCGTCTGTTCGATATGAAGAAGAATTTCTGCATGATCCCCTCGCTCGCCATTCATATGAACCGCGAAGCGAACAAGGGCTATTCCTACAACCCGCAGAAAGATCTTCTGCCGATCGTGGCGATGGAAAAGGATTTCGATCTGAATGCTTATCTCGTCAGGGAAGCCGGGATCGAAAAAGATCAGCTGCTTGGCTATGATCTTTATCTCTATCCGCGTCAGGAACCGGTCGTCTGGGGTGCGGAGGATGAATTCTTCGCAAGCCACCATATCGACAACCTCGAATGCGCCTATACGACACTGAAAGCTTTCCTGGAGGCGGATAAGAAGACCAATATCAACGTCTATGCCTGCTTCGATAACGAAGAGGTCGGTTCATTGACAAGACAAGGCGCGGACAGTGATTTCCTGGTACGCAACCTCGAGAAAGTTGCCAACGGACTCGGACTCAGCTATCCGGAGATCCTGGCCGGTTCGATGATGCTGTCCTGCGACAACGCGCACAGCGCGCATCCGAACTATCCGGAAAAGGACGATCCGACGAATCATGTCATCATGAACAAAGGCATCGTCATCAAATACAACGCCAATCAGAGCTATACCAGTGACGCGCTCTCTTCGGCAGTCTTCCGTCTGATCTGTGACAAAGCGAAAGTCCCGTATCAGTTCTATACGAACCGCAGTGACATCCGCGGCGGATCGACGCTTGGCAATCTCTCAAATGCTCAGGTCTCTCTGCTTTCTCTGGACATCGGCTGCGCCCAGCTGGCGATGCATTCCTGCTATGAATCGGCCGGCATGAAGGACGTGCAGTATATGATCGATGGTGTCAGAGCCTACTACAATACGCATGTCTCCCTTACGAAGGACGGGAGTTATCATCTTTCCTGACCATGTTCTCCATCTTCCGCCGATTTGATCCGGATCACGATAACGGAGACCTCGAAGACGAAGTCGTTTTAAAAGAGCATTACCGTCTCTCCGCGGAAGAGACCAGTGACGGTGTGCCGACTGTCTACTATGACATCTGCCTTAAGAACAGTCCTCTGAAAGTCGGCAAGATCGATCTTCGCCTGAAAATGGATGATTATATGTATTACCTCGGCCATATCGGCTATCACATCTACCGTTTCTACCGGGGTCATTCCTATGCCTATAAAGCCTGTCTGCAGCTCTTTAAGATCGCCAAAGAGGAATTCGGCATGACGGAGCTGATCGTGACATGCAGCCCGGACAATATCCCCAGTTATAAGACGCTGGTCAAGCTGGGAGGGAAGCTGGTAGAGACCGTTCCGGTCCCGGAGGACCACGAACTCTACCGCAACAACGAAAGGATCAAGTGTATCTTCAAATACAAACTGTAAACTATGCAGGCAAATAAACTACGCAATTTTGATGAAGCGCTGAGATGCATGAAACAGTCACAGCGGGTATATATCCGCAGTGAGGAGTTTTTCGTTTTCTCCAAAGGAAAAGTCATTGCTTACCGCAGCGGTTCCCGTTTCTCCCTGGAAGTGGAGGATTTCAGGAAACTCTATGAGAATGAGGATTTCTATCTCCTGGAAGAAGAGGGTGAGGGGATCGATCTTTCCAAGGATGAGGACTACTATCGTTTCTACCACAAATAGCGTTTTATGCTAAAATGAAATCAAGAAATAGGAATTCCTAAGAAAGGAGCTCTCAATGAACCTATTACAATTATTACTTCAGACAATGCTGTCCGGAAACTCGGTCAATTCTGTTTCCCAGAAGACCGGCCTTTCCTCCAAACTGGTCAAGAAACTGATCACGCTGGCGATTCCGGTCCTGATCAAGTACATGACAAGCAATGTCTCTTCCCAGTCCGGTGCTCTGTCTCTTCTCAGCGCATTAACGAAACACAACAATACCCGTTCAATGTCTGAGCAGATCGATGAAGCAGATGAAGAAGACGGCGGCAAGATCATCGGCCACATTCTTGGTGATGATAAGGAAAAGGTCGTTAAGGAACTCGCTGCTGAAACAGGTATCGAGAACAAGACAGTCGACCGTTCCCTCGGTCTGATCGCTCCGGCTATTCTCGCAGCTCTGGCAGCAGCTACCACTTCCGCTTTGAAGCCGAAACCGCAGGCGCAGGCACAGGCACAGGCGACCGCAGCTCCGGCAGTAAACGCTGTCGACCTCACAAGCCTTCTCAGCACATTCGCAGGCAATCAGCAGCAGCAGAATGACGGCTTCGGTCTGGATGATGTCCTCGGTCTTTTAGCCGGTGCACAGGCACAGCAGCAGACACAGCAGCAGCCGAGCTTACTGGGCGCACTCTTAGGCAACAACAAACCGCAGCAGACACAGCAGACAAGCACAGTCAACTCTCTGCTTGGAACACTGTTAGGCGCACAGCCGCAGCAGCAGCAGACACAGCAGCAGCCAAGCTTACTCGGTACTCTGTTAGGCGGCAACAAACCGCAGCAGACCCAGACTCCGCAGGTCCAGGTCCAGCAGGTCGCAAATGCGATCGATGGTACAGATCTGATCAATGCGCTTCTGCAGGCAATGGTCAAATAATCCGATCAAAGCTTACTGATGTATTTAAAAAGAAGATCCGCGGGATCTTCTTTTTTTGCTGTTTGATGATGTGCGAATTAGTTGTCTTTCAGGAACATGCCGATCATACCGCCGCAGAGGCCGCCGATGATATGGGTCAGCTGAGAGATCTGATCTGTAGCCGTCAGGCCGGTATAGATCTCATTGCCGATCCAGAACACCGCGACGAGCAGCAGTGTAAGCGGGATGCCTTTCTGTCTGCCGGTGACTGAAGCCAGCAGGATGAAGGCGAAGCAGATACCGCTGCTTCCCAGAAGACCGCCGGTAAAGAACAGATTGTTGATGAGTCCGGTGATCACTGCTGTCAGCAGGATGATGTAGAGCAGATCCTTGTGGTACTTTTCTTCAAGGATCGGACCCAGAAGCAGGATATAGACCATGTTGCCGGCATAATGGGAAACGCTGGCGTGACCGAAGATGTGGGTGACCAGACGCAGGTAGGTAAGCGGATCGCTCCAGGAGGAACGGTAAGTCATAAAGTACTTTGTGGTGATCGCGCCTTTGCTGATGATGCCCAGGACAAGCACGATCAGACCGATCAGCGCGAAGCCGAGGGTGATTGGTGCATTGATATAGATTTTCTTCTTCATGTCTGTATTATTGCACAAAGGTTTAAGAAAGTTTAGAATTTTATTGATGAAACGAATTGCATTAGTCATGGAAGGCGGCGGCATGCGCGGCGCCTATACGACCGGGGTACTGACCTGGCTCATCGATCACGGGATCACTTTTGACAACCATTACGGCATCTCCACCGGAGCGATCTATCTTTGCGCTTATCTGTTGAAAAACAAAGAAGATCTCTATGAGATGTCAACGAATCATATCGCCGATAAAAAGACGATCGGTATCCGTCCGCTGCTGCGCGAAGGACAGATCGTCGGATATAACTATCTGTTTGATTATATTATTCCGGATGTCCTGAAGATGGATATGAAGAAGCTCAAGGAGATCACACAGAAGGAACCGGCAAAGGTCGGACTCTACGATCTTTCGATCGATAAGACGATCTATGTGCCGATCCCGGAAATGGATGATCATTTCCAGATGCTGAAAGGATCCGTTACCTTACCGGTCATCGGTCATAAAGTCACCGTGGACGGGAAGGAATATCTTGACGGCGGTATCACCGATATGATCCCGATCGAGCAGGCGATCCGTGATCAGAACGAAAAATTCCTGATCATTACCACCAAACCGAAGGATTATGTACGTAAACCGGCAAACTGGTTCTTAACGACCGTCATGCGTCTGGCTTATCCGAAACACAAACAGATCTATGAGGATTATAAGATCCGTCACATCCATTACAATGAGCAGATCGGACTGATCAAAAAGCAGGTCGAAGAAAAGAAGGCGGTTTGGCTGCTGCCAAGCCAGGTCATGAATGTTTCGCGTCTGCGCGGCGACAAGGAAGACCTGAAGAAGCTTTTCCAGCTTGGCTACGATGACGCGGAAGCACGCAAGGAAGAGATCTTCGCACTGCTGAAAGATGAATAAAACAAGGGCTGCCTGACGCAGCCTTTCTTGAAGGAGAAGACATGGAACTGAGAATACTTCCTGATGAGCTGAGCGTATGTAAACTGACGGAACTTCCCACTGAGCATCTGCCGGAAGGGATCTTTTTCCTTGCCCGTACAGAGCAGGAGATCTCCCTTGTCTGCAATACAGTGAAAGTACCTGCCGATACGACTGACAGGGAAGACGGCTGGCGGGCGTTCCGCATCGAAGGTATCCTTGATTTCTCCCTGATCGGTATCCTCGCAAAGATCTCCGCTGTGCTGGCGGAGAAGAAGATCGGGATCTTTGTTGTATCGACCTATAATACCGACTACATCCTGGTAAAATCCGAAAAACTCGAAGAGGCCGCGATGGCCTTGCGAGCCGCGGGATATACCGTAACAAAATAAAAAGTACAGCATCGCTGTACTTGCTTTTTCTTATGGGGCGAACGATGGGACTCGAACCCACGGAATGCCAGAGCCACAATCTGGTGTGTTAACCAACTTCACCACGTCCGCCATGTGCTTAATTATTCTAGCATAGGGGTTTTTAAAAAGCAATCAGACTTTTACGGCAATTTCAGCAGCTGTAAGAACCCGTCTGAGAATCAAATTGATGATTTTGTTTTCAACATGGAGTATAATAGCTTTATTGAGGTAAATCATGACATACAAGATTGGTTTTGATGTAGGTTCTACAACGATTAAAGCGGTCGTCCTGGACGAACAGGGCAAGATCGTATACAAGAGTTATGAAAGACATAAGGCACAAGTCCGTCAGAAAGCTCTTGAGAAGATCGTTGAATTACGTGAGTTTACGAAGGAACCTTTTTATTTTGCGTTCAGCGGATCCGGCGCTCTCGGTCTTTCCGAAGAGGGTGATCTGCCTTTCGCGCAGGAAGTTTTCGCATCGGCAGCTGCTGTCCGTAAAGAATATCCGGATACCGAAGTAGCGATCGAGCTCGGCGGCGAAGATGCCAAGATCCTTTTCTTCAAAGGCGCGATCGAACAGCGTATGAATTCGACCTGTGCCGGCGGTACCGGCGCCTTTATCGATCAGATGGCGACCCTGCTGAATATGAGCCTTGAAGAGATGGATGAAGCTTCACTGCGTTACCATCGCCTATATCCGATCGCATCGCGCTGCGGTGTATTCGCGAAATCCGATATCCAGCCTCTGATCAACCAGGGCGTGGATAAAGCGGATCTGTGCGCAAGTATCTTTCAGGCTGTTGTCGACCAGACGATAGCTTCTCTTGCTCAGGGACGCCGTATCGAAGGAAAGATCCTGTTCCTCGGCGGGCCGCTCTACTTCCTGAAGGGTCTGCGGAAACGTTTTAAAGAGACACTTGGCGCGAGAGAGGAAGATGTCTGCTGTCCGGAGACGGCGATCAACTTCGTTGCCTATGGCGCAGCTCTGACCGCAAGAAAACTCTTTGACAGGGAAACCCTGGAAAAGAAACTGGAAGATCTCGTCAACGCTCCGGCGAAACTGAGCGACGCGCCTCCGCTTTTCAAGGATGAGGCGGAATACGAAGAGTTCAAGGAACGCCACCGCATGCATGACGCGGAGTATTTCCCGCTTGAACAGTATAAAGGCGATGCTTTCCTAGGTATCGATTCCGGTTCGACGACAACCAAGATGGTGCTGCTCAGTGCGGACCGTAAGATCCTTTATCAATCCTATTCCTCCAATAAGGGCAATCCTCTGGATGTCGTATTGGAAGATATCCGTTATATCTATGAACACGCTGACCCGGAGATGCGTATCGCCGGTGCTTACGCGACCGGTTACGGCGAAGAGCTGATGCGTCACGCCTTCCATCTCGACGGCGGTGTCGTTGAAACGATGGCCCATTACACAGCAGCCAAACGCTTTAATCCGAACGTTGACTTCATCCTCGATATCGGCGGACAGGATATCAAATGCTTCCGTATCCGTGACGGACGCATCGATGATATCGTTCTGAATGAAGCCTGCTCAAGCGGGTGCGGTTCCTTTATCGAGACTTTTGCCCGTTCCATGGGTTACAGCAGTGAGGAATTCGCGACTCTCGGACTGAAGGCACAGCATCCGGTTGATCTCGGCACACGCTGCACAGTCTTTATGAACTCCGGTGTCAAACAGGCGCAGAAAAACGGCGCTTCGATTGAGGATATCTCCGCCGGTCTTTGCCGTTCAGTCGTTAAGAATGCCTTATACAAGGTCATCCGTGCGAAATCGAAAGACGATATCGGAAAGAATGTCGTTGTTCAGGGCGGTACTTTCCGCAACGACGCGGTCCTGCGTTCCTTTGAACAGGAACTCGGCTACAACGTTATCCGTCCGAGCATCGCGCATCTGATGGGCGCATACGGCGCTGCCTTATTCGCACAGACACTGGCAGGGGAGAAGAGCTCGATCCTGAGCTATGAAGAGCTGAAGAGCTTTACCCATACTTCCCGTTCAGTCGCCTGCGGCGGATGCACGAACCACTGCTCACTCACCATCAATACTTTCGCGGACGGCTCCCGTCTGATCGCCGGCAACAAATGCGATAAGATGCTGCCGCTGGCGCAGAAGAAAGCGGAGCTTCCGGATCTTTTCAAGATCAAGATGAAGATGCTGGAAGATGAGCAGAAGAAGTATTCCCATGATATGAAGATCGGCATGCCGCTGGTCCTGAACAATTACGATCTGCTTCCTTTCTGGAGCGCCTTCTTTGATGTGCTTGGCTACGAAGTCGTCTGGTCAACACCGACAACGAAGGAGATGTACCATGCCGGACAGCAGAACATCCCCAGTGATACCGCCTGTTTCCCGGCCAAAGTCGTTCACGGCCATATCGATCAGCTGCTGAAGAAAGGCGTCGATCTGATCTTCTATCCCTGCATGACCTATAACGTCGATGAGAAACAGTCCGACAACCATTACAACTGTCCGCTGGTCGCGTATTATCCGGAAGTCATCGCCGGTAATACGGAATTCGGCGATACGAGATTCGTCTATCCGTTCCTGAGCTTTGATGATGAAAGGACCTTTGTCCGCGCGATCATCAGCCATTTCGAAAAGAAAGATATCTATTTTGACAAATACACCGTCCGTAAAGCCTTTGAAGCCGGAAAGAACGCGTATTCCGACTTCATGCAGCGCCTCGTCGATGAACATCATCAGGTCGTGACATACGCCAGGATCCATGAGCTCCCGATCGCGCTTGTCTGCGGACGTCCGTATCACCTTGACCCGCTGATCAATCACCAGATCAACCAGCTGCTTACCAAGCTCGGCTTCGTCGTTGTCTCCGAGGAAAGCGTTCCCCGTCAGGTCCAGCATAAAGTCAATGTCCTCAACCAGTGGACGTATCATGCACGCCTTTATCAGGCGGCATACTATGCAGGCGAGAATGAGGATATGGAGCTGATCCATCTCGTCAGCTTCGGCTGCGGCATCGACGCCATCACTTCCGATGAGGTCAAGGATATCCTGAAGAAATTCAATAAATTCTACACCCAGATCAAGATCGATGAGATCGATAACCTCGGTGCGGCCAAGATCCGCCTGCGCTCGATGAAGGAAGCGATGCTGCAGAAGAAGAAGGAGAGCGAAAATGAGTGAGCATGCCGTCTTTACGAAAGAGATGATGTCGACCCATACCGTTCTTGTTCCTTCGATGCTGCCGGTCCATTTCAAGCTGCTTTCGCCGCTTCTGGCAAAGAACGGTTATCATATCGAGGTCCTTCAGAACGAAGGCGATGAAGTCCGTGAAGCAGGACTGAGCCACGTCCATAACGATACCTGTTACCCGGCGCTTCTGGTCGTCGGGCAGATGATCGATGCCCTGAAAAAGGGGAACTATGACATGGACCACATCGCTCTGGCAATGACCCAGACCGCCGGCGGCTGCCGTGCCAGCAATTATCTTTCACTGCTGCGCAAGGCGCTGATCCAGGAAGGGTGGGAAAACATTCCCTGTCTCTCGATCAACTTCTCGGGACTTGAGAAGGAATCCAGTCTGCATATCACGACAGTCGCTCTGATCCGTCTGGCTTACGGCACTTTATACGGTGACGCGCTGATGTGGCTGAAGAACCAGGTAAAACCGTATGAGACCGAACCGGGTGCCTGTGACCGCGAGATCGACGCGATCTGCGAGGATCTGAAGAAGGAGTTCGACGGTGTCGGCTTCCTGCAGTCCAAAAGGATCTACCGTCACATGCTGAAGCGGATGAAATCCGTCCCCCAGGACCGTTCCAAGAAAAAGATCCGGGTAGGTGTCGTCGGCGAGATCTACATGAAGTATTCGCCTTTGGGAAACCAGCATCTTGAGGATTTCCTGATCGAGGGCGGCTTTGAGCCGGTCTTATCCGGCGTTATGGATTTCCTGCTGTACTGTCTGCAGAACAATCTGATCGATTATAAGTATTACCATATGCACCGCAAGAGCTACTATTTCACCAAAGTAGCGAAAAACATCATCATCATCTCAATGCAGAAAGTCTTTACCAGGGTCCTGAAGGAAGATGGGGAATTCTATCTGCCGGATGATTTCAATGAAGTCTTTGAAAACGGCAAGGAGTTCATCAATCCGGGCGTTAAGATGGGCGAAGGTTGGCTTCTGACCAGTGAAGTCGTTACGCTTGTGCGTTCCGGAGTCAACAATGTCGTTATGGCGCAGCCCTTTGGCTGTCTGCCGAATCATATCGTCGCCAAAGGCATGATCCGCAAGATCAAGGATCGTTATCCTCTGGCCAATATCGTTGCGATCGATTTTGATCCGAGCGCCTCAAAAGTCAACCAGGAGAACCGTATCCGGCTGATGATGGCAAACGCCAAATTAAATGAAGGCATGTTCGATTAGAACATGCCTTTTTCTTATGCTTTTGAAACTTTTTTATGGATCGAGGGATGAGTGGCCATGATCTTTTTGACGCCGTACGGGTAAGCGAAGGCGATCGTGGCGATGTTATTCTCGATGCTGATGACGACACCGCTCTTGAAGACAGCGTGTTCAACAAGGTCGCCTTTCTTCAGAGCTGCCTGGCTGTCCGCCTTGGCCTGATCACTGCTGACGGGTTTCTTCTGTGTGAATTCCTCCGCGCCTTCAAAGAAGAAGCTCTTTTTCTTCGGCTCATTCAGGTCGAGGACGTATTGCGGGTCGATCTCCTTGATGAAGCGGCTGGGCAGTTTGCCGCTCTGAACGACATAGGAGAAAGCCCGGTTCTCGGTAAGATAGAGTTTTTTCTTCGCTCTGGTGTAGGCAACGTAGGCCAGACGCCGTTCCTCTTCAAGACCTTTCATTCCTTCGGCCATCGTCCGCTCGCTGGGGAAGATGCCTTCCGAGAGGCCGATCACGAATACGGTGTCGAACTCAAGGCCCTTGGCGGAATGGATCGTCAGGAGATTGACGGAATCGCTGTTCTTCTCGGTTGCTTTATCGGTATAAAGAGCGATCATCTGCAGGTATTCGTTCAGATCACTGTCCGGATAGGTCTTGGTGTATGTCTCGATATCATCGAGCAGCGCCTTGATGTTTTCCAGACGCTCCGTTTCCTTGTCTTTCTCGAGCATCTCACGGTAACCGGATTCATCCAGAACGTGCTGGAAAAGATCATCGAGGGCGATATTGGGAAGTTCGCTGCGCCAGTGTTCGACCATGCGTACGAAATTATCGAAGGCGGCTTTGTTCTTGGAATAAAGACCGCTCTTAACGACTTCGTACATCGTCATATCGCTTTCGAAAGCAATCTCACGGATACGGTCGAGAGTCGTTGTGCCGATGCCTCTTTTGGGAACGTTGACAATCCTTGAAAAGGAGAGGTCGTCGCCGGTCAGGATCATACGCAGATAGGAGAGCATATCCTTGACTTCGGCGCGCTCATAGAAGCGGATGCCTCCGTAGATCACATAGGGGATGTGGTTTTCAACGAAGACTTTTTCGACGGTTCTGGAAAGATAGTTGGAACGGTACAGGACCGCGATATCGTTGTATTTTTTACCCTGCTGATGCATCTGCAGGATCTCGGAGGCGATGTAGTAGGCCTCACCTTCCTCGGTCTCGAGACTCTTATGGAGGATCTTATCGCCGTCGCCGTTTTCCGAATAGAGGTCTTTCTTGACACGCATGCGGTTATTGGCGATGAGCGAGTTGGCTCCGCTCAGGATATTGTTGGTGGAACGGTAGTTCCGGTCGAGGATGATCGTCTTGGTGTTCGGGAAATCCCTGTCGAAGTTGGTGATGATATTGACATCCGCACCGCGCCAGGTATAGATCGTCTGATCGGGATCGCCGACGACATAAAGATGATCGTGTTCCTTGCAGAGATAACGGATCAGACGGTACTGATCACGGTCGATATCCTGGAACTCATCGACGAGAACGTAATGAAAACGCCGTGACCATTTGGTCAGGATCGTCGGGAACTCTTCAAACAGACGGATCACCCAGAGGATAAGATCATCGAAATCGAGACCGTAGACAGAAGCCAGACGCTTAACGTAGTATTCGTAGACTTTTGCCTTTAATACGATCTGTTCATCGCCATGGGCAAGCTCTCTTGCCTGTTCCGGCGAGACGCGCTCGCTTTTGTTGGCGGAGATGTAGTCGAGCATTTGTCCGTAAGGATAGGTGCCTTTCTCCAGACCGTATTCCTTGTACGCTTCCTTGAGGATCGTTTTCTGGTCATCGGAATCGCAGATCGTGAAATTGCGCGGATATCCGAGAGCCTCAATGTCTTCGGAAAGGATACGCACACAGAGGGAATGGATCGTCGAGATCCAGGTCCCGGTGCCTTTTTCCTGCAGCATCTCCTGGATACGGCTCTTCATTTCATTCGCTGCTTTGTTGGTAAAAGTGATCGCCAGGATCTGATAGGGCGGTACGTCCTTTTCCTCGATCAGATATGCGATCCGCATCGTCAGAACGCGTGTTTTACCGCTTCCGGCGCCGGCGATGATACGGAGATGATCGCTGTCATCAACAACGGCTTTCTTTTGATTTTCATTCAGATCATTAAAAATAACCATAGCCTTTTTATTATACACGACGGAGCCCGGAGTTTTCGCAAAACATGGTATAATATTTCCATGATTACGAGCACTGATTTTAAGGATTACCGTCTCCTCGACAGCGGAGACAGAGAAAAACTCGAAAGCTGGGCAGGGATCATTCTGCGTCGTCCGGACCCGATGGCGATCTGGCCGAAACAGTTCCCTGATCTTTGGAATAAATGCGATGCTGTCTATTACCGTTCCTCACAGGGAGGCGGCCACTGGGAATACAACCGTACGCTTCCGAAACAATGGAACGTGAAGTATAAGGACCTTGTCTTCAAGGTCTCGCCGACCGATTTCAAACATACCGGTCTTTTCCCGGAACAGGCTTCCAACTGGGATTTCATTACCCGCAAAGTCAAGGAAGGCGTAAAAGCGGAAAGAGAAGTGCGCATCCTGAATCTTTTTGCCTATACCGGCGCCGCGACGATGGCTGCTTCCGCAGCTGGTGCAGCGGAAGTCGTGCATGTCGATGCCGCCAAAGGAATGGTGCAGTGGGCAAAGGAGAATATGCAGCTTTCCGGACTGCAGGACCATAAGATCCGTTTTATCGTTGATGACTGTCTGAAATTTGTCCGCCGCGAACAGAAACGCGGCCGTAAATACGACGGCATCCTAATGGATCCGCCAAGCTACGGACGCGGTCCGAACAATGAGCTTTTCCGCTTCGAGGACCAGATCAATGTCCTGATCGAAGAGACCCTGAAACTGCTTTCGGACGATCCGCTGTTCTATTTCATCAGTTCCTATACGACCGGTTATTCCTGCGAAGTCATGAAGAACGTTATGAACAGTCATCTGGCGATCGCCGGGTTCCGGGGGAAAGCGGATTCGCAGGAACTGGGGATCCCGATCGAAAACAGTGATTTTTGCCTGCCTTGCGGCATCGTTACCCGCTATGATCCGCGTTCTTTATGAAGACAACCATCTCCTGGTCGTTGAAAAACCGGCTAACCAGCCGATGCAGGAGGATTCTTCCCGCGACCTGGATCTGCTGAGCGAAGCAAAGGCGTATGTAAAGGAGAAATACAGCAAACCGGGAGATGTCTATCTCGGTCTCGTTCACCGTCTTGACCGGCCGGTAGGGGGCGTCTGCGTTTTTGGGCGTACCTCCAAAGCCGCTTCCCGGCTGAGTGACCAGATCCGCACGGGTGCATTTCATAAAGTCTATGAAGCAGTCGTTGTCGATAACGGTCTAAAGGATCACGATGTCTTTACCGACCATCTTCTGAAGGATCATAGGACCAACATGGTCAAAGTCGATCCCGAAGGGAAGTATTCCGAACTGGAGTATGATGTGCTTGAACGCCGCAATGGTTTCGCGAAGGTCCTCATCCGGCTGAAGACCGGCCGCCCGCATCAGATCCGCGTTCAATTCGCCTCGCGAAATCACCCGCTGTATGGTGATCAGCGCTATAATAAAGATGCAAAGCCTGGCCAGCAGATCGCTCTTTGGTCGAGCGAGCTGACGATCAGGCATCCGGTGAAACAGGAAGAAATGACTTTCTGTTCACGCTGTCCGCATTTTCCGTTTGGATTCTAGGAGGAGCTTATGTCTAAAAGAGTGATTAACCGCTGGTTTGTCGTGGTCCTTGCCGCAGTGCTGCTTGTCGCACTGTCTATATATAAGATCCCACGTTATCAGAAAGAACAGGCTCTTATGGCTCTCGGCTACAAAGAGGAGGAGATCAAAGCGATCTTCAAACAGAACGTCGATAAGGATATTCTCGCGAATTCCTATTACTCCGAGTATCTTGCCCAGGAAGTGCAGAAGGACACATTCAATAAGAAATATCTTGGATTGTATGTCGTCCGTGATTTTGTGAATGAAGATACCTTTACTCTTTATGACCGTCTGGCGCAGACAGGGAAATACAATTCCGATGAGCTGCTGACACTTTTCGGCGGCGCTCACGACTATGAGCTCATGCCGCTCTTCGTCTTTGATAAAGTGGATGCGGCGGCCTATGCCGATGACTGTCGCAATCATCCGGAAAACAGCGCATCCTCTGTTGTGCTGACCAATGATTACCTGATCCCCTATGAGAACACCACCGATGTAAAAGATCCTTCCGCGATCGACGCATTTGTATCCAAAAAATTCTATCTCGGACAATACGAGCCGAATAAGCTCGTTGAGATCCCGCAGCGCTATGGCGTACCGAATCTGTTCCTGCAGTCGGAAGGCCTTGCCGCTTTCACGAGCCTCTGTGATGATCTGGCTGCCAATGTCGAAGGCGAGGGGATCTACGCGGTAACCGCCTATAAATCCTATGATGATCAGGCAGCGTATTACGAGACCTACGGATTAGACGCCGATATGTATACGACCCGTCCGGGCTATTCCGATCTGCAGACCGGTCTGGCAGTTGAAGTCGTCAGTTCCGCCAACGCGAGAGTTTCCCAGTTCGGTGAAACGGCATCTTATAAATGGATGCAGGAACATGCGCATGAATACGGCTTTATCGAAAGATATCCGCAGAATAAGAAGAGCATCACCGGTGAGGAAGGCAACTTCGCGTACTGGCGTTTTGTCGGCACTGAGCTTGCCACGAAGATCCGTGAATCCGGTCTGACTTTTGACGAATACTACATGTACTATATCCACGGTCAGGAGACGAATGCGAACTCTAACCAGGGAAATTAATATCAACGGAGAGACTTTTGAACTGACGATGAACTTCCGCAGCCAGAAGTCTTTTTCTCTGACCATCCGTGAACCCTATAAGCTCCGGCTCAACCTTCCTTTTCTGCAGGGAGAAAGAGCCGGTATTCGTTTTATCGAGGAACGTAAAGACTGGATCACCAAAAAGAACAATGAGATCATCGCCAAGAAGGAAAGCTCCTATCTCTATCAGGGAGGGGAGGAGATCTGGTTCCTCGGAAAGAGATTTCAGTTCCTTGTAATGAACGGAGAGGAGCATATCGTCGTCAGCGGTGATACGATCTGTTTCTACACACACAAACGTACGAAGGAAACGATCCTTTCGGCTTTTTACGAAGCCTCTCTGCCGTATCTGCGCTCGGTCTGCAATGAGTACGAAGAGGATCTTCTGGCGTTTTTAAGATCAAAAGCGTACTATCGTATCCCACGGATCGAGTTCAAGATCTACAAACGCCGCTGGGGCGTCTGTTATCCCACGAAGAATCTGATCGTTCTGAACCCGTATCTGATCCATTTTCCCCTGAAATGTATCTATTATGTCTATCTTCATGAGATGGTCCACTTCCTTTATCCGAACCATTCCCGTGATTTTTACAGAACCGTTTCCGAAAAGCTTCCGGATTATAAAAGCGTTGTTTCGATGATGCACTAGGGCAATGGTTTTACTTGATTCTTACCAGCTTAAAAGATACAATTTATGTATAAGAAAGCAAGGTGGTTATCATGGAGAGGTTATATGCAGCCGTACTTTTCGCAGAGGATAGTGCTGTTTGCGATGCGTATAGTTTCTTCATGCCTGAAAATGATTGCTGCGAGTGAACTTGTGTTCGCTTTTTGTTTGCTATAAGGAGGGTAAATAACTATGGATACGGTAAACAAAGAATTTTTTGACGCATGTGCCAGTGGTGACTACGCCAAAGTATGTGCCGCTATCGCTAAAGGTGCAAACGTCAATATTGCCAATGGTGACGGCAGAACCGGCCTGATGCGCAGTGCTAAAAGAGGCTATACAGAAATCGTACGTGTCCTTTTAGACAACGGTGCCGATGTCAGAGCTCGTGACAAGAACAATAAAACCGCAATTATGGGCGCTGCCAAGAAGGGCTTTGTCGAGATCTGCAGTCTGCTGGTCGAAGCAGGCGCGGATGTCAATTCCCATGACAACAATGGCCGTACAGCTCTTATGCGTGCCGCATTCCTCGGTGAGACAGACACAGTCAAGTTCTTAGTCGAGAAGGGTGCTGAAGTCAACGCACAGGACAATAAGGGCCGTACCGCTCTGATGGAAGCCGTCCTCGCGTTCAAGGTCGATGTCATCCAGTATCTTCTGAGTGCCGGCGCGGATGTAAATAAGCAGGATAATAATGGCTGCACATCCTTAATGCGTGCTGCTTACGGCGGATACACAGAACTCGTTGAATACCTGTTGAACAACGGTGCTGATAAAGAGATCGTCGATAACAATGGACAGAAGGCTGTTCATTATGTTCGTACCGAGAATCTCGATAGCCTGAAAGGCATTCTGAAATAGGGGGATACGGACAGATGAGAGACTATTTAGCAAGAGATATTCGCAACGTCGTCCTCTTAGGCCACGCTGCCGCGGGTAAAACCGCGCTTGTAGAGGCTTGCCTTTACAAAACAAAACAGATCGAAAGAATGGGCAACGGCAGAGATGTCAACTTCGTCCTCGACTATGACCAGGAAGAAGTAAAACGTAAACAGTCCGTTTTCACAGCCCTGATGCCGATCGAATGGAAGAACAGCAAGATCAACTTCATCGATACCCCCGGTTATCTGGACTATGAAGGTGAAATGCAGGCCGGTCTCGCTGTCGGTGACAACGCCCTGATCGTCGTTTCCGCAAAGGACGGTATTGAATCCGGTACGGAAAAGGCTGTCAAATATGCACGTCAGAAGGGTCTCCCGACCATCTTCTTCGTAAACAAGCTCGATGAAGATCATTCCGATTACGCAAAGGTCTACCAGGATCTGCGTGACAAATTCGGTAAGAACGTCTTCCTGTTCGAAATGCCGATCATCGAGAACAGAGAGATCGTCGGTTCCATCAACATCCTGCGCGGCAAGGCATGGTACTACAACAACCTGGCTGAACCGCAGGAAGTTCCGGAATCCTACAAGGATGAAGTAGCACTTCATTACAACGAGATCGCCGAAGCGATCGCTACAACTGACGATGAACTGATGGAAAAATTCTTCATGGAAGAACCGTT
The DNA here is from genome assembly GCA_017431225.1 of Erysipelotrichaceae bacterium. GTDB lineage: Bacteria > Bacillota_I > Bacilli_A > Erysipelotrichales > Erysipelotrichaceae > RGIG5669. Next base: position 18,480 of record JAFRLM010000010.1, on the reverse strand, counting down.
CACCGAAGCAGAGATCGCGAAGGGCCTCCGTATCGCTGTCCGCAGCGGTGAGATCTGCCCGGTCTACTGTGGTTCTGCTGCGAAGAACATCGGTATCTCCCGTCTGTTAGACCTCGTTACCGAGTATTTCCCGTGCTACGCCGAAAAGGGTACAGTCACTGCCAAAGATCCTGCCGGCAATGATGTCATTCTGGAAACAAACGGCGAAGAGACCTTCTCCGCACAGGTCTTCAAGACAGTCGTCGACCCGTTCGTCGGTAAGATCACTTACTTCAAGATCATGAGCGGTGTCCTGACAAGTGATTCCGTTGTCTACAACAGCAAGAAGGAAGAAACCGAAAAGATCTCCCAGATCTACGTCGTTAAGGGCAGAAACCAGGAAGCTGTCGGTAAGCTCTTCACCGGTGACTTAGGCTGTGTTACAAAGCTTTCTGTTACCGAAACAAACGATACACTCTGCGATGAAGACAAGCCGGTCATCTTCCCGGATATCCAGTTCCCGGAACCGATGCTCGGTGTTGCGATCATGCCTAAGACAAAGGCTGACGAAGACAAGATGTCCTTCGCTCTCCAGAAGATCCTGGATGAAGACAAGACTCTGCGTCTTGAAAAGAATGCGGAAACCAACGAGCAGATCTTATATGCCGTCGGTGACCAGCATATCGATGTCGTTCTTTCCAAGCTGAAGAACAAATACAAAGTTGAAGTTCAGACTGCTGAACCGACTGTCCAGTACCGCGAGACCATCCGCGGTAAGGCAGAAGTTCAGGGTAAGCATAAGAAACAGTCCGGCGGTGCCGGCCAGTACGGTGATGTCTGGATCCGTTTCGAACCCTGCGACAGTGATGAAATGGTCTTCGCTGAGGAAGTCTTCGGCGGCGCTGTTCCGAGACAGTACTTCCCGGCTGTTGAAGACGGACTTCGTGAATGCATGAAATCCGGTGTTCTCGCCGGTTACAAAGTCGTCGGCGTCAAGGCTACTCTGTATGATGGATCCTACCATCCGGTAGACTCTAAGGAAATCGCCTTCAAGGCTGCTGCACGTCTGGCTTACAAAGCCGGTATGCCGAAAGCGAAGCCGATCCTTCTTGAACCGATCGTCAAGGCGACTGTTACCGCTCCGGAAGAATACACCGGCGCGATCATTGGTGACTTCTCCAAGCGCCGCGGTATCATCATGGGCAGTGAAGTAACCGCTGATCATGAGATCGTCGTTGATGTCGAAGTACCGATGGCTGAAATGATGCGTTACGCAACAGAGCTCCGTTCCATGACACAGGGCCGTGGTTCCTACCATGTAGAATTCGCCCGTTATGAACCGGCTCCGCAGAACATTGCGGAAAGCGTCATCGCTTCCAGAAAAGCTCAGCTCGAGGAAAAGGAATAATACGAAAAGGAGACCGGATGATCCGGTCTCCTTTTTTACAGGAAAGCCCCGGTCAGACCGGGGCTTTTACTGTGTTAGTTCAGATTTGTTGCTTCCTGCAGTTTCAGTGTTGCGGTGATCTCTTTGCCTTCACGCACGATCTTCAGAGTGACTGTATCGCCGACTTCATATTTCAGGATCAGACGGTTGATCTCGGTATAGGTGCTGACAGCCGTTCCGTCAAATTCGACGATACGGTCGTACATCTGCAGGCCGGCTTTTTCGGCAGCGCTGCCTTCAACGACGCCGGTGACGTAGACACCTTTTTCAAATTCCGAAGTCGACTGTTCAAGATCCGACAACATGACGCCCATGGTGGCACGGTCTTTGACGTAACCGTTTTCCACAAGCTCCTTCGCGATCTTCTGGACGGTGTTGCTAGGGATCGCGTAGCCGAGTCCTTCAACAGATCCGGTCAGAATGTTGGACGCTGATTTGGCGTTGACGATACCGATCAGATCGCCGTTGATATCGAACAGACCGCCGCCGCTGTTGCCTTCGTTTACGGCTGCGTTGGTCTGCAGCAGATACATCGTCTGTTTACGGACAGTGACCTGTCTGTCTTTGGCGGAGATGATACCGTTGGATACGCTGATACCTTCGCCCAGCGGGTTACCGATAACGATCGCGTCATCGCCGATCTCGACTTTGTCGGAGTCCGCGAGTTTTGCGTATTCCAGTCCGCTGGCTTCGATCTTGATGACTGCCAGATCGGTCTTGACGTCTGTACCGATCAGTTCCGCGCTGTATTCGGTGCCGTCCTGTGTCTTTACCGTGATCTCATTGGAGTTCTGGACGACGTGATTGTTGGTGATGATATAACCGTCTTCCGAGACGATGACGCCGGAGCCGAGGCCGATACTGGATGATTCTCCATAGAAGACGTTTGTCGATGTGGATTTGACCTGGATCTCGACGACAGTGCCGTAGGCTTTCTTGATCGCGCTCTTCAGATCGCTGCTCTCTTTTACGACATAGCTGACCGGCTGGTTGGCTGACTCTGATTCAGCCGTGGTGACCGCCGCCTCCTGTTTGCCGGCATATTGCCCGTAGGCATAGGACCCGGCGAAACCGCCAACAAAGGCGACCGCAAATACTAATAATACTTTAAGAAACTTCTTCATTTTCTTTTCTGCATCAAATGTTTCCGCATTTGATGAATTCCTTTCTAGCCCGTGAAATAAGAGGGATATACTGTACAGGCTTTCAGCATATTCATCAACTTCAATTCTCATTATAGATGTGAATGTGAACTCAAAGTGAATTGTGACCAAATTTCACGTGAAAGGCATTATAATTTAAGAGTGAGTAATTCGAAAAAAGGAAAACGGATCAGCAAGGCAAAAGCGCAGAGGCGCTTCTTCACATCCGGTCTGCTGTTCCTGATCTATATACTGATCGTTACATATTTTCCGCCGCTGGTATCGCGTTATCTTCAGGTCATCGGATCTCCCTTGTCCGGAAATGACGGTAAACCGCTGATCCTGGGTGTTTTTTATCTTGTCTATGTTCTCTCGGCTCTGATCCTTTTCTCGATCTACGCGAAGGCAAACGGGGTAAAACGCAAGGATTTCATGCGTCCCTGCCATTTCGGCTTCCTGGATTATCTTAAGGACGCGATCCTGATCATTTCCTTGCTGTTTGTCGGCATCTTCCTGTCCTCGATGGTGCTCAATCCCCTGGGATTCAACGACGCTTTCGTCGCTCCGATCGGTATGGTGCAGGCGGACAGTTATCTGCGTGAACCGCTTTTCATGTTCCTGTTTATCGGTGTTACCCCGCTGATCGAGGAATTTGCTTTCCGCGGCGTACTGCTGCGTGACTTAGGCCGTTACGGAAACCGTTTCGGGATCCTGACCGTCTCTCTGTTATATGCTTTCGCGCATACCTCGGTAACGGAGTTCATACCGGCGTTCATCCTTTCGGGCTGTTTGTGTCTGATGACATTGCGCTATCACAACATCCTGCCGGGCGTCATCGTCCATATCACGATCAACGCGCTTTTCTTAGGTAGCACATTCGTTCCCGAAAGATACAGCTGGACGATCGTGGCGACCATCGGTCTTTTATATGCCATCTCCGTCTATCTGCTCCTTTCCCGCAAGTTCCAGCGGATCTATGTAAGCAGACAGAGAAATCTGTGGTATACCCTGCGGCTTTTCCTGACGACGCCGAGCGTGCTGCTGACCGTGATCTTGATGCTGGTGCAGTCCGCATTCGCGTATTTCCTATATCGATAGCTGATCACAAATAACGATATTACAAAAGAAACAGGCACCAGGCCTGTTTTTCTATGAGAGGGTAAAGAAAAGTCCGCTGTTTTTTTATCTGCGGTATACGATCAGACAGCGGACTTTTGGTTTTAGTTCATGGATCTCGAAGCGAGGATATCGATGCCGGTGCCGGCAACATCGGAGATGATGACATCGCCGACTTTGACCGGCGCGGTGACTTTCGCGGCGTGGATCTCATCCATGACGGCAAAGATCTTTTCTTTCGGGATCGGAGCGGAGGTGATGACCGGAAGCTGATGATAATGACCGCCGGTGATCGGAACAGTCGATGTCAGCATTCTGGTCGGCGCCTTGATCTCGGTCTCACAGTAGACCTTGCCTCTGGGGCAGGAGTTGCCGGTGATATTGACAGCTTCACCATTGACGATGTCGTAGGAGATCGTGCAGCCCCGCGGACAAACGATACAGGTTAATTCCATATTATGCCTCCTTGACCTCAATGGTCAGATCGTTCTTGATGTTTACCAGGATGTTGTTCGGGAGAACGACTTTTTCCATCTCCGCCGGCAGCAGAGCCGGTTTCTTGATCTCCCGGATCACGGTGTCACCGTCCTTGACGACGATCTTGGCGTTCTTATACGGTGTGCGTACACGGAAGGAGAATTCAACGGTCGCGTCTTCGCTCGGATAGTCTACGCGCTGCGGCAGGACATAGCCGATACCGTTTCCGGCCTTTGTGACAAAGCCGTTGCGTTCCTTCAGCTCACCCTTGAGGTACTTGGCTGCGCCGCGTCCGGCTTTGCGGCCTTCCGCTGTTACGTAGTCGACCAGGTCATGAACGTGCAGGACATTACCGGCTGCGAATACGCCCGGCATCGGGGATTCGCAGTATTCGTTGACTTCAACACCTCTGGTGCGCGGATCAAGATGGATGCCCGCTTCGACTGTCAGGGTATTGTCCGGGACAAGACCGACAGAGAGCAGCAGGGTATCGACTTCGAAGACCTTTTCCGTGCCCGGGATCGGACGGCGGTTGGCGTCGACTTCGGAGATCGTGACTTTGCTGAGGCGCGGGAAACCTTCGATATTGGTAACGGTGTGGGAAAGATAGAGCGGGATGCCGTAGTCTTTCAGACACTGAACGATGTTACGCTGCAGACCGTTGGAGTAGGGCATGAGCTCGGCGATACCGAGGACCTTTGCGCCTTCCAGCGTCATTCTTCTCGCCATGATCAGGCCGATATCACCGGATCCGAGGATGAACACGCGTTTACCGATCTGATAGCCGTCGATATTGACGTAACGCTGTGCGGTACCGGCAGTATAAACGCCCTGGGGACGCATTCCCGGGATCTGGATCTGACCGGCCGTTCTTTCCTGACAGCCCATTGCCAGAACGACTGCCTCCGCCTGGATGATCTCGTAACCGCTGCTGTTGGATACTTCAATCGTCTTATCCGGATAGAAGGCTGTTACGGTCGTGTTACATTCGACCGGGATACCGAGTTCTTCCGCCTGCTTCGCGAAACGTTCCGCGTAGGCCGGGCCGGAGAGCTCTTCCTTGAATTCGTGAAGACCGAAACCGTTGTGGATACACTGGTTCAGGATACCGCCCGGTTCCGGGCCTTTTTCCAGGATCAGAAGATCATCGATCCCATTTTTCTTTAATTCGATCGCGGCTGCCAGTCCGGCGGAACCGCCACCGATGATCACACACTGTACTTTACGCATTGTCCTGGCCTCCTTTCCAGTCGATAACGACATTGGAGCCGATCTGATCATAAAGGACTTCTTCCGGACGGATCTTCAGCTCACGGGCGAGGATCTCGAGGACCAGCGGCTGGCAGAAGCCGCCCTGGCATTTTCCCATGCCCGGACGGACACGTTTCTTGACGCCTTTGATCGAATGCGCGCCGAGAACTTCGTGTATGCTCTGAACGATCTCACCTTCGGAGATCTGTTCGCAGCGACAGATGATGTTGCCGTAGGCTGGATGTTCCTTGATATATGCGTCTTTTTCTTCCGGAGTAAGATCCTGGAAGTTGAAACGGTAGGGGTTCTTGGTCTCGTAGGAATCCTTGACAGCGTAGGGCAGCTCAAGCAGATTCTCTACATATTTGGCGATCGCCGGCGCGGATGCGATACCGGGCGAATCGATACCGAGCAGATTGAGGAAATGTTCCTCACCCTCGGCTTTTTTGATATAGAAGTCTTTCGTTGCGATCGAAGGACGTAAGCCCGCGAAGGTGCGGATCACATGCTGGAAGGGGACATTCTTGACACTGCGGCTGAGTTCCTGGCGAATGTAGCTGAGGCCTTCACTGGTGGTATTGATGGCTTCGCAGCTTCCTGTCTCTTCGGCATTGGGTCCGAGCAGGATGTTCTCGTCGACTGTCGGGACAGCGAGGATGCCTTTGCCTTTGGCAGTCGGGATCGGGTAAACGATATGATGTACGAAATCCTTGGCGTCATGGCTGAGGACGAAGTATTCGCCGCGGCGCGGGATCGTATGGATATCCAGCGGGGCGATCATGTTCGCGATCTTATCTGCGTAAAGACCTGCGCAGTTGATCACGTAATCTGTCTCGATCTCACCCTGGCTGGTCTCCAGAACGTATCCTTCTTCGTTCCTGCGGATATTTTTGACTTCACAGTTCAGTTTGACTTCGGTTCCGTTCAGAACAGCTACCTGCATCTGTTTCAGTGCGACTTCCCAGGGGATGATGATGGCCGTGGAAGGAAGGGAGAGGACCTTGATCACGTCATCCGCGAGATTCGGTTCTTCTTTTCTGGCTTCTTCGGCAGTGAGCACTTCGAAGGGGACACCGCGTTCTTCGGCACGCTTGATCAGCGCGTCCATCGTCTCCTGCTGTTCCGGGGAACACATTACGGTATACGCGCCGACGTGACGGATCCGGGCACCGATGTCTTCACAAAGCTGCGGATACATGCGGTTGCCTTCGACATTCAGCAGAGCCTTCAGTGTTCCGTCTTCCGGGTCGTGACCGGCATGAACGATCGCGGAGTTCGCCATAGAGACTTCATTGCCGATATCGTTTTCTTTATCGACGACTAAGATCGAGCAGTCGTATTTGGATAAACGATAAGCAATGGAACTTCCGATGATGCCGGCACCAATGATGGTAATATTGTATTTCATCTTGTCCATACTCTTGAAAGAGTCCTTTCATTCTATTTCATTTTACTTTGTGTAAAGGGCGCGTTCAAGTAAATTCCGGGCTTTGTTTTTGGGCCTAATCGTCTTAAGATGAAATTGTAAGATTGGAGAATAATATGAAAAATTTACCATTGGTCTGGGCGCACAGAGGCTCCTGTGCAACAGCCCCTGAAAATACTTTACTGGCGTTCGCGCAGGCAGTCGAAGCCGGCGCGGACGGCCTGGAACTGGATATCCAGCTGACAAAGGACGGCGAGATCGTCGTATGTCACGATGAAACACTTGAGCGCACCAGCAACGGGAAGGGGTGGCTGAAAGACTACACCTTAGCCGAACTGAAAGCGCTGGATTTCAATCAGCAGTTTCCGCAGTACGGACCGCAAGAGATCCCGACACTGCGTGAGGTCCTCGAACTGATCAGACCGACCGGTCTCACGATCGATATCGAGCTGAAGACGAGCTATCCGTTCTATGACGGGATCGAAGAAAAGACGCTCGCACTGGTCAGAGAGTTCGGCATGGAGGATAAGATCAACTATTCCTCCTTTAACCACTATACCTGTCTGCATCTTCTGGAACTGGATCCTTCCTTAGATGTCGGTTTCCTGTACTTTGACGGAACGATCGATTTTCCGGTGTACGCCAAAGCTCATGGCGCGAAGGCGATCAACCCGGCGTATTTCAATCTTTTCGTTCCGGGAGAACCTATGAAAGAGGCACATAAGCTCGGTCTGCGCACCAATGTCTGGGTCGTTGACGAAGAGGAAGATGTCGAGAAATGCATCGAGCAGGGAGTGACTTCGGTCATCACAAATGACCCGGCCAGAGTGTTGAAATACTATAAAATCCGTCAATAAAGTCGGAATTTGTGAAAAACATAATTGACCATTAACTATTTGAAGCGCTTACATTTTGTAGTAATATGAATATAAGTAAGCAGGTGGAGGAAACGATTAGCTTCCCTTATGAGCAATAAAAACGACTCTCACGTTCAAATGGACTGGTTTTCGATAATTGTCCCGCTCGTATCCGTAGTTGCGCTATGTATCTTTTTCGCGTTCCGTCCGCAGGAATCGCAGGATCTGCTCGCACGCATCCGCTATATCGTCGGAGACCGTTTTTCTCTGTATTACGCGGCGCTTGGTCTCGGGATCTTTATTTTTACTATGTATCTGGGTTTTTCCCGCTATGGAAAGATCCGCTTCGGAAATCTTGAGAAACCGCAGTATTCCGATTTCCAGTGGGGCGCTCTGATCTTTACTTCCACCATGGCGGCGGATATCCTTTTTTATTCGCTGACGGAATGGGCATTATACGCCAATGAGCCGTATATCGAAGAACTGGGCGGCATCCAGCGCTGGGCATCCACATATCCGCTGTTTCACTGGGGACCGATCGCCTGGAGCTTCTATATCGCTCTGGCAGTCGCCTTCGGTTTTATGTTCCATGTCCGCGGCTCGCATAAGCAGAAATACTCGGAAGCTTGCCGGCCACTGCTCGGCGATAAGGTGGACGGGATCCCCGGAAAGATCATCGATCTGCTCGCGATCTTCTCCCTGATCGCCGGTACAGCAACGACTTTCTCGGTCACGACGCCGTTATTGTCCTCCGCTTTCAGCACCGTATTCGGCATCCCCGATTCGACAGCACTGGCGATCGCCATCCTGATCGTGATCGCTGTTCTTTATACGGTCGTCCTTTATATCGGCATGAAGGCGATCTCCAAACTCGCGCTGATCTGTTCCTATCTCTTCTTTGCGCTTTTAGCCTACGTGCTGTTTTTCGGCGGAGAGACGATCTATATCCTCGAGACCGGCTTCAGTGCCTTAGGGAATCTTGTTCAGAATTATATCGGTATGGCGACTTGGATGGATCCCTTGCGTGAAACGAATTTCCCGCAGAACTGGACCGTCTATTACTGGGCCTACTGGATGGTCTGGTGCGTTGCCACACCGTTTTTCATCGGTACGATCTCTAAGGGCAGAACGATCCGCAACATGGTCTTCGGCGGTTATTTCTGGGGTCTTGCGGGAACCTTCCTGTCCTTCATCATCTTAGGCAATTACGGTCTCGCCCAGCAGCTCAAGCATGGTCTGGATATCAGCGGCTATATCGCCAATGGCGGCCATTATGCTGAGATCATCATCCGTGTCTTTGACGGGCTGCCGCTGCCGGCGCTTGGTCTGATCCTGCTTGTGATCACGATGATCGCGTTCTACGCGACCACCTTCGATTCCCTGGCAATGGTCATTTCCTATTATTCCTATAAAAAACTGCCGATCGAGCAGGAACCGGGAAAGAAGATCCGTGTCTTCTGGTCCATGGTCTTCATCCTGCTGCCGATCGCTCTCCTGTTCTCACAGAACTCGATCTATAGCCTGCAATCCGTTTCGATCATTGCGGCTTTCCCGATCGGGATCGTGATCCTCATGATCTGCGCGAGCCTGATGAAACAGCTCAGAGAGGCAGATAAACAAAAAAGTAAATGATTTCATTCATAAAACAACAAAGGAGGTTTAAAAGAATGAAAAAATTATTAGCGGCTCTCTTGGTGTTGCTGTTAGTCGCCGGCTGTGGCTCCGGCAGCAGTACACCGACTCCGGCACCCGGCGGTGATGGCGAAAAGACCGACGAAGTGATCGAGATCGAATTCTGGCTTGCACAGGGCAACAATGTCATGGACCTTGTCAACGAAGAGATCGATAACTTCAACAAATCGCAGACAAAGTATCACGTCACAGCTATCCAGCAGGAAAACTATGTCAAGACATTCTCCAACCTGCAGGCTGCGATCGCCGGTAAGAACGCACCGGATGTCGTTCTTCTGGATACCGCTCCGGCAAGACAGCTCTATGAAAAGGGTGCTCTTGTACCGTTTGACGGCTTCCAGGCAAATGACCCCGACTTCAACGATGACGACTTCTACGCAGTCTACGCGGATCAGGGCAAGCACACTGACGGCGCTACCTTCGCACGTCCGTGGTACGGAACGATTCAGATCGCTTACTACAGCGTAAAGGCCTTCGAAGACGCAGGTGTTGATCCCGAAAGCATCAAGAGCTGGCAGGATCTCGTAGCCGTTGCTCCGAAGTTCCAGGAAGCTGGCTATCAGTTCGCCTGGGAACCGATGGGCGGCGATGGTAAGAACCTGATCGACGCAGCCTTCGCAAACGGCGCGAAAGTCCTCTCCGATGACGGCAAGACCGTACTGATCAATTCTCCGGAATGGGTCGAAGTATGGGAAAGCTTCCGCGGCTGGATCCATGAGAACGGCTACATGCAGACACACTGGAACGGTATCGATGACTGGGTCTACTGGTACGATACCATCGATGATGTCATCGAAGGCAGATCCGCGGGTTACACCGGCTCTCCGGTCGACTCCGTTGACTTCGACTTTGATGTCATCCGTCCGCTCGAACAGTTCGGCTGGGAAGGCAATGTCTCCATGCCGTGGGCGCAGGCTCTTATGCTCTGTATGCCGGCAGGCAACACAGAAGCAGAACAGCAGGGCGCTTATGAGTTCATCAAGTTCCTGACGAACCCGGAAAACCAGGCTGCCTACACGATGCTGACAACATACCCGGCTGCCAACAAGCGCGTTACCGAAGTTCCGGAATACCAGAAGTTCCTGGAAGAGAACCCGGTCGCGAGAGTTCTGCTCGCTCAGTCTGAACACGCTTCGATCTACCCGGTCGACCCGACAGGCGGAAGAATCCTGAACGAACTGAATATCGCAGCTGAAAAGATCGAGATCGAAGGCATCTCCGCGCAGGAAGCCCTGGATGAAGCCTGCACGAATGCACAGATCGCTCTTGATGAGGCTTTAGCTCAGTAATTCTCTAACAAACACACGAAACCAGAGGAGCAGCCGTTTAGCGGCGGCTGCTCCTACCTCTATGAAGGAGTAGGCAAATGGCAGAAATTATCCTTAAGAATGTAACGAAAGAATATGAGAATGGTTTCCAGGCGGTCAAGAATATCAACCTGGAGATCAAAGATAATGAATTTGTGATTCTCGTTGGACCTTCCGGTTGCGGAAAATCCACAACATTGCGTATGATCGCCGGACTGGAAGATATCAGCGACGGAGATCTTTACTTAGACGGCAAACGCATCAACGACGTTTCGCCGCAGGACCGCGATATTGCGATGGTTTTCCAGAACTACGCTCTTTATCCGCACATGACGGTATATCAGAATATCGCCTACAGCTTAAAGATTAAGAAGGTCCCGAAGGACGAGATCGATAAGCGGGTAAAGGATGTCGCCGCTTCCCTCGGTCTTGAAAATCTGCTTGACCGCCGCCCGGGTCAGTTATCCGGCGGCCAGAAGCAGCGTGTTGCCATGGGCCGTGCGATCATCCGTCATCCGAAAGCCTTCCTGATGGATGAACCGCTTTCCAACCTTGATGCCAAGCTGCGCGGTCAGATGCGTGTTGAGATCGCGGACCTTTACCGGCGTCTGAATACGACTTTCATCTACGTCACCCATGACCAGACGGAAGCGATGACTTTAGGCACCAAGATCGTCGTCATGAAGGACGGCGAGATCATGCAGATCGATAATCCGACGAACCTTTTCAATTATCCGAACAATAAATTCGTTGCCGGATTCATCGGCACCCCGACCATGAACTTCTTTGAAGGGGAGATCGAGGAAAAGGGCGACGGGCTCATCCTGAAGACAAGAGACGGCTTTATCCCGCTGACAGCGGAAAAGGCCGCGAAAGTCCGCGAAGGCGGCTGGGTCGGTAAGAAGGTCACTGCCGGTATCCGTCCGGAACATGTTGAACTGAGTGATCAGGATTCCGCGGCTTTCCGCGGTGAAGTCTCCGTATTCGAACTTCTCGGCAGCAACGCGATCATCTATACACAGTGTCAGGATGACCGCATCATCATGAATACTGATCAGACCCAGTACCAGGAACACGGCAAGGAGATCTTCCTGAAAGTGAAGGAAGCAAAACTGCATCTCTTTGATCCGGAGACAGAAAGGACGATCACGAACTAATGAGCGCGAAAAGAAAATACAAGCGCCGCTATGACAGTCTGCCGACAGTCCTTCTGTTTGTTTTGCCGGCGCTGATCCCGTTGATCGTATTCTGGATCTACCCGATCCTGCGTACGATCTATCTCAGTTTCACCAACTGGGACTATATCTCTCCGACTTACAAACTGGTCGGAATCAAGAATTATCTTTCACTGTTCCGCAACCCGCGTTTTTACGAAGCGCTGTGGCATACCCTGGTCTTTACCGCCGGAACACTGTTCCCGACGATCATCCTGGGACTGGTGCTGGCACTGCTGCTCGTCAAGAATTTCCGCGGCAGCGGCATCCTGAAATTCATTATCTTCTCTCCGTGGATCACACCGACCGTCGCGATCTCGATCGTCTGGTCCTGGATCTATAAGACAGACGGCGGTATCGCGAATACGATCCTGACTTCACTGGGCATGTCTCCGCTCAAATGGATCGCGTCCTCGGATACGGCGATGCTCAGTGTCATTATCGTTACCATCTGGAAATCCCTCGGTTACGCGATGATATTCTATCTCTCCGCGTTAGAGAAAGTGCCGGGTGAGCTTTATGAAGCCGGTGCCCTTGACGGTGCCCATGGCTGGCGGCAGTTCGTGGATATCACGCTTCCGTCGATCTCACCGACGACCTTCTTCCTGACGATCATCACGATGGTCAACTCCCTGCAGGCCTACGACCAGATCCAGGTCCTGACGCAGGGCGGTCCTTCGGGCAGCACGCGGACGCTTCTCTATATGTATTACCAGCTCGGCTTTAACGAGTTCAACATGGGTCAGGCGACCGCAGTCGCTGTCGTTATGATCCTGCTGACAGTGGGTCTCTCGCTGATCCAGTTCAAAGTCTCCGAGAAGTGGGTCTACTATTGATAGAAAGGGGATATATATGAATACACGTTACAGTGATAACCGGGCATTGCCGGTACGTATCCTCTCGATCCTGGGCAAGGTGCTGATCCTCGGCACGGCCAGTATCTTCACCGCGTTCCCGTTCATCTGGATGATGGTATCCGCCTTAAAGACAAAAGCGGATATCCTGAATACCGAGATCTTCTTCCCGACCGTTCCCCAGTGGTCCAATATCACCAGCATCATCTTTGATTCCCCGATCCCGCGCTATATCTTCAACTCCGCCTGGGTATCGGCAGTCATCGTTGCCCTGCAGATCGTCAGCGGCGCGATGCTGGCATATGCGCTGGTCTTCTTGAAATTCCGCACGAACAAGATGCTCTTCGCGATCGTCATGGCGACGTATATGCTGCCGGTCGCGGCGACCTATATCCCGAGTTATATCATCCTGGCGGACTGGAAGATGCTTGATTCCTTCCGCGGCCTGATCATCTCGAGTACGGTCAGTATCTTCGGTATCTTCCTGCTGCGGCAGGGCTTCATGCAGATCCCCAAGGGACTTGTGGAAGCGGCCCGTATGGACGGAGCGTCCCACTGGCGCGCGCTCTGGGAAGTCGTATGCCCGATGACCAAGGCGAGCTTCATCACCTTCGGTCTGATGAACTTCATCTCCACTTACAACAACTACATGTGGCCGTCCCTGATCACCAAGAGCAGTGAATACTTCCTGGTCTCCCAGGGTCTTCGTGCCTTCTTTATCCGTGACGGTGCCTACGGTACCGAATGGGCGCTCGTCATGGCAGCTTCGGCTGTCGTCGTTATCCCGCTTCTTGTCCTCTTCGCCTTTACCCAGAAATGGTTCATCAACGGTATCGGCGGCGAGACCGGCATCAAAGGATAAAGCGATCAATACAAGCAATGCAGAAAAGGCTGCTTCAAAAGCAGTCTTTTTTGTTTACTGATAAAAAAAGAAAGGGACTTCCGGAAGGGAAGTCCCTTATTCTGAGCCCCGAAAATAAAAAAGTGGCAGGGGTGGAAGGAATTGAACCCTCGTCAATGGTTTTGGAGACCACTGTACTACCATTGTACTACACCCCTAGCAAGCTCAAGTTTTATCCTATCGCAAACAAGCCGGAAAGTAAAGGACTAAAACAGTAAAGCTGCAAAAAACGCGAAGAGCAGGGAAGGCAGAAGATTGGCGACTTTCACAGTCTTCCCGATCAGAAGATTGATGCCGACACAGAAGATCAGGGCCGAACCGACCAGAGCGATATTGTCGAGCGCGGCAGCGGACATCAGCGGAGCGATCAGGGCTGCCAGCAATGTCATCGAACCCTGCAGGATACCGACCGGGATCGCGCTGTAGATGCTGCCTTTGCCCAGCGAAGCCGCAAAGACCAGGATGATGCTGAAGTCGAGCAGGGCTTTGGCAAACAGGATCGTCGGATCCTGATAGAGAACGTCATTGATCGACCCGATGATCGCCATCGCGCCGATCGATACGGTCAGGGATGCCGTGATAAAAGCATTGAGGAAAGAGTTGTCCTGACTGTTCCCGGAATGCTGCTTGAGCCATTCGCCGAAACGGTCGAACTGTTTTTCAAGATCGATCAGTTCGCCGACGATCGCCCCGAAGGTCAGACAGAGGATCATTTTCAGCGAACCTTCCGCGTGCACGGCGCCGTCGGTGATGATGAGCATCTTCTCCAGAACGCCGGCAATACCGAGCAGGATCGTGCTGACCCCCATCGTTTTCTGTAAAGTATCTTTTAATGAATCACTGAGACGGTCTTTGAGGAAATAGCCGAAGAGACCGCCGATAATGATAGCCAGAACATTGACGATCGTACCTAAACCTGCAAACTTCATGAAAAGATTATAGCACGTCCTTTCTTTTTTTAAGTCTGAATGGTACACTGTGACCATGAAAAAGCGAAGTGTGTTTCAAAATGTGATCATCTGTATCAGTTTCCTGCTGATCTTTGGTTTCCGATATTTACCGATCCATACCGATCTCAGCCCGTCTGCCGTTCAACTGCTCGGCATTTTTGCGGGCGTTCTTTTAATGTGGCTCTTTGTCTCGATCGACTGGCCGTCGGTGCTTTTACTGGGAGCGCTGGCGCTGATCCCGGGACTGAAGTTCAGCTCGATCCTGGCTTCCGCTTACGGAGGAAGCACCTTCGTCTTCCTTCTGTTTACATTTGTTGTAACTTACGCCCTGCAGAAGACGAGTTTTCTCAAACGGCTGGCTGTCGCCTTCATCACCTCGAAGAGCGCGCGCCGCGGCCCCTGGCATTTCGTCATTCTGTATTTCCTGTCGATCCTCTTTATCGGCTGTTTCATCTCGCCGACAGTCCTCTTCTTTGTATACTATCCGATCCTCGAAGAGATCGCTGCCCAGCTGAAGATCAAAAAGGGGGACAGCCTCGGGGCTCTGCTGATGATGGGCACTGTCATTATGTGCGGTATCTCCTCCGGTATGACTTTGATCGCGCACGCCTTCCCGGTCATTGCCGTTAACCTGTTCGCGCAGGCGAAAGGAGTTGCGATCTCGCCGCTGACGTATTCTCTTTACGCGATCCCCAGCGGTCTTCTGACAGCTGCGCTCACCGTAGTGATGTTTTACGTCTTTCTGCGTCCGGATATGCACCCGCTGACGGATTTCCAATTCGTTTCCGAAAAGAGCGGGAGTTATTCGCTGCGGGAAAAGAAGATCATCGCGATCTTCTTCTTCGTAGTCTTCCTCTGGGTCTTCCCGGGAGCCGTTAAGAACGCGCTCGCCGGTTCTGCATTTGGTGCATTGATGAGCAAGCTTGACAGCTTCGGCACGGCGATGCCGCCGCTGATCGGTATCGTTCTGCTTTCCATACTGACGGATAAGGGAGAAAGCCTCTGTTCGCTCAATGATGCGCTGAAGAACGGTGTTTCCTGGCCGAGCCTGATCATGTGCGCCGGCACCCTGGCTTTAGGTTCCGCTTTAACGAATGCCGATATCGGTCTGACAGCCTGGCTCTCCGGACATCTGTCTCCGCTTTTCGCTTCGCTGGGTCCGATCATGACGCTGCTGCTTTTCACTTTCTGGGCAGCTCTGCAGACGAACTTAAGCTCGAATATGGTCACCGCGACGCTGGTCGCCAGCGCTGTGCTTTCCCTGAGCGAGAATCTCGATATCCGTTTTGTGCAGCTCTTGATCATCAATGTCGGCATGATGGCTTCCTATTCCTTCGCGACCCCTCCGGCCATGCCCTGTGTCGCGATCGCCGGCGGCAGCGGCTATACGAATCCCGCCCAGATGATGGTCTACGGTTTCGGAGCCATGCTGATCGGGGTGCTCTGTTCCTGCCTTGTCGGTTATCCGCTGATGCTGATCTAAATGAGGTCTGACCTCATTTTTTTATTATCCGAAAAGGAGAGATAGTCTTTCTTGACATCATTTCAGAGTGTGCTAATATATAGACGTTAGGTAATACTAACGAATTTAGTTCTTTTGATCGGTGATGTGCAGCGGGGTATTCTCCAACCCTGTAAATGTCCTTTCCTCGTTTTGGCATTTTCCTTATATTTCTCTGACGTTTGTCTGCGTATCAGCAATCCGATCCCTATAAAGACAAGGCCGCAAGGCCTTTTCTTTTCATTCCGCGCTGTTTTGATTAGAATAAAGTTATAGATAAAAGGAGCAATATCATATGATCGATTACAGCGAAGGAAGCGGAAAATGCTATCACATCGGAGTAGGCAAGGGGGATGTCGGTGAATATGTCATCCTGCCGGGTGATCCGAAACGCTGCGCTAAGATCGCACAATATTTTGATAACCCTGTTTTAGTCGGGGATTCCCGTGAATATGTCACTTATACCGGAACGATCGACGGCGTAAAAGTCTCCGTCACCTCGACCGGTATCGGCGGTCCGAGTGCTTCGATCGCCATGGAAGAACTGGTCACCTGCGGCGCTAAGACTTTTATCCGTGTCGGAACCTGCGGCGGCATTGACCTCGATGTCGTCGGAGGAGATCTCGTCGTCGCGACCGGCGCCATCCGTATGGAAGGAACGTCAAAAGAATACGCACCGATCGAATTCCCGGCAGTTGCCGATATCGATATCACAAACGCTTTGATCAAAGCCTGCCGCAATCTTGAGAAACCTTTCCATGCCGGCGTTGTCCAGTGCAAGGATTCTTTCTACGGTCAGCATCGTCCGGAAACGCTGCCGAACAGTCATGAACTGCTGGCGAAATGGGATGCCTGGGTCGCCCTCCATACCAAAGCAAGTGAGATGGAATCGGCGGCGCTCTTCATCACGGCACAGTATCTGGGCGTACGCTGCGGTACCGTACTGCTTGCAGTCGCAAACCAGGAAAGAGCGAAAGCCGGTCTGGAAAACAAGCAGGTCCACGAAACGGATTCCGCGATCCGCGTCGCGATCGAGGCGATCCGTATCCTGATCCGTCAGGACAATGAAGATTAAGAGAAGAGAATTCTTATATATAGCCGCTTTTCTCTTTCTGAGCATTCTCTGCTTTCTGGAGAGAAGCGGTTACCATAATCTTTCCACTCTGGCAAAAGAAGCAGCGACATGGCCGCTGCTCTTCCTTTTTGATCTGCTTTTTACCATCTGCAAAGTCCTGGCTTACGGAAGTATGCTGAAGAAGGAATACAGGATCCTGCTTTGTATCGCGCTGATGCTGCCCTCGATCCCGAACTTTCCCGGGATGGGATCGCTGCATCTTTTCGGCGCATATTGCGGGCTGATCGCTTCCTGTCTCATCACGCTGCTGTTTCTCTGGCGTTATCAGCAGAAGTACCTCGCGCCGTATATCGCTTTGCTGTTTTTACTGACAGTCTTATACAGCGGCGAATTCGTTGTTACGAGCCTTATGGAATGGCTGTACCTGAGCGCGGACCTGTCCTCCCTCCATTATAAAGCGGTCTCCCATGCCGGAGGCGGCACCACGGTCCACCCCACTGCCGGAACCATCTTCTCCCCGGAAAACGCCTCCCTGGCCTATTTCGACGGAAATATCTACTACACCGACGCCTACAGCATCTACCGTTACGAGCTGACCTCAGGCCAGACCTACCGGTACGCCACCTATCAGGGAGGCAAGGGCTTCCTCTACGGGCTCTCCCTCACCGGGGAAGGGACCGAGGCCCGGCTGATCGCGGAGGTCAGGACCTATCCCCCGGGAAAGGTCCTGGAGACCCTGCGCATCCCCCCCGTTCTCAGCGCCGATTCCGTCCACCTGCAGGTCTGCCCCGCCCGGAATTTCACGGATGTGAACCGGAGACAGTGGTACCATGAGGCGGTGGACTACGTGCTGGAGCAGGGCCTGATGAACGGCGTATCCGGGACCCGCTTCGACCCCGGCGGACAAACCACCCGGGCCATGGCGGTGACCATGCTCTACCGGATGGCAGGCTCCCCGAAGGCCGGCCCGGCCCGCTTCAACGACGTAGTGTCCGGCAGCTGGTATGCCGACGCCGTAAACTGGGCCGTTGAGGCAGGCGTGGTGACCGGCATCACGGCGGAGACCTTCCGCCCGGAGGACCCGGTCACCCGGCAGCAGCTTGCAGCCATCCTCTACCGCTATGCCCGGGCAGCGGGCAAGGACTCGGAGACCCTCGCGGACCTGTCCGCCTTCCGGGACGCCGGCCAGATCGACGGCTACGCCCGGACGCCCCTGGCCTGGGCCGCGGGCGCCGGGCTCATCACCGGCCGGGACGGCAGTCTCCTGGCTCCCCGGGACAATGCCACCCGG
>JAFRLM010000009.1 GCA_017431225.1 Erysipelotrichaceae bacterium | reverse complement strand
GACATAGTTCATGGAATCGGCATAGGCCAGTTTCATACTCTCGAATAAGAGATGATAGGTCCTTGCGCATTCCTTCTCATTCTCCGGAAGCTCAAAGCCTTTTAAGATATTTAATGCCATCAGTAAGGAGATGCCGTTTCCGTTCGGCGGGATCTCCCAGACATCATAGCCTCGGTAGTTAACAGAGATCGGATCGACCCATTCGACTTTATAGGATTCAAGATCTTCCTTACTCATATAGCCGCCGTTCTCCTGAGCGAACTTGACTAAGGCATCTCCGATCTCTCCTTTATAAAGAGCGTCACCCTTTGTATCTCTGATCAGTCTTAAGGACTTAGCGACAGCCGGATTCTTGAAGATCTCTCCGGGCTTTGGTGCTCTGCCATTGGGAGCGAAGTATTCA
Source organism: Erysipelotrichaceae bacterium (assembly GCA_017431225.1). Classification (GTDB taxonomy): domain Bacteria; phylum Bacillota_I; class Bacilli_A; order Erysipelotrichales; family Erysipelotrichaceae; genus RGIG5669. The sequence continues at coordinate 34,219 of JAFRLM010000009.1, read as the reverse complement.
AGTAAGGGCTTGAGCTGCGCTTCATCAAGTCCCTGGAAAGGAATACCTTCTGTTTTAGGACCCTGAGCACATTTCTTAAAGAGACCGAGATTGGCTTCCCAGTCTGTTACGACCTGCGGGGATACCGGGAAACCTTCTTCAGCGTACTTGATCGCTTCCTCAAACAGATCTTCAAAAGGCAGATTGCCGAATCTTTCCGATAAGGCTCTCCAGCCTGCCGGAGCACCCGGGACATTGACGGCGTGCCAGCCGAAGGTAGGCATCTTCTTGAAACCGTCTTTCTGCAGCTGTTCCGCGGATAAGGCTTTGGCTGCGGGACCGGAGGAGTTCATGCCGTACATCTTGTCCTTCATCCAGACGATCGCGAAGTTATCGGAACCGATCGAGTTCATCGTTGGTTCAATGACTGTTGTGGCGATCATCGTGGCGACAGCGGCGTCAACAGCGTTGCCTCCTTTCTTCATGATCTCGATACCGACCTGGGAAGCTAACTGTGTGGAAGTGGCGACCATACCATTCCGCGCATAAGACACAGTCTTCTGCGACGGATAGGGGTAGCAGCGGGCATCAAATGATTCAAATAAACCCATATGGAAACCTCCTAAGATTATTTATGGAAAAGGGCTGCATGTGCAGATCCTTAACCTTTTAGATCGTTGATTTCTTTTTCTGTTTTATGATAAGCGACAGCAAATACACCACCAAAACGACCGGCACCCACAGAAGAGAAACGGACGCCAGCGGGATCTTTTCGTAAACTCTGCAGAGACTTTCGAGCATGCCGAAACGGACCAGATACTTCCAGATCATATCGAGCATTCCCATTGCGAACGCCGTGTAGATCGCGTTGCCTGCAGCCCGGCGGTTAGAAGAAGCGCCGGGATCGCGTACCAAGCCAAAATAGATCACCAGCACCATCGCTGCCGGATAAACACCATCCAGTACAGGACCGAGTATGCTCAGGATCCCGGCCAGGCCAAGGGAACCGAAGAGAACACTCAGGATCACGATCGCCAAAGCGATCTGCCGGTAACTGAAGCGTTTATCTGTCAGTTCAACAAAGAACTCCGCGCAGCCGGATGTCATTCCGATCGCCGTTGTCAGCGCTGCCATCAACAGCGCCAGAAAGAAGAGGATACCTCCTGCTTTTCCGTAAAGATGTGTTGCGACTGCCGTATACAGAGATGTATAGGAAAGATCGGGATAGACAGACGCAAAAGACGCACCGATCTTCATATGGAAAAAATGCGTCAGTGTAAGGATCGCCAGTCCCACAAGGCCGACACGGACCATATTTCCGGTAAGCCGTTCTTCTCCGATGCCTTTCTCGCGCAGATTATTCAGGATCACGGCACCGAATATCAGAGCACAGAGTATCTCACCGGTCGCATAACCGTTTGTAAACCCATACGCGAACGCGTTCCCCGCATATTGTTTCGTCTGCAGTTCCCCGGGATAAAAGATACCTTTCCCGATCACCGCCGCAACGATGATCATCAGGACCGGGAACAGAAAGGAAGAGATCCTGTCCATTGCCTTACCCGGACTCATTAGAAACAGATAGGCAACAATATAAAAAAGGACTGTAAAAACAATGAGCGGGAGCCTGGAAGAAAAGCTCAGACCAAAGGCCTGCAGAAAGGAATCCCAGGCTGCCGCGCTCATTCTCGGGATCACGTACAGCGGTCCGTTGACCAGGATCGTCAACGCGGTGAAATAGAATGTAAACTTTTTTGAACATACCCGTTCGGTAAGTTCGCGATATGTTCCTTTCCCCCGGGCGAGGGCGATATAGCCGATCAGCACCAGAAAGAGGGAAGTTATGAAAGCGCCGGCAAAAGCAAGCAGATAAGACGTTCCGCTTTCCTTGCCCCAGTTCATCGGCCAGACCATGCTGGACGCGCCGAAATGCATGGAGAACAACGCTCCTCCCGCAAGCAGGAGCGGCAGGATCTTCAGATCGCCTTTTGGACCAACGTCTTTCTTCATGGCGCGCTATTTCCTCCTTCCGCCCAGAAGCGAAAGCAGGATCCCCGCAACGAACCAGCCTAGGACCATGCCCCATTCGACCTTGTTGAGAGAGCTCGGACCGAACGGCAGATACAGATAAACGAAGAACAGAACGACCAGTACGGACATCGCGCCGACAAAACGGGCATTCGCGATCTTATAAGGACGCTTCAGATCCGGCTGATCCTTGCGCAGGAGAACGAAAGACAAAACGACCATCGCATACATGATCACGGTCCCGAAGGAACTGGCATCCACAAACCAGGTAAGCGCCCCCTGGCCTAAAAAGGCAGTGACCGCACAGACAGCGCCGCAGAAGAGGACCGCGTTGACCGGCGTCTGATATTTCGGATGCGTTTTCGCGAGAAATTCCGGAAGCAGACCCTCTTTTGCCATCGAGTAAAGACAACGGGCGGAGCCGAACAGAAAACCGTTCCAGCTCGTGATGATCCCGCATAAAGCGCCCAGGATACAAACTTTTCCCCACAGCGGAGATCCGTAGGCATAGGCCATTGAATCCGCGACCGGGATCACTCCGTTGACCCGGATATCCTCCGGTGCAGACAGACACGTTGCCAGGATCATCAGGATATACCACATCGCCGCGGCAATGATCGACCAGATAAGCAGTTTCGGGATCTTCTTCAGAGGAACATCCATCTCTGAAGCTGCCTGGGGGATCACATCGAACCCGACAAACATTGCCGGAACGACAAGCAGAACAGTCATGAAACCGCCAACGCTGGTAAATAACGGTTTGGTATATTCAACATCACCAAAAAGCAGGCCGCCGCTCAGCAACAGCACACCGACTGCAATGATACCGCCTGTTGCGACTGTCTGAAAGACAGCTGCCGATTTCGCGCCGCGGACATTGACATACGTAAGGATCGCGGTAGCGATCAATGCCACGATCGTCCACGACCAGTAAACATCCACACCCTGGATCGTCCATATCCGTCCGATCTTCGGGATAGAGATCAGATAATTGAAGGAATTGACCAGTGCCGGGCCTTCCCAGGAGGCAACACCTAAGTAAGCCAGCGTTGTCGCCAGTCCGGCGATCAAAGCGCCTTTACTTCCGGCAGCGCGTTTCGCAAAGGCAACACCGCCGCCGGTCTCGGGGATCGCCGGGGTCAGTTCGGCATAAACAAGGCCGACAAATATACACAGAACAGCGCCGACCGCAAAAGCCAGCATGGCTCCGATCATTCCGCCCTGGACAGCCCAGTAACCGCTCAGCATGACCCAGCCCCAGCCAATCATTGAACCGAAGGCCAGCGCGATCACATCGACCGCACGGAAGGATCTTTTCAGTTCAGGTTTCTTCTCGCTCATATGCAATATCTCCAGTTTTTCCTGATGGGCGATCCATCAGGACAGCGAAAAAAGACAGGAAAGTCATAAGGATCCCAATGACAGCTACGATCCCGAGACGGGTCCCGAAGATCACAACATCCCACACGAAAGCCGAAGCCGGTTCCAGTATGCTCAGAAACGCCGCTTTTGTCGCACCGGTATAACGGATACCGGTCGTCAGGAAGACATTTCCCAAAACACCCGCTACCGCTCCGCAGAACATAAAGCCGTAGACATTTGTCTGCCGGGGAATGACCAGGGAACGGGTCAGAGCACTGAAGAGGATCATCAGTATCGCCGAAAGAAGTGCATTGTAGAATGTCAGCTTCAGCGGTTCTGTATCACGCAGAAGCGTATGATCCAGGGCATAAACATAGGACGCGAAGGTAACAGCCGAGGCAAACGCATAGGCAACGCCTTTTACAGTAACTGCTCCGCCCTGTGCGGTAAGGCTCAGTCCGCCCAGCATCAGCACAGCAGCAATGATCTTCATTTTCCCGATCTTTTCGCGGTCGATCGCCGAAGAGGCGAGAGCGACCAGCAGGGGATAGGTAAAATGGCACAGCGCGGTCGCGCCGACAGACATCTCTCTTGCCGCATAATCATAAAGAAGCAGCGTCAATCCCTGGCCAAAACAACCAAAAACGAGAAAATGCAGGAACTCTTTACGGTCTGTTTTCAGACTGATCTTCCGGATCCGGCAGAACAGATAACTCAGTAGCGCCATGAAGAGAAGTCTCGTCGCTGTCAGTATCGCTGTCCCGAGTTCCGTGTCGCCGATCAGGGCGATCCAGGTGCCGGCCGTGCCGAAGCATAATGCAGAAAGTATGACTAAAATCGTACCCATAGGAATCCTTAGAATTGAAGAAAGAGCCGCCGCCCGGACGGCTCTTTTTGAAATGATATTTTGTACAGTTTAGAAAGGCAGAAACTATTTATAAAGGGAGGACGATCACAGCATGCCCATGGCTTTCCAGATCGGTACGGAGACCATGAAACCAAGCCAGTTGAGGATCATGTAGACGACGTCTGCCATCAGCATGTACTTTTCGTCGATGTTTTCCTCGCCGCCAACAGCACCTAAAGAGATCAGGATGTTGGAATGCGTGTAGGTCGGATAGAAGATAACGGAAGAACCATAGATAACGACACATGCGACCCACGGATCCATACCAAGATTGACCGCCAACGGGTAAAGGATCGCAACCATCAGGGTGTTGGAAGCGGTCTGCGCGACGAAGATACGGACAATGTAAGTAAGGACACACAGAGCAGTGACGAACAGGAACGGATTGGATACGCTGCGGGCGATCGGTTCAAGAACGGAAACGAGCCAGTCACTAATGCCGACAGCCTTGAATACGGAACCGAAACCTAAAGTCATACCGATGAAGACGACCAGAGGCCAAAGAGTGTTATTGACGAATTCCTTCTTGCCGATAACACCTGCGAAAGTCAGGACGACCATAGCCATGACACAGACGACGACAGAACCGATACCGGTCTTCTTTTCGAAGATGAAGAGGATCAGACAGATAACTGCAACAGCGGCAGTGATCTTTTCGTCTTTGGACAGACCGCCGATCTGACGGAACTGTTCATCGATGTATTCCTTGGAGATCTCTTTGGAATTGGGTTCTTTATATGCGTAACGGATCCAGAAGTAGAAGCCGACGATAACGACAGCTGCCCACGGAAGGCTGCGCAGGAACCAGGTGATCCAGGTATATTCCGCCTGTGTTGCTTCCGGCAGAAGACCAAGGACTGTATAGCCCTGGAAGGAAGCGTTGACATACAGGTTGCCGGTGAAGTTGAAGCCGATCCACAGAGCCATTAACAGACCGAAACGGCCGGGGCCTCTCTTCGGCAGGCCAAGCTCATCGGAAATACCTAATACCAGAGCACCCATGATCGCGACTTTCGCGGAAGTACTCGGGATGAACGGGGCAATGATGATACCCATGACGATGATCGCGAGGACCTGCCCGGTGTAAGTCGGTTTGAACCACTTCATGGAGTACAGGGAAAGACGCTTCAGAAGACCGGAATTACGGACAGCCGCGCCGATGCCCATGACACCGACGATCAGCCAGAAAGTCGTTCCGGAGAAGCCGGAGAACGCTGTGCCGAAGGGAACACATTTTGTAGCGTACCACAGTGCGCCCATGGCTAGCGTAGTGACATAAGGATCAACCAGGTTCAGGACGAGGTTGACAACGCCCCAGATGAAGATGCCCAGTGTACGCAAAGCCTCTGCAGACAATGCTTCAGTCGGCTTGATACCCAGAGCGATAAAAGCGCCTACTAGAATGGCAAGCACTTCAACGACGTACTTTACCGTCTTATTATTCTTTTTGGCAGACATTTTTCTCCCCTTTGTAACTTAAGCAGTTCGGGAGACCGGAAAGGATCTCCCGAACTTTATTCATTTGTTTTGCGTATCAGATCAGTAAGAGATCAGAAGGCTTACAGGCCGATGACACAGCCGTCGCCACGCGGATCAGAACCGCCGATCAGCGTATTCTGTTCTTCGTCGAGGATGATTACCTGACCACGTCCGAACGGTCTGTCACAGTAGCCGCCGCCGAACGGTTCCTTAACAGTCAGGGCATGACCCTTGAACTGCAGACCATCGAGGGTGGACTGTTTGAAGCCGGACTCAATATCGAAGTTCTTGCCGGAAGTCCAGCAGAAACGCGGAGCGTCTAAGGCTGCCTGAGGGTTCATCTTGAAGTCGATCATGTTCATCGCGACCTGGATGTGCGCCTGCGGCTGGTTGTAACCGCCCATGATGCCGAACGGACCAACCGGTCTGCCATCCTTCATCAGGAAGGCCGGGATGATGGTCTGATAAGGACGCTTATGGCCGCCGACCTGGTTCGGATGACCTTCGGTCATTTCGAATGTGCAGGCACGGGACTGGAGGGTGAGACCGTATTCAGGAATGGTAACACCGGAACCGTAGCAGTTGTAGCAGGACTGGATCATGGAGATCATGTTGCCCTTGGTATCAGCTGCGCAGAAGTAGCAGGTATCGCAGGCATCCGGCTGACCGGCTTTGAAGTCCTGAGCCTTGTTTTCATCGATCAGGTTTCTTCTGATCTCGGTATACTTCGGATCGAGCAGCATGTCGCAGGTGACCTTTGTCATGTAGTCCGGGTCAGCGACATATGCCTTTGCATCGGCGAACGCGAGCTTGATAGCTTCCATCTGGAGATGCTTTGTACGTACATCTTCATAAGCTGCCGGATGGAATTCATATTTGTTGAGGATGTTGGCAGCGATCAGAGCGGTGATACCTTGGCCGTTCGGCGGAAGTTCGCAGATCTCGTAGCCATGATATTCAGCTCTTAACGGATCGTGCATAACGGGTTCAAAGCCTTCAAGGTCTTCCATTTCCCACAGACCGCCGGTAGCTTTGGATTCGCGGACGATCGCCTGCGCGATCTTGCCGCCCTTGTAGAGCGAATCGCCGTTTGTTTCAACGATCTCTTTTAAGAATCTGGCCATATTCGGATGCTTAACGACCTGGCCCGGTTCCGGTGCGGTTCCGCCCGGATTCGGGAAGTATTCAGCTTCGAAATTCTTAGCCAGTTCCGGAGTCAGGTTCGCTTCGAGCCAGTCTTTACGCCAAGCGAACGAACCCTGAACGTAAGGAGTGATCGGGTAGCCTTCTTCCGCGACTTCGATCGCCGGAGCAGCTACTTCTGCGAGAGTCATTGTACCGAACTCTTTCAGAAGTTTGATCCAGCCGGCAACACAGCCAGGAAGCGTTGTACAGTCCCAGCCGCCCATCGGGATCTTTACTTTGTAGCCCTTGCCTGCGCAGTATTCCGGAGTCAATCCCTTCGGCGACCAACCGGAAGAGGACATGCCGTGAAGTTTGTCTTTTGCCCAGACGATAGCGAAGTTATCGCTGCCGTAGGTCGTAGCAGCCGGCTCGACTAACGGAAGCATGATGGCCATTGCCACACATGCATCAATAGCATTACCGCCTTTTTCCAGCATTCTCAGACCGGCTTCGGATGCTTTCGGATGAGAGGAAGCTACCATGCCTTTTTTCGCATAGACAGCTCTTCTGCGTGACGGGTAGTGATAGGCATAATGATCAAAATTCACCATAAAAACAAATTATCTCCTTTCATATGGTTTATCCTTGATTAAATGTTATATGGGCAGCGGTAATTCACAATTGACAAAGAGGATTTGATTGACAAATTCTTTAAAAAAGTGTTCGGAATGTAAAATCTGTTACCATAAATTTGCCTGATTCCGTTTTTTTGTATAATTATTTAACTTTATGCGTTGAAAAGTAAGCTTTTAGCCCATTTCGGATAATGTATAATTTTTTTAGGGGGGCGAGAATATGTCAGATCGTCGCGTTATCCGTACCAAACACGCAATCCGTGATGCCTTTATCCGTCTGCTTGCAGTCAAGGATTATGAGGAGATCGCGGTAAGCGAGATCCTTGAATCATCCAATTATTCAAAGCCGACTTTTTACAAGCATTATTCCGGGAAAGCGGATCTCGTTGACCAGATCATGAGCGACGCTTTAAATGACCTGGACAATGTGATCACGCGTTATAAGAACGAGCATTCCTATACCTGGGGCAACAGGGATATCCTCGCTTTCAATGAGATGCGTTTCATGCATATCTATGAAAACAAGGACCTTTACAAAGCCCTGTTTACATATCCCTGCTTCGCGCTGTATCCGCGGCATCTGCAGGATTATATCGACCGGCTGGAAGTCCCCTATGAACTGTTTCCCCGCTGTGATGTCCGTTATTTCGATTATTTCAACTCGTCGATGGCACATATTTTCTCAGGCACGATCTACTACTGGATCCGGGAGAATTTCTCCTCCTCGCCCAAGCGCATCGCCGAAATGTACTCCTATACTTTCTGCATCGATGAAGAAAACTGAAGCTCCGTGATACGGAGCTTTTACATACTTATATATATAAGGATAGAAAGAATCGTTCCGATGAAGAGTTTTTTCACCGTTTATTCCGTTTTCTGTTAAGATTTACACCAAAGAGAGGAGATCTGTTTATGCCTTGTACAACAGTTTTAGCCGGCAAGAAAGCAACCTATGACGGTTCCACCTTTGCCGCCCGCAATGAAGATTCGCCTTCCGGAATGTTCGGCGCGAAGAAATTCATCGTCGTCGAGCCGAAAGACCAGCCGGAGATCTATCATTCGGTCATTTCCCATGTAACGATCCCGCTTCCAAAGAAAGCATACCGATACACAGCCATGCCGAACGCCGACCCCTCAGAAGGCATCTGGGCAGCAGCAGGCGTCAATGAGCTGAATGTCGCGATGACCACGACCGAAACGATCACTTCCAACGAACGCGTTCTGTCCGGTGACCCCTTAGTCGTCTACAAAGCTGCAAAGGACGGACAGGATGAAGTCATCGGCGGGATCGGTGAGGAAGATCTCGTCAGCATCACTCTTCCCTATATTAAAAGCGCCCGTGACGGCGTAAAGCGTCTCGGTTCACTTCTTGAAAAATACGGAACCTATGAGATGAACGGCATCGCCTTCCAGGACGGAGACGAAGTCTGGTGGCTCGAAACCATCGGCGGTCATCACTGGATCGCCAAAAGAGTTCCGGACGAGGCATACGTCGTTATGCCGAACCAGCTCGGTATCGATGATTTCGATCTGGAAGACGCCTTCGGCGAGCAGAAGGAACACATGTGCTCCGCCGACCTCAGGGAATTCATTTCCACGAACCATCTGGATCTGAATCTCGACGGCGCGTTCAATCCCCGCTATGCCTTCGGCTCCCACAGCGATTCCGACCACGTCTACAACACACCGAGAGCCTGGGCGATCGAACGCTATTTCAACCCGCGCACGATCGACTGGGACAGCCCGGATCCGGAATACACCCCCGAAAGCAACGATCTGCCCTGGTGCCTGCTGCCGGAGAGAAAGATCACTGTCGAAGACATCAAATATGTCCTTTCCAATCATTATCAGGGCACAAAATACGATCCGTATCTGCGCCACGGCGATACCAGCGAAAGCGGCAAATACCGCGTGATCGGCATTAACCGCAACAACTTCCTGTCCCTGACACAGATCCGCAGCGATGTCCCGAAAGAGATCGCCGCGATCGAATGGGTCTGCTTTGGCTCCAACCCGTTCAACGCCTTCGTTCCCTTCTTTACCCAGGTCAACTCGACCCCGGAGTATTTCGCCAATACGACGACCCGGCCGACGACCGAAAACTTCTACTGGGCAAACCGTTACCTCGGCGCCCTGGCGGACAGCCATTACCCGCAGTGCATCTCTCATATCGAGCGCTACCAGAACGCCGTTCAGACCTGCGGACACGCGCTGATCAAGAAATACGAAAAGGAGATCGTTAAGGCAAAAAGAGCGGAAAAGACATCCCTCGCTGAAAAGGCAAATCAGGAGATCGCTGACAGAGTCAAGAAAATGACCTACGATACACTGGACAAAGTCCTTGCCACAGCGTCCAATCTCATGAAGAACGCCTTCTCCCGTTCCGACGCCTGACCTGAACAAAAAAATCGCGACACTGTCGCGATTTTTCTTTTTGTCAGATATCGTAATCAAACAGATTCTTCTGCTTGATATAGGTCGTTCCGATGTCCTCGAAGGTGATGAAATCAAGATCTTCCATCAGCCGTGAGTAGGTCTCGCCCATCTTTTCCGGGGAACTGCGGAAATTCGTCTCGACCCAGTAGTTCAGATGCGCGATGTGGATGTAGCTGCAGATATAATTCAGGTACATCACATTGACGTTTTCGTGATCCTTGTAGGAGAAAAGGAAGATCGGCAGCTGCTCGTCCTCCAGCAGATAGTTCATGAATTTCCGGACAAAATTGGAGAAACAGGGCTGTTTGAAAAAGGCATAATACAGTTCTTTATTGTCGTATATATGGGAAAACACCTGCGTCCGCATATAACGTATGTCCTCCACCGTCTTCAGATGGCCGCCCCGGGAAACGATCGCGTCCTGCACGACATTTTTCACCGTTTCGACCTCTTCGTCGATGATCTTGTCGCAGAAGTCGTATTTATCCTCGTAGTAGATATAGAAAGACTGTTTGGAGTAGCCGGCTTTGTCTGAGATCTGCGTGACTGTCAGACTGTCGAACAGATTGGTCTTCAGCAGTTCCAGCAGAGCGTTTCGGAAAGCGATTTTCGAACGGATCTTTTTACTGTTCCCCATATGATATTTCCCCCCAAAGACTCACTTTTTAAATATCACAAAGTCATTTAAATGTCGAATAAAATGCCTGTGCTCTCTATTTGCTTGACAAATCTTGTTCTTTTGTAAACTTCTTTATTCTCGGTAAACTTCAGTAAAGACAGGACCGGCCGGCTCCAAATTAAACTGAAGCCAGAAAAGAACGGAGTTTCTGTAATATGAGCAATAAGAAAAAAGAAGGGTTCAGCGCATTTGATCTTTTCGCCCTGGGATTCGGTGCGATCATCGGTGTCGGCTGGTCGATCACTCTACACCGCTTCTCCATAAACGGAGGCGGACCGGTTGCCGCGTCACTGGCGTTTCTGATCTCGATGGTCCTGTTCATACCGATCGCGCTCGTCTTCGCGGAGCTTGCTTCCGCTGTTCCGGTCGCCGGCGGCGTCGTTGCCTATGCGCAGCGCAGTTTCGGCAGAAAAGCCGCCTTTATCGCCGGATGGTTCCTGACGATGTCCTATCTGGAGATCCTGCCGCTGGAAACGATCTCGATCACCGAAGTTCTTGCCGGGATCATTCCGGTCCTGCGTAAAGGTCCGATCCTCTATACGATCGCCGGAAGCGATATCTATCTCTACTCCGTGATCGTCGGCATCCTGCTGGCCTGCATCATCATTCTGATCAACCGCAAGGGGACCAATACGATCGCGCGCTTCCAGTCTTCGCTGACCTTATTGCTGATCGTTACCGCTTCTGCTTCCATCCTGATCTGTGCGACCAAGGCGAAAGCAATGAACCTGCTGCCGCTCTATACACCGATGGAAGGCAAGGCACACACAAGTTTTCTGACCGGCATCATCGCTGTCTGTGCGCTCACGCCGCAGTTCTATGCCGGATTTGATACGATCCCGCAGTCGATCGAAGAGGCGGGCGGAGTCGAAAAGAAAAGAGTCGGGCGGATCGTTGTGCTGACCCTGATCGTCGCCGGACTATTCTACGCGCTGATCATCACCGCTTCCGCCGCAGCCATCCCCTGGCAGGAGCTGATCGTTCTTCCGATCCCGGTGCTTTCCAACCTCATGACCACGATCTATCCCGGATTTCTCGGTCAAGCCATGTACTGGATCACCATGCTGGGAGCTCTGGCAGGTCTCTTCACGACCTGGAACAGCTTCTATGTTGCCGGCGGACGGCTTCTGATGAGTCTTGGGCGTTACAGGCTGATCCCTGCCGCGTTCGCGAAAGTCAACGAGCGCAATGTGCCGTATGTCGCCAACATCCTCTGCTCCGTGATTATGCTGCTGGGACCGCTGCTCGGGATCGGTGTTATTGATATCCTGGGCATCATCGGCTCCTTCGGCTTTACCATCGGCTGGATGATCTCCTGTCTGGCGTTCTTAAAGCTCCGTAAGGAGGAGCCGGATCTTCCGCGTCCCTACTACGTTAAAAACGGCAATCTCATTGCCGGCTTCGGCGCTTTCACCTGTGCTGTCATGATGGTCAACTGTATCGCTCCTTTCATGCCCGGTTATATGGGCAACTTCGGACTGCTGGCTGTTGTGATCTGGACAGTGCTTGGCGTGGTCTTCTTCGCAGTCACCGACAAAAAGCACCGTGCTGAAGAATCGAGCAGATCCTGATATCATTCTTGCCTGATCTTCCCCCAACTACAGGATCAGGAAATATGCCCGGACACTGTCCGGGCATATTTCTGTTTTCAGTCTTTTATTATTCGTTGCAGATCCTAGAGGATATATCCGCACACGGCATATAACACAAACGTCAACCCAGCCGCAATGAAGACATACGGATACTGGCTGAGCGCGTGCTCCATATTCTCTATACCGGCACTCTTGGAAGAAAGGACTGTGGCATCGGTATAAAAACAGGCGTGACTTCCGAATGCACCGCCGGATACGATCGCCGCCATAGTCAGGATCAGATTCGAACCCAGAGCAGCGCACATCGGGATCAGGATCGGGATAACGACCGCACTCATGCCCCAGTTTGATCCCGTGACGAACGCCAGTGCCGCAAGCAGCTGGAAGGCAAGCGCGGGAAGAAGTTTCGCGGAAACAAGCGGTTTCGCCAGTTCGATCAGATATTCGGCAAGTCCGAGCTCGCCGCAGACCGTTGCCAGCGAGAAGGCGCCTACCAGCATGAAGAAGATCGACAACATGGAGGCAAAGCCTTCGATCATACAATCCAGGAAGCGTTCCATCGTCATCAGTTTGCGCGGGATATAGAGCAACAGACATACAACGATCGAAGCTAGCATTCCGATCAGCATCTCGCCGGTATGGATCGCCAGAAAGACCAGCGTCAGGATCGGAAGCAGGAAATCGATGATGTTCCCGCTTTCCGAGGTGACCGTTTTCTCCTTGTTGTATTTCGCACTGGCATCCGAATAGGTCTTCCCCGTTCTGGCTGTACGCTCATAGGCTTTTTTCATCGGTCCGAGTTTGGGGAAAAGACCGACTGCAAACAGGAAGACGATCGTCAGAGCGATGATCGGATAAAAGAGAAACGGCAGCGTGCTGATATAGGAACGGAAGGGCGTATCGAATGCCGCAGCTACCGGAGTCTCGGCGAAAAACAGATTCGCATAGAAGATCGCCCAGGTCGAGAACGGGATCAGCACACAGACAGGAGCGCCGATCGAGTCCAGCATGAAGGCAAGCGATTCGCGCGGGATCTTCCGCTTGTCATACATGTCTTTCATGCAGACGCCGACCGTCATGATGTTCAGATAATCATCAATGAAGATCGCTACGCCGAGCACGAAAGATGCGAGCATCGTTCTTTTTTCGGTCGTGCAAACCTTCTCCAGGATCTTCTGAAATCCGAAGGTGCCTTTCGATTCTCTCAGCAGATAGATCAGGCTTCCGAAGAGTCCGCAGACGAGCCAGAGCCAGACGTTGTCCGGATCTCCGACGACTGTTTCCAGGATCTCCACATATTTCCCGGGAAGCGCTAAGCCATACAGCGCAAAAGCACCCAGCACCGAACCCAGAAAAAGGAATTCGGTACATCTTCTGGTGATGATCGCGCCGGCGATCACGATACATACGATGATCAATGCATAAGCTCCGTTTGATAACACTTTATCAGCTCCTTTTCCGCCGACTCTCCGTTTCCGGATACAAACGTCAGCACAGTATCAAACGACTTGGCAGCATTTTATCCTCCCGTCTTAAATCCTCAATTGACTTTTTTAGATTTCTGTACAATTTATTGACCAACTCACAAAAACAGTCAATCACTCCCGATTTCCAAAGACATAAACTGAGGCAAAGAGGTAGATGCGATGAATAATGAAAATAACCGCCTTGTACGGGCTCTGGGTCTGAAAGAAGCGATTTCCATGACTGTCGGTACCGTTGTCGGTGTCGGACTCTTTACCTGCGGTTCCGCGCAGATCGGCCTTGTCGGTCCTTACATTATCCTGTTTACTTTCGTTTCACTTCTGATCAGTATCTGGCCGTGCCTGCTGTACGGCGAGATGTCCGCTGCGCTTCCCTGCGCCGGCGGCACCTATAACTATGCAAAAAGAGGTTTGAACCGGGTCTGGGCAAATATCGCCGGATGGAGCTATATCATCTCCGTCGTTGCGATCGGCGCCGGTGAGACTCTGGCCTTTTCCAATTATTTCAAAACGCTGTTTGAACAGTTCGGGATCAATCTGGGCGGCGTCGACTCACGAATCATCGCCGTGATCCTGGTAACCATCTTCCTGATCCTGAATCTGCGCGGAATCGAGCTTTCCGGCAAAGCGCAGACGGCATTCATCTTCTTTTTCTGGGGCTGTTCGATCGTCTGGTTCCTGTACATGATCCCGAAGATCCAGCTTTCCTATTTCCAGCCTCTCGCAAGGAACGAGCTGCCTTCCTTTGCCCGCTGCATGACGATCTTCGGTCTCGTCTGGTGGTGCTATACCGGTTTTGAGACCTGTGTATCGATGGGCGGAGAGACCAAATACCCGCAGTACAATCTGCCGCGGGCATTGAAACTGTCGGTCTTTCTCGTATTCGCGGTCAACGCGCTCTTCCAGTGGTTCCTGGTCGGGCTTGTGCCGAAGGAATTCTACGGCCTGATCGCGTCGGCAGACGCGCCGTACGCGGAAGGTCTGAAAGCCGCCGGCTATCTCGGACTTCCGATCATCATTCTCTGCATCGGCGTTGCCTTTGGCGGAGACCTGTCCACGATCAATCCCGGCATCGCGGCGCCAGCGCGCTATATCTTCACCATGGCGGAAGACAAGACGCTGCCGTCTGTCTTCGCGAAGGTGCATTCGAAATACAAAACACCTTATATATCCATCATCGCTGTCGGCATCATCAACTACCTTCTTATTGCGACCGGCTCGATCAACTACATCGCGTCCGTCTCTCTTTTCTCGCTGGCGGTCTGTTATATCATCGGCTGTCTTGCCTATCTGGGCCTGAAAAAGAATTACCCGGATATGAAGCGTCCATATAAGGCGCCGATGGGTAATTTCGGCGCCTGGTTCACAATCGCGGCCTACCTGTTCATGTTGCCGTTCGTAGAAAAAAGCGCCCTGATCACAGGTACGCTCGTATGCATTGCCGCTGTTGTTTACTGGTACATCTTCACCCGCAAGAATGAAAACCGGATCCCGACGATCGAGGAAGAGATCGGCGTCATCGAAGAACCTACGGCGGAGGAAAAGAAAAAGATGGATAAGGAATATTCCATCTGGAAATACGCAACGATGACCGCGACCGCGGTCGGGCTTCTGATCTATCTTATTCCGGCTGTTCTCTGACGAATACCCAGTTCGTTCCGTCCGAAGCTTCCGGTTCGAAACGATATCCCATTCTGTTATACGCTTTGCAGTCTTCCGGATCTTCGATCCGGTTTTCTGCCATATAGCGCACCATATCTCCCCTGGCCATCTTGGCATACACGCCTTTGGTCACGAGTTTTCCTTTTTCCTTCTCTGCAAAAACGAAAGTCAGGAAACGGTCTTCCGGCCGCAGATAACGTTCAACTGCCTTGCTGTATTCCGCGGAAGCGAGATTAATGATCGTATCTGTCTCTTTCTGCAGTTCCCGGCAGATCTTATCTCCCCAGAATCCATAGAGATCGCCGCCGCGCGGCGATCCTTTTGTCTGCATCTCGAGACGATAGGCGCGGATGCCGTCAAACGGCTTCAGCAAGCCGTAAAAGCCTGACAGGATACGCAGGTTATTCTCGACATATTCCAGCTCCCCATCGGTAAAGACCGAAGGGGACATCGTCTGGTACTGGATGCCGGTATAGGAAACGATCGCGGGCGAAAGTCTTTCTCTGAGGTCGTTCTCCAGCAGTTCGCTGCTTTCCCGGGCAATCTTTTCACTGCATGACCAGAGCGTTCTTCTCTGCTCGAAGCTCATTGAGCGGAGCCATTCCTGCAGTTCCTCTGCCTGCTCAAGAAAGAGCGGCAGCTGCCGGAAGTCGAAATCATCGTTATTCTCTGTCATCTTTTTAGCGGGCGCGATAATGATCTTCATGTCTTGAGTTTATCAGCCTGTGAATATGCCCGTAAATACCAAAAAGGAAGCATTACGCTTCCTTTGTCTTTTCGGTGTTCTGTTCCCTGCACCAGACGCCTTTGCGGTAGAAACACAGGGAGATCGAAGTGGCAATGGCCCATCCGATCGGCCAGGCGCACCAGATGCCGGTAGCGCCAAGCGCGGTCTTTGACAGAGTGAGTGCCAGGACCACACGCAGGATCAGATCGGTAAAGGTCGCGATCATGAATTTTCCCATCTCGCTGGCGCCGCGCAGGATGCCGTCGGCGATCAGCTTCACTGAGATCACGAAATAGAAAGGGGAGACGATGCGCAGCAGCATCAGCCCGGAATCGAGCGCCTCTTTCGACGGCTCGTTCATAAACAGCAGGATCAGCATCTTTCCGCCAAGCAGATAAAGGGCGACGATCGGAACACATAATATCCACACCAACTTAAGTCCGGCCAGGAAGCCCTGCGTGATCCGCGGCATTTTCCCGGCGCCGATGTTCTGGGCGGTGTAGTTTGAAACGCCATTGCCCAGCGTCGTAAAGGAGGTGATCACGAGATTGTTGAGTTTGATCGCGGCGGAGTAGCCGGCCATGATGCCCGGTCCGAATCCGTTGATCACACCCTGGATAATGATGTTGCCGACGGAGATGAAGCTCTGCTGGAGGATGCTCGGGACCGCGACCCGCGCGATCCTGCCGAAAACATTCCAGGAGAACAGCGGAAAGCTGTCTTCGGTCTTTATGCCTTTCAGACGTTTCAATACGAACGCAAGGGCCAGGATGCAGCTTGCGGCCTGACAGATGAATGTTGCCCAGGCAACCCCGGCAACGCCCATTTTAAAGCCGGCAACGAACCAGATATCCATGAGGATATTGGTGACCGAGGAGACTGCCAGGAACAGGAAAGGCGTGCGGGAATCTCCCATAGCCGAAAAGATGCCGGTGGAGATGTTGTAGAACAGCACAAACGGGAAACCCCAGATATAAATATCAAGATAAAGCTGCGAGTCGGCAAATACCTCCTGCGGGGTCCGGATCAGCCGGAGCAGATCGCCGCAGAAGATCACACCCGCAAACACGAGCAGAGCGCAGAGCGCGGCGCTGGCGATCAGTGCCGTAGAGACAGCGGTCTTCAGTTCGCTGTACTTCTTTGCGCCGAAACAGGTCGAGACGATGACTGAACAGCCGATATTGCAGCCAAAGGCAAAAGCGATGAAGACCAGAGTGATCTCATAGCTGTTTCCGACAGCCGCCAGGGCGTTCTCGCCGATGAACTTCCCAGCGACCAGACTGTCAGCGATATTATAAAGCTGCTGAAAGATGATGCTTCCAAACAGGGGAAGGCAGAACTCCCAGAGCACTTTTTCCGGTTTTCCCGTAGTCAGATCTTTATTCACAACAGATTTCCTCCGTATACTTCCAATACTGCGCAATAAACATGCTCTTTATTATACTCAACTCCGAAATTGATCATCCATACATCTTTTTTATATGGATATGCCCTTAAACGGGCATAGAAAAAGCTGCCGTCAGGCAGCTCTCGTATTTACTGTGTTTGGATGATCCTTAGGCTCTTCCGAGACTTTTCTGACCGTAGTCGATAAGACGGACGATGACCGGGGAAAGGACGATGTTGATCACCAGTTCCAACAGGAAGTTTATGCCGACGAAACCGACCAGCATGTAGACATACGCATTGTCGAAACCGGCGCCGGCACCCCAGGCTTTGATCGTTTCAAAGAAGAAGAGGCGGCAGCCGATCAGGAAGACACCAGTGTTAACGATCGGAGCGATGACTGCGGCCAGACCGACGGAGAAATAGCGGTTCTGGTTCTTTTCGCTTGCTTTTTTGTAGACCAGTCCGGCAAGATAACCCGCAAGCGTGCCCTTGACCAGGACTGTCAGGATCGTTCCCAGCGGATTGATCACCATAAAAGCGGCAGAGTCGGTAAACAGAACGATCAGCGAGAATACAAAACCGAACCATGCACCCGCATACGGGCCGCATAAAGCAGCACCGATAACGATCGGTACCAGTACGAGCGAGATCGAGAATGTGCCAAAGTGGATCGTTGCGCCGACAAACTGCAGAACGGCAACGATCGCAGTGAATACGGCGATCAAAGTGATATTCCTTGTTTTAGCGATATTTGACATTTTTGTTGCTCCTCCCGTCCTCTCCGGCGAAGCCGGATCGAGACTAGTCATTTTTTACTATGCTATTATAACCGATAACGGAACCAGGTTCTATAACAACATTATCATCGATTGATACATCATCGCCTATATATACAGGCTTTGCCGTATATCCGTCGCCGGTGGCGTGAAGCAGTGTTTTTATTTTAACATTATTGCCGACATGTACATTGTTTCCGATATACACAGGCGCATGATCATCGATCTGAAGATTCTCTCCGCAGGAGAAATTTCTTCCGAAGTACGTATTGTTCCCGAACTCGCAGCGAAACCCTCTGCCCAGGACCATGTCCCGGCTGGTGGATCCGAACAGGGAGGCCAGGCAGACACGGCGGATCCTTTCGTCCGCGCTTCCGAAATACTTCGCGAGATAGTTCTCTGCGCGCATCCTTTTACTGATACGGTACTCGATCCTCTCAAAATAGTAGTTTCCTAAACTCATCGAAAGACCCTCCTTAGAAAAAAGCAGACTCACAAGAATATGGCGGGTCTTATGAATCTGCCGGAATTAATGAAGCCAGTTCAATATAGAAAGGGGAGAATTTTACATGGCTTCAGGGAAGTGCGTTTTCAGGCGATATCTTTGATCGCTTCATATACAAACGATGCGCAATGCCCGTTGTATTCAAGATCGACCGTATCTTCGCCAACAGCTACGACAGTGCCTTCGAGCCCCTTGACAGTCACGGCTTTGTCACCGATCTTTGCGCTGCGGGCTTTTTTATACTGCGTCTTTTTCTTCATTGTCCTGTAGAATTTCCGGAACGCGAAAGCGGCGGTAATGGTCATCAGGATCAGGGATAAGAAATTCAGAACGATCGAAACGATCTGATTGTGTGTTTCCATTCCGGTCCTCCTAGATCTTGCTTAAGACCTTGTCTTTGAAAGAGAGCTTCTTATATGCTTCTCTTTTGCGGTCTTCCTGTGACAGGTTGAGATAGATATCCTTTGTCCTGCGTTCAAAGGTTTCCCTTTTCATGCCGGATACAACAGTTATGTAGGAAGTGCTTCTTTTGACCATTTCCCCAACCATTCCATCTTCAAAAAGGATCCGGTCGCCGGGGAGAAACCTTTTTTCTCTCTCTTCCTGCTCCTCCCGTCTTTCCACTCTTTTCGGACGTATCCAGAAAAGGTAGATCAGGAAAGCCATAAAAAGGAGAAAGGGGATCTCGCCAATAAGGAAACTTAGAATAGAGGGATTTTGAGCGGTCACTACGGAGATCTCCTTTCTTCTTTCGAGGAGGTACAGTCCTCCTTTTCTGATTACATTGTATTTTCTCGGGGAAAGGATTGGAAATATATAATAGTTATGTAGTATATAGTTTTGTTTATGGTTTTTCGTCGGCAAAAATAAAGGATGCTCCTTCAGATTTCGAAGAAGCATCCGTTTTTGATTTATTCGTGTTTTACTGCCCGATACCCTTATTTTCCGTCCGGGAAGCTCGTGAAGGCGCCGTGTTCCATTACCGGTCGGGCGACCGTTCCTTCGGCAGCCGCGAACGCCTTGATCATATAGGACATACTGCGGGCAAGATTGCGCATCACCTGCAGTCCCTCCACATCTTTTCTGACATCCTCCGCGGTAAAACCGTGGACCTGGTTCCAGTAGGTGCTGGAAGCGAGCGGGATCGAGCTGATCGTGAAGTACTTGTTCAGCACGTCAAAACTGGCTGTATTTCCGCCGCGGCGGCAGCTTACGACGGACGCACCGACACGCATCTTTTTGGTCGTGTCGCTGAGTTCGCTGCTGCTGTAGAAAAGGCGGTCCAGGAAGGAGATCAGGGTGCCGTTAGGGGAACCATAGTAGACCGGGGAACCGATCACGATACCGTCCGCTTCCGCGATCTTCGGCGCTACTTCATTCACGTAATCATCGATCACGCATCTGCCGTTTTTGCTGCAGTAATTACAGGCCATGCAGCCGCGGATATTCCGGCTGCCGATCTGCAGGATCTCGGCTTCGATCCCTTCTTCCTCAAAGACCTTCACCATTTCCTTGAGCGCTTCGGCGGTGCAGCCGTTCGCGCGCTGGCTGCCGTTCAGTAATACGACTTTTTTCATATCTGTTCTCCTGCTTTATTCGATTCCGAAGAATTCCTTCAGCATGGCTTCTTCATCTGCCAGGATCTCTTCGCTGAGCGCCTGACGTGAATCTTCCTGTTTCGGGGAAGTCGCTTCGGTAAAGCGTTTGATCTCGCCGTTTTCCACATAGAAGAAATTCGGGGCAAAGATCCGTTTTTCACCGACTTCGATCTTTGTATCGCCTTCGCTG
Organism: Erysipelotrichaceae bacterium; assembly: GCA_017431225.1. Classification (GTDB taxonomy): domain Bacteria; phylum Bacillota_I; class Bacilli_A; order Erysipelotrichales; family Erysipelotrichaceae; genus RGIG5669. The sequence goes on along the minus strand of JAFRLM010000009.1, from coordinate 13,666 downwards.
ACTGTATAGTCGCTCAGGACGCTGTCCCAGTATTTCAGAAGCGTATGGTAAGCTTCCGTTCCTGCCGCTGTCTGCACAGCTTTGCCGTCTTCAACTTTGTACTGATCACGCAGGATCTCTTCGTGGTCATCGTTCCAGATCTCAAGATAATAGATCTTATCCACTCCGGCGTCTTTGGCGACCTTGATCGCCATCTCGATCACGCTGCGGCACCAGGGGCACATCTCATCACCGACATAGACGTAGAAGGTCTCCTTGTTTTCGATCATGCGGGCGATCTCCTCGCCGCTTGTTTTGACGAACGGGTGATCCTCGGCGATCGTAACGTCGCGGTAAGGTTTCCCGGAGGAATTCTCGGTGCCGTTCTTGGATTCATAGGCTTCCTTGAAGGTCATATCGGCGGTCCCGTTTTCATCCTCGCCGCAATCATCGATGATATCGCAGGTATTGGGATCCTGGGAAGGAACAGGCTCTGCCGGTTTCTGACAGCCGAAAAGCAGCATCAGAACAGCAAAGCTTATACATACATTCAGAAATCTGGTTCTTTTCATTTTTACTCCGGGATCTTTGACAGGAAGGCTTTATACAAAGCCAGGTAGAGAATAACGGATACGAATAAACTGACTACCGCGTTCAGCGCGGTAACGCCGGCAGTCCAGGTCACGATGATCTTCATGAATTCCTGAGGAATGCGAAGCACGATGCTTTTATAGAAATAGCCGATGATCGGGTCAAAGATCACATTGAAACCGAGGCCAAGCGCCGAAGAGATCGCGCAGATGCGGGTGATCTCTTTTCGTTCTGTCTTTTCGTGCAGTTTCATTTTTTCCGCGCTTCTGCCGGCGATATACGCGATCAGGAACTTCATCAGGAATGTCTTAGGTGCAGAAAGGATGTAGCGCGGATCAAGAAAATCGGCGATCGAAAGACCCACTGCTGACGCAAGGCCGCCGTAGACCGGACCAAGAAACCACGCCGAAAGAACCACGCTGGCATTCGCCAGATGGATCGCTACGCTGTGTCCGGGCGCTGTCGGCACGTTGATCTTGCCGAAAGTGAACACGATATAGTTAATCACCGCAAACATGGCGGCATAAGTCAATCTTCGCGTTTTCTGATTCATTTCTGCCTCCTCAATATCATATGCACAATTTCAGCTCTTTTCAAATGAGCAGAGAGGCTCAAAAGATCAATCATTCCCGAAAAGAGCCGTTGAGAGATAGCGGTCACCGGAATCCGGCAGGATCACAACAATCGTCTTTCCCTCGTTTTCCGGACGCTTGGCAAGTTCGATGCCTGCCCAGAGGGCCGCCCCGGCGGATATCCCGACCAGCAGTCCTTCGGTCTTCCCGAATAAAGCGCCGGTCTCGATCGCGTCTTCGTTGACGACCGGGATCACCTCGTCATAGATCGTCGTATCAAGAACAGACGGAATGAAGTTCGCGCCGATGCCCTGGATCGCGTGCGGACCGGCCTTGCCTCCCGACAGCAGCGGGGAGGAAGCGGGTTCGACCGCAACGACCCGGATCTCCGGGTTCTTTTCCTTCAGATATTTTCCGGTACCTGTGATCGTGCCGCCGGTGCCGACACCGGCTACGAAAAGATCGACTTTTCCATCGGTATCCTTCCAGATCTCAGGACCTGTCGTTTCATAATGCGCTTTCCAGTTGGACGGATTATCAAACTGCGCGGGGATAAAAGAGCCCGGGATCTCCTTGGCCAGCTCCTCCGCCTTTTCGACCGCACCGGCCATTCCCTTGCTGCCGGCGCTTAAGACGATCTCCGCACCGTAAGCGCGGATGAGCTTTCTTCTCTCGACCGAGAAGGAGTCCGGCATAACGATGATCACGCGGTATCCTTTTGCGGTACCGACAGCAGCCAGGCCGATACCGGTATTCCCGGAAGTCGGTTCGATGATGACCGAACCCTTTTTCAGTTTGCCGGCTTCTTCGGCATCTTCGATCATCTTTTTGGCGATACGGTCTTTGACCGATCCGGTCGCGTTAAGGTATTCCATTTTTCCAAGCAGCGTCGCTTTGAGGCCAAAGCGCTCTTCGATATGTGTGAGTTCCAGAAGCGGAGTATTGCCGATCAGCTCGGTCCCTGATTTTTTTATATTTGACATTTTTGATTCCTCTTTCTTTTTCAATGTTAAAAGCTATACAGTGATAAACAAAATAAAATCCGGTTTTTACGACCGGATAGCTTAAACGTATAAAAGTGTTGGCGAAAACACTCCGCGACAGCATATCCGGTCGTTCGTACACGTACAATAACACATATCTGCTCTGTTATTTTTCATACCGGTCTCCTTTCGCGGTCCTTAAACTCATTTTAAAACCGCTTTTGCGAGCGGTCAATCAATACTATCTGTTATACTGGAAATACGTGAAACGGGCTCTGGCGACCAGTGTTCCCTCTTCACTGAAGATGTCGGTCTCAATGAAGGAAGTGCTTCTGCCGTGTTTTACGATGCGGCTTTCCAGAACGATCTTCTTTACGCCCTTGGTGGGACGGAGATAATCGATCGAGCCGTTCAGGGTCGGACCGCCGCCTCCGCTGCAGAGGTTCGTGATGCCGGCAGCTACATCTGCCGCATTGAAAAGCACACCGCCGTAGACCAGTTCAAGGATGTTGTATTCATTCTCCTTGATCTCTCTTTCGATACGGGTGTGATCCTCTGCCAGTTCGACCAGGATCAGATCATTGTCTTTTGCAGTGCGTTCGATGTATTCCGCTACGTTTCTGTTTTCTTCCATTGTTTCTATTCTACATCCAACTGTTTCAGGATCGCCAGCAGGATCGAGTTATAGCGCGTTTCCACGCAGTCCACGTGGGAAGTGATCGCGACCGGGTATTCGGTATGGGAGAGCAGACCGGCAAACTCGCGTCCGGAGGACAGGCGGAAGGCACGGTTGATCATCAGATCCATACCCGGTTCGCTTCCGAAGAGAACATCATAGTCGGGGACGATCCTTCCTTTTTCATCGTTTGTCAGCGCTCTGCCGAGCGTGACCGGTCCGTGGATGACGCAGTCTTTGAATTTCATATTGCTTAAGCCGTAGGCGTCGACCGCAGCCTGATCATTCGGACTGATCTCCTCGCTGGATGTCAGAGCCGCGACACTGACGTGCTCCTTGCCGAATCTGTGCGTGAGTTTCGCTGTATCCATGACGACTGAAAGCTTCTGGGGAAGATTCAGAGCGGCGTTTGTCGGGCAGCCGGAAATGAAGACGAATCCGTCTTTATCGATATTCTCTACGACCATGATGGAATTCAGGACCTTCCCCTGCAGGATGATCCCGTTATTGCGCCCCAAGAGCGTGCGGCTAAAGGGATGGAAACGGACGCCGCCTTTTACAAGGATATCCGCCTTTCCTTCTTTCAGGAGACGAATGCAGGTCAAAACAACCGCTTCCTCATCGGCTTCGTCGATCAGTGTACATTGATGAAGTTTGATACCGTGTTCCGCGCAGAGTTCTTCTGTCTTCTGCGCGTCTCCGACCAGATAGGAAACACCGACCAGTCCTTTCTGATTTGCAAGGGCAAGTGCTTTTAAAGAAGCGGCGTCTGCGCTGCCGCAAAGCACGATCCTGGCGGAAGGCTGCTGGCGGATAAGATACTCTTCCAATTGTGCGAATGAGGTGATCATGATTACTCTCATTATCATGAAGAGCGTAAAAAAAGAATAATATCTATTTTTAATGATTAATTAGCAAATTTAATATAGATCTGTTTTTGTGCGGTTTTATGTCTGTTTCGCTTTACTGTTGTTTGAATTCGACTCTTGTCCGTTTCAGCCAGTCGCCACGGAGATAATAGACGATGAACAGCAGGGATGTCAGGATCCAGGAGACCGGATAGCACTTCAGCGTATCGAAGACCGTTGTTGCCGGAAGGAACACGATCCATAAGATACGGAAGACGCCTACTCCGAGCGCTGTGATCAGCATCGTCATCAGCGAATCGCCGCAGCCTCGCAGGCCGCTGGAGAAGACCTCAACAAACATGAAAGTCAGCCAGTACGGGCAGAGGAAACGCATGATCTCGACCCCGATCCGGATGACTTCCTCATCCCGGGTAAAGAGCGGATACATATAGTAGCTCCCGTAATAACAGAAAAGCGCCAGGACACCGGAGATCAAAAGATCCAGAAGCAGGGAGACACGGAATCCTTTTTTGACTCTTTCGGTATTGCCGGCACCGAAATTCTGTCCGGTAAAGGTCATGACGGCCGTGCCGAAAGCGCCGGTCGTCGTCCAGAACAGGGCGTCGATCTTCCCGAAGGCGGTAAAGGCAGCCATCGTATCCACGCCGAAACTGTTGACGGAACGCTGGATGAAGAGATTCGAAACGGAATATAAACAACTCTGAATACCGGTCGGCAGACCGATCGCGATGATCCTTTTCAGGATCTTCTTTTCATAAGTCGTGTCCCTTAAACGGTAGGAATACGTCTCGTCGCTGCGGGCAAGCACATGCAGCGTCAGGATACAGCTGGCAACGACCGAGATCACGGTGGCGATCGCGGCTCCGTATACTCCCATGCCGAGCTTCGCGACAAAAAGAAGGTCCAGCACGATATTGACGACGCAGGAGACGATCAGGAAATAGAGTGGCCGTTTTGAATCCCCGACAGCCCGCAGGACACCGGCGCCGTTGTTGTAGATCATCAGCGGCAGCATGCCGGTCAGATAGACACGCATATAGGTGACCGAAAGCGGAAGAACGCTTTCGGGAACATTCATCATATTTAAAAGGGCAGGCGTAAGCGCGATCCCGCCGACGCTGAGCGCAATGCCCAGCACGATCGCCAGGAACATTCCGGTGGAGACTGCCTCTTTCACGCCTTTCTTATCCCCGGAACCGTAATACTGGCTGACGACGACTGTCGCACCCGAAGAAAGGCCGGTGACAAAACCGACCAGAAGGTTGATGAGGATCCCGGTCGTGCCGCCGACAGCACCAAGCGCTTCCTTGCCTACATAGTTGCCGACGACCATCGCGTCGACCGTATTGTAAAGCTGCTGAAAAAGCGTGCCGATCAGTATCGGCAGGAAGAACATCATGATCGGTCCGGCGATCGAACCGTGCAGAAGATCGGAGTTTTTTATCCGAGCGGATCTTTTAAACATACCGCTTAACTCTATCACTTCTGTTTTTAAATTCAATCAATTATTATCAAACAACCGCCTCGGGTTGTCTAAAGGGAGCTCCGGAAGGGCTATTCCGGGATATCATCATCCATCGGCGGCAGACTGAAGGATCCGGTGATATCCGAAAGATCGCGCTGGTTCGAGCTGTGCGCGCCTTCGATCTTATAGCGCAGCTCCTGCATATGGCGGTCGAGCTCATTGCTCATGACAGCGCAGCGGCGCAGTTCCTTATAGACCTCTTCCTGCATGTCTTCGTCCATGTCCTTTTTGTAACGCATCTTATGTTCAAGGTTCGCCCAGAATTCCATGGCGATCGTGCGGAACTGGACTTCGACTTTGACGTACTTCTTGCCGGAAGGCAGATGGATCGCGACCCGCAGTAAAAGATGCAGGCTGCGGTAGCCGTTTTCTTTCGGGAACATGATGTAGTCTTTTTTACCGTCGACGATGATGCCGCCCTGGGCCATCAGGCCTTCCGCGACGCGGTAGACATCATCGACAAAGGAACAGACGACGCGGATCCCGGCGACGTCATAAAGGTTTTCCTCGATCGCCTCGATCGTGACCGGCAAGCCATAGCGTTTCAGCTTTTCGTAGATGCTGTCCGGTCTTTTCAGACGAGTCTGAATATCATTGATCGGATTCTGTTCGCCGTATTGTGAAAAGTATTCATTCAGGATATCCAGTTTGGATTTGACTTCCAGCAGGGCGCAGCTGTAGGCGTTCATCAGCTCCCCAGCTTCAACGAGTTCCTGGCGTAACCTCTGATATTCCTGATTATTGCGGAGCTCGGCATGTGTAAAACCATAGTTCGGCATGTTTGTATTGTCTCCTGTGTATTGCTTCATCTCTATTATAACCCCTTGGCGTCCTCCACGGGGGCTTTCGGGAGAAAGCCGTCCCTCTTTCTGATCAACTTTACTGATTTGCGTATTCCGTCACAAAACCAACATTCTGCAGAAGGTATAATGAATGAAAGAGGAAAAGAATATGGAGAATAAACTGAAACTTGGATTCGGACTGATGCGTTTACCTAAACTGGAGGACGGGACCATCGACGTTGAACAGGTCAAAGTCATGGTCGACCGCTTCATCGAAGCCGGCGGCACCTATTTCGATACCGCCTATATGTACCCCGGCAGCGAGGAAGCGATGAAGAAAGCGCTGATCGAGCGTTATCCCCGCGAAACCTATACTGTCGCCAGCAAGCTGATGTGCTCGCCGGACATCAACAGCGAGGAAGCAGCCAAGAAGGAGATCGAGATCAGTCTGGAGCGCAGCGGCGCCGGTTATTTCGATTACTATCTGCTGCACGCCCTGCAGCGCAGCAACATTCAGAAATACGATGATTACCACCTCTGGGATTTCGTAAAGGAGCTCAAGGCAAAAGGCCTGATCCGTCATTACGGTTTCTCCTTCCATGCCGATCCCCAGCTTCTTGAGGAACTGCTGCAGAAACATCCGGATGTGGAATTCGTCCAGCTGCAGATCAACTATGCCGACTGGGAGAACCCGGGAGTCAATTCCCGCCTGAACTATGAGATCTGCCAGAAATACGGAAAACCGGTCGTCGTCATGGAGCCGGTCAAGGGCGGCATCCTTGCCGATCCGATCCCGACCGTCAAGGCGATCTTCGACAGAGAGAACAATGGTCTGTCCTATTCCTCCTGGGCTGTCCGCTTCGTTGCCGGCCTGCCGAATCTGCTGGCAGTACTGAGCGGCATGAGCAGCGTTGCTCAGATGGAGGACAACCTCAGTTACATGAAGGACTTCAAACCGCTTGATGAACACGAGAAGGAAGTGGTCCGTGAAGTGCAGGCAGCCATCGATGCGGATCAGTCGATCCCCTGCACTGCCTGCCATTACTGCACCAAGGGCTGTCCAATGAACATCCCGATCCCGGAGATCTTCGCCGTAGAGAACCGCAAGAAAGGTTCCCCGGCTTTCCGGACAAAAAGAGAATATACGATCGTCACCCAGGACAGAGGCCAGGCCAGCGACTGTATCCAGTGCGGCCAGTGCGAAAGCGTCTGTCCGCAGCACCTGCCGATCATTGAATTATTACAGAAGTGTAAAGAAATCGAGTCGTACTGATCAGTACGACTCTTTTTTTGTTTATTTGGGTTTCCGGAACATGAACGCCCGCGCCAGATCGATGCCGATATTGTTCCCCTTTTTGCTGAAGCGCATACAGCCAAAACCGAGGATCGAGAGAGGTTTTTCGTATTTTGCCTGCGGGTTAACTCATCCGTTCTTATCTTTCCGTACAAACATCACAATGATCAGGCTGATCAAGAACGGGAAGAAGTAGTTCGCCAGTCTGTACACCAAAAGCAGACCGGCAACATTCTCATTTCCGATCACCGGTCCGTAGAACAGAAGGAACGCGAATTCGATCGGTCCCATACCGGAGACGTTCGGCAGCGAGCCGGAAAGCGCCAGGATCAGCGCCATATACAGCATCGCGTCCGAAAAAGAAACAGAATAGCCGAGCTTCCTGCAGATCAGGGCCGGAAGCAGACAGAGAGTCAGGAATTTCAGGACATCCACAAGCAGGATCTGTATATCCGTTTTCAGATCCTTCAGATCATAGCTGACCTCTTCCTGCAGAAGATCGAGATTCTTTAAAAGTGAATCTCTTTGTTTCCCGTAACGATCCGGCATCTTGCAGATCAGCTTATGCGCGAACGCGTTCAGTCTTTTATTCAATGCGGCAGCGCACATCAGAACGCAGATCAGGATGCCGGTCCCGAAACCATAGATCATATAAGGATAATAGGTGCTGAGATCCGGTCTGCCGGCAAAGACCGCAAAAAGCGAGAAGCCGGCTGCCAGCAGGATCACCGAGAGTTTATGCAGCACATAGCTGAACAGGAAAGTGCCGGCCGCATTGCCGGCATCGATCCCCTGTTTATACAGATAAAAAGTCTGCAGCGGAACCGCGCCAACGCCGGCTGTCGTCACATTCGCAAACATCCCCAACATTGAAAGGGTGAAGCCCTGTTTCAGAGAGATCTTATTGCGGTGCAGGAATGCCAGACAGTAGGCGAAACCTTCCAGAAGGTAATACACCATGCCCAGCGCGAGCAGGCCGAGAAGAAAAGGCAGCGGCAGAAGCCGCAGAACATCTTTGATCGCCGGAAGGTTCCTTCCGAATACAAAATAGACGATCAGGATCAGCACTGCGATCCTGAGGATCTGAAAGAGCGTTTTTTGTTTCATCAGTCCATTCTAGATGAATTCATCCCACTTTTCCACCTTTTCCGCACGCTCTGCCCAAAGCCAATGAATAAACAATGCCGGACCATGTCCGGCATTGTGTTTCGTTTCAGAAATTATTTGTGATGGAACAGAACAATGAAGTCCTTATCACCTTTATTCAGCAGGGCAACGATCGAAGCGGCGGTCTCGTGCGGTTCGCCGAAGATCGCGTAGCCCTGTTTCGCAAAATAGGAAACACCGGCTTCAAAATCGTTCACGTTTGCCCGCATTCCCAGATAACCTTCGGTAAAGGAATCGGACGGGAAATGGGAACAGACAAGATCGATACGCCGGCCGTTCTTGTTTTCCAGGACCGCGTAATCCAGGAATTCGATCTCCGGACGGTGCTTGAGCGCAAAGCCGAGATCCTTCGCGTAGCGTTCGATCTCCGCCTCAACATCGTTGGTATAGAAGATCGGATAGAAATCTGTAACTTTCATCTTGTTTCTCCTTTATTTCTTGTCCGGCTCTTTTGCCGGTCCTCAATTTCTATTATCGCTTAAGATCTTCGGTAATGCCAGAACCAGCCACAGAGTCAGGACGATACCCTTGATCGTCGCTGTGAGCGAGCATGCCCACCAGACGCCGCTGATGCCGATCCGTTTGGAAAGCAGAGCCGCGATCGGGATACGGGAGGCGGTAAAACTGATGCCGACCAGCGAAGGCGGCAGGGTATGTCCGAGACCGTTGAAGACACCGGCGGAAGCCATCTCGATCAGACAGAAGATCTCGGAATAGCTTTGGATACGCAGATAATTCGCGCCCTCGGCAATGACCGCCGGGTCATTGATGAACCAGGAGATGATCGTCCGGGAACATGTCAGAAGCAGCACCGTGCAGAATGCGCCCCACAACATCGAGATCGTCTCGACCGTGTGCATTCCCTTACGCACTCTGTCATATTGTCTGGCCCCGTAGTTCTGGGCCGTAAAGGCATTGCCGGCACTGGAGAAGCCTTCCGCCATCATCCAGGAAACGGATTCGATCTGAACACCGATCTTCTGGGCGGCGATCGCCGCGTCTCCAAAAGCCGATACCTGACGGGACAGAAACATGGAGATCACAGAGAAGATCACCGATTCCATACCGGTCGGCAGACCGATACGGGTGATCGTTCCGTACATCCTCAAGGGATGACGGTCCAGCAGGCGGATGTCATGAAAGAAGGGAACACGGAAGAAATTCCGCGCGTGCAGAGCGGAAGCCAGGCCCTGGGCGATGATCGTGCCCAGCGCCGCGCCGAAGACACCCATGCCTTTTACCGGTCCGAAACCGAAGATCAGCAGCGGGTCAAGGATGATATTGGTGATCAATGCGCAGACATTGATACGGAACGGTGTTTTGGAGTCGCCGCGGGCGGTATTGATACCGGAAGACATCATATTCCAGAACTGGAAGATGCCGAACATGCTGGTGATGAAAAGATAGCTCTGCGCGTCCGCGACCATGGTAGCGGTCTGCAGACGGAAGAAGCCGATCAGCTGTCTCGTGAAAAGGACGCCGACCAGCGAGAACAGCAGACCTTCGAGCAGCGTGATCCGGTAACCGGCGGAAGCGTAGTCCCGCGCTTCCTTATCTTTTCCGGCGCCAAGCAGCTGTCCGACCTTGATCTGGGTGCCGATCTGATTGACCAGCGCGAATCCCGAAGACAGCCACAGGAACATGCCGGCCAGGCCGGCTGCCGAAACGGAATTGGCGGAAAGTCTGCCCAGCCAGATCATATCGGTCAGGTTGTAGGCCATATTCATAATGCCGGTCGCCATGATCGGACCGGCTAATCTCGCCAGAGAACTGAGGATCGGACCGTTAAGAAGGTCGACTTCACGTTTTTTCATATTGGGATGATTATAGCATTCCCGCTCCTTCTCTCACAATACAGCAGCTGCTTCTTCCCATATTTCCCCAAAGATATTTCCGTTTTTCTTCAGTTTGAGTTCAGTTTGAGTTCACACAGTCTTTTTAAGATGTAGTCACAAAGGAGGTACATGTTATGGGCACATTCAGAAGACGTGAAAAGAAATTTCTGCTGGATCCGGTTCAGTATCAGCATTTTCTCGAACAGGCATCCCCTTTCCTCAAGAGAGCTGAATACTTTGAATCCGTGATCCAGTCCGTCTACTACGACACACAGACAGACGCGCTGATCCGCCGGTCCATCGAGCGACCTCTTTATAAGGAAAAACTGAGGGTCCGCAAATATCTCGGGACCGAGAAAGACCCTCTGGTCTATATCGAACTGAAAAAGAAGTTCGAAGGCATCGGCTACAAGCGCCGCGCCCTGGCGGACTGGAACGAACTGAACGAGAAAGGACTCAGCGACTGTTCCTACAGCTGCGAACAGATCGGTAAGGAGATCCGCCAGTTCGCCAGAGTCTATCCGGATCTGCATCCGCGGATGCGGATCAAGACGACCCGTCATTCCTATGTGGATAAGGAAGATCCCGATATCCGCATCACCTTCGACTTTAACGTCACCTATTCCGACGAGGATCTCAACATCCTCGAATTCAATGAAGGAAAGGAGCTTCTGCCGGAAGGCACCGTGATCCTGGAAGTCAAAGTTCCGGAAAACCTGCCCCTGCGCTATACGAAGATCCTGGCCGGTGAAAAGATCTACCGCCGGCCCTTCTCCAAATACGGCACCGCCTATCTGAAGGAGCTCGGCATGAAAGGAGCAGCAATATGAACTTATTCGGAAGCATCTTCTCAACATCCACGACCGTTTCGGAATTCCTGATCGCGCTCGTTGCCTCCATGGCGATGGGTCTGATCATCTCCTTCTTCTATATGTATAAAAACCAGCATTCCAAATCCTTCGCCACCGCGCTCGTGATCATGCCGGCCGCGGTAACGATGGTCATCATGCTGGTGAACGGAAATATCGGCGCCGGCCTCGGCGTTGCCGGATCCTTCTCCTTAATGAAGTTCCGCAGCGCGCAGGCAAACGCGAAAGACCTGATCTGCGTATTCCTCTGTGTCGCTGTCGGCTTATGCTGCGGCATGGGCTACATCGTGATCGCCGCGGTCTTCCTCTTCCTGGTCCTGCTCGTCAGCTTCGTTCTGACTGCCGTCAACTTCGGCGAAGATCAGAGCGAGCGCATCCTGCGGGTGACTGTTCCGGAAGACCTGAACTACAGTGAGGAATTCGCGGATGTATTCGAAAAATACACTTCCAGAAACGAAATGATCTCGATCAAGACATCCAATCTCGGCAGTCTCTATAAATGCGAATACGCCGTTACCTTAAAGGACCCGGCAAATCCGAAAGCATTCCTGGATGAACTCCGCACCAGAAACGGCAACCTCGAAGTTGCCCTGGGCAAATACGCCAAAGCAAAGGAGGCATTGTAATATGAAGAAACTCTTAGCCCTTACCTTATCGCTCCTGCTCATCGCCGGTCTTTCCGGCTGCAGCACCGCGATCGATGATAACTCTTCTGCATCCACGCCTTCGACGACCACAGACAGTTCACAGGTGATCGACAGCAGCACCGATATCGAACTCGGTGATGAGGACATGTACATCACCAATGCCGGGACTTATACCCTGAGCGGTGAACTCAAGGGTTCAGTCATCGTCGATGTCTCGGAAAAGAAGACCGTGAATCTCGTTCTCGATAATGTCACGATCGACTCCGGCGACTTCGCCGCGATCTATATCGTCGAAGCTGAGGAAGTCGTCATCACCCTGGCGGACGGCAGTGTCAACACGCTTTCCGACAGCGGCGACGCCTACACCCTGATCGATACAAACGATGTCGATGCTCTGATCTACTCCAAGGCTGACCTGACTTTTGAAGGCAGCGGCACGCTGGTCCTCAATGCCAACTACAAGCACGGCATCGTCTCCAAGGATGACCTGATCCTCAAAGGTGGTACCTACGAGATCACCGCGACCAACCACGCGATCGACGGTAAAGACTGCGTCGAGATCTACGACGGCAGCTACATTCTCTATTCCGGTACCGACGCGATCGCTTCCGATAACGAGGAAGATGCCGACAGAGGCTATGTCCTGATCCACAACGGTAACTTTAAGATCAATTCCGCCAGCGACGGCATCTATGCCTTCAACTATCTGACCATCGAAGACGGCGAATTTGAACTGACCACCACCGGTAAGGCGGTCAAATCCGACGGCGAGATCACCCTGAAGGGCGGGACTTATACGATCGACTCCGCAGATGACGGTATCCATACCAACGGCAGCATCACCATCGAAGACGGCAATTACACGATCGCATCCGATGATGACGCGATCCACGCTGACTACATGCTGACGATCAACGGCGGCACCTTCAGCATCGATGCCCACGAGGGCCTTGAAGCTACAGTTGTCACCGTCAACGGCGGCGACTTCAATATCAACGCCAGTGATGACGCGATCAATGCCGGCGCAAAAGTCGACGGCGTAACACCGCTGATCGAGATCAATGACGGCAGCCTGACCATCAATATGGGCCAGGGCGATACCGACGCGATCGACTCCAACGGCAACATCGTCATCAACGGCGGCACGATCAATATCACGGCGCAATCCGGTTTTGACTTCGACGGCACCGGCGAACTCAATGGCGGTACGGTAACTGTCAACGGAACACAGATCACTTCCCTCACCAATCAGATGATGGGTGGTATGGGACACATGGGCACAATGCCGGGAGAAATGTCTGGTAACACAGGCATGACGCCCGGCTCCATGCCGCAGGGAGATGCCTCTTTCGCTCCCGGCAATGGCCCGCAGGGACAGGGAGGAATGGGTTTCCCGGGCAGACATTGATCAGAAAACGATCCGGTAAACAACCCGAAAATACATAGGAGCTGTTACGAAATGAATGATCACCATTCATTGCCGTAACAGCTCCTTTCTTTGGTTTTCTCGTGAAATGGCAATGGCCCACACGGTAGTTCACATTACCATAAGAGAAGACCTCACATTACTCATGCAAGGTCTGTATTCGATATTTGATTTTGTGATGTATAGCCCAGAATAAATCCGTTTACATAATTCATGATAAATAGGGTTACATCGGGATATCTGCTATTCCCACTCAATAATACAATCTTACACGTACAGTAATTAATTTACGTTCTGGTATATTTCATGCGTTTTTATCTACGGTTTCAACTCACATCCACCACGTTTACGATCCGCATGGTATCAAAATGGTATCAATGAGCGGTATCGCGGCAAAGAAGAAATCCCATGTAGGATGGAAGCGTCAGTATCCCGTTCGCATATCCCACAT
>JAFRLM010000008.1 GCA_017431225.1 Erysipelotrichaceae bacterium | reverse complement strand
CCGCCTGAAGAAGAAAGATCCGTTATATCTGTTCAACCAAAAGAAAAGGCAGCAGTCCATTTCACCCCTGAAATCCAAAGCTGCCAATATCGCTGCGGCGCATAAGTTACTGACAATAATCTATGCGCTGTCTAAGAGCGGTGAACTATACCGTTCCTAAGCGAATTATAAATCATATGAAAACAAATTGGGAGAGGTTCTCCTGTTTTCGTCATAGGCTTTCCGCGAAAAGTGGAAAACCTCTTTCTTTGAGGATTTCCACTTGACTTAAGCTATCGAATTTATATGCTGATTTTTGAAGACGCGACCTGATCTACGCCATGTCCAGTTCGCCGTCTTTCATTATGAGATCGATCATCCTGGGATCCTGCTTTTTCGCGGCGATCTCTTTTGCTTCCTGATAGAGCTCATCCTTTTCGATGACCATACCCAGCAGCGTCCTTCCGATCACAACTGCTGCCAGAGAAGCTCCGAGTACGGAAGAGTGCTCTCCATCGGCAAAGTACAGTTCCTCACCATACGCTTCAGCAATCTTCCACCACCATTCCCCGACAGGGCATACGGTTGCGTTGATCTCTTCGGCGAGTTCTCTGTAAGCCTCGCTCATCACCTTCTGCCCTTCCGGATTGTTCTTCTCGCTCCAGGTCATATACAGATAGATCCTGGTTTGTTCGGGACAGATCCCGGCGATCGCTTTTCCGCCGCTGATGACCGATTCCTTCCCGGGGAAAGGATGAGCATTGTGCTGAAGAACAACGGCATCGTAGTTTCCGTAGAGAAGATTGAGATATGTCTGCGACTGCTTGATATGGAAATCCAGACCAACTCCCGGATATGTCAGCATCGCGATATCGATCTCTTTTCCCTGTTTCTCAAAAAACCACTTGACCCGCATCGGCACATAGTGTACGAAAGTATGCGAGTTTCCGATAAACAAGACTTTCATAAAAACTTCCGGATTCTATTTCTTTTCCTTGTCGGTTTCTTCGGGGATGTTTTCGTCCGCGGTATCCTGAACGGTTTCCGCTGTTTCTTCTGCTGCGTCAGCAATCGGTCCTGTTACTTCTTCGGTCGTTTCTTTAACGATTTCTTCAACCGGAGTCTCTTCAACGACCTCTTCGGCCGGAGTTTCTTCAACAGGCATCTCTTCGACAGGTACTTCCTCGACAGGTACTTCCTTTACAGCTAACGTTTCGTTAGCTGTCCCCGATTTCTTATTCTTCATTAGATACCAGGCAGCCAGAACGACGAGCGCGAGAATGCCGACGATCAGCCACGGCAGGATGCTGCCTTTCGGACAGGAAACAACAACTGTTTTTGTGCCCTGCGGAATATCCGCGACATTGATCGTGACCTTTTTCCCGTCGACAACGCCGTAGTTGCAGGTCGCCTTATTCGGCATATTGACAACGATCTCCATTTCGAAGTCGCTGAGTGAAATATTCTCCAGGGACTGGTCAAAATCGGAGAAAGACTCCACGGTCGCCGCGATCAGATCCGCAACCGGAATCTCCAATACGATCAGCCCGTCCTCGACTTTCGCCTGAAGTTCACTGTCAAGACCGGTCACGGTATAACCGTAGTATTCCTCATCGCCGACCTTTTCCTTTGCAGCAGTCACCTTGCCCTTAAAAGTTTCGTCATCCTTGTAGGAGTCTTCGACCTGTTTGACAAGTTCGTCCGGCTTCACCTGCATCATATCCATCATGCCTTTGGACATCAGGAACGTCATGCCGGCAGTTGTTTTACCGCTCTTTTCAACATCATAGGTTATACGGACTTTCATACATCCCGTTAAGGCAGCGGCGACCAGTAAAACCGTCAGTGCTTTTACTAAATGTCTTTTGAATTCTTTCATGATCTCTCCTTGTCCACTCACCGTTTTCCTCTTTTGAGTACAACGTCGAGCTCTTTCATTTTCGCGTAGACTTCTTCTGTTTCCTGTTGCAGTGTTTCCAGAGAGATCCCTCTCTCCCGGATGACCTCCTCCAGTGCGGCTGCGTAATTCCTTTTGTGCTTATTGTTCAGTTCGTGCCAGTTGACACCTGCAAACAGAGCGGCTGTATCTCTGTTCAGGGGCAGGAGTCCCTGTTCCATCAGCACCGCGATCACAGGGTAACCGCAGTATCCCTGCCAGTATGTCGCGCTGTCATTTGAGGAATAGACATTTCCTTCCCAGGCGATCGTATAGGTCTTGCTGTTGTCGGAGGAGCGGATATGCGCTTTGTTCCCGTCTGCCGCAAACCCGATGCGCTTATCCGCGATCGCGGTATAGGCTTCGTAGATCTTTTCGACCGGTCCTGTCTTCATGAAACGCCTCGCTTTCTATTTCTATTATATTCTTCCTTTCCGATGTTAAAAAAGATACAATTTAAGCATGAGACCAATTCAAGTGTTTAACGAGATCGCTCCCCTGAAAAAGGTGCTTCTGCACCGTCCCGGGGACGAACTCCTTTATCTTACCCCCTCAAATCTGAACGATCTTCTGTTCGATGATATTCCTTATCTCAAGGGAGCCCAGAAAGAACACGACAACTTTGCTGCCGTGCTCAAAAGCCAGGGCGTTGAAGTCATCTATCTGGAAGATCTGATGACAGAAGTCCTGAACAACGATCCGTCTCTGCGTGAGCCGTTCCTGAAACAGTTCATCGTGGAAGCCGGGATCCATACAAAACGTTATCAGGATCTTCTTTATTCCATTTATGACCGCATCAGCGACAACCGCAAGCTCGTGCTCAAGACCATGTCAGGACTGAATGTCAGCGAACTGCAGGTCAATGCGGATTTCTCACTGGTCGAAAGGATCGCGAACGAAAGCGATCTCGTGATCCAGCCGCTTCCGAACCTTTATTTTACCCGGGACAGTTTTGCCTGCATCGGCAACGGGGTCTCCCTGAACCGCATGTATTCCCTGACACGCCGGAGAGAAACGATCTACGGATCCTTCATCTTCCGCCATCATCCGGAATATAAAGACAAAGTCCCGCTTTATTATGACCGCACCAGCAACTTCCACATCGAAGGCGGCGATATCTCGAATCTCAACGGCCATACCCTGACGATCGGTATCTCCCAGCGTACGGAAGCGGACGCGATCGAGGAGCTGGCGGACAATGTGTTCTTCCGCAATGAGACCGGTATCGACCGGATCCTTGCCTTCCACATCCCTGCCACCCGTGCCTTCATGCATCTCGATACCGTCTTTACCCAGATCGACTACGATAAGTTCACTGTCCATCCGGGCATCCTCGGCACGCTTGAGGTCTATCTGATCGAACCCGGCGCAGAGGAAAACTTAAAAATCTCCCGTATCGACGACAGTCTGGACAGGATCCTTGCCAAAGAGCTGGGCCTGAGCCAGGTGGAACTGATCCAGTGCGGCAACGGCGACCGTGTCGCTGCCGAACGGGAACAATGGAACGACGGCAGCAATACCCTGTGCATCGCACCAGGCAAGATCATCGTCTATAACCGCAACGAAGTCACCAACCGGGCGCTCCGCAAAGCCGGTCTTGAAGTTCTCGAGATCGAATCCTCTGAACTGTCGCGCGGCCGCGGCGGCCCGCGCTGCATGTCCATGCCTTTACAAAGAGATCTCTGATCTATTTGACTGATAGAAAAACCATAAAGGAGAAATAAGAAAATGGGTTTAAATATCCGGGGAAGAAGTTTCCTGACATTACTTGATTACACGACCGATGAGATCAACTATCTGCTCGATCTTTCTGCAGATCTGAAAAAACTGAAATACACCGGCACACCGCATCGTTATCTCGAAGGAAAGAACATCGTCCTTCTGTTCGAAAAGACTTCCACCAGAACACGCTGTTCCTTTGAGGTCGCCGGCTACGATCTCGGTATGGGCGTAACCTATCTTGATCCGGGTTCCTCCCAGATGGGCAAAAAGGAATCCCTGCGCGATACCGCGATGGTCTTAGGCAAACTCTATGACGGCATTGAATACCGTGGTTTTAAACAGAGCGTCGTTGAGGATCTGGCGAAATACTCCGGTGTTCCGGTCTATAACGGCCTGACCGACGATTTCCATCCGACTCAGATGCTGGCGGATGTCCTGACGATCAAGGAAGAATTCGGAAACGTTCGCGGACGCAAGCTCGTCTTCTTCGGCGATGCGCGCAACAACGTCGCCAATTCCCTGATGGTCGTCAGCGCCAAACTCGGCATGCACTATGTCGCCTGCGCGCCGAAAGAACTCATGCCGGCCAAGGAACTGGTCGAAAAATGCCGCAAGATCGCGGAAGAGACCGGCGCTGTCATTGAACTGGAAAGCGATGTGAAAAAAGCCGCGACCGGCGCAGATGTCCTCTATACCGATATCTGGGTCTCCATGGGTGAGCCGGATGAGCTCTGGGCAAAGCGTATCGAACTGCTCCATCCCTACCAGGTCAACCAGAAGGTCATGTCCTACGCCAAGAAAGAAGCGATCTTCATGCACTGCCTACCCTCCTTCCACGACCGTCAGACGACCGTCGGCGAGGAGATCTACCAGAAATTCGGACTCGAAGCCATGGAAGTCACAGACGATGTGATCTACGGCCCGCAGGGCAGAGCCTTCCAGGAAGCGGAAAACCGTATGCATACGATCAAAGCTGTCCTGTATGCAACATTGAAATAAACACAAGCATTCCGGCGGAGCATCTCAGTTCCGCCGGATTTTTTCTCTGAAAACTATTTTAAATTATTTATCATTTTCTTCTTGTTTTTCTGAAATCGACATGCTATAGTAATTGAGCAGTGCCTGAATAGCTCAGTCGGTAGAGCGCTCGGCTGTTAACCGAATGGTCACAGGTTCGAGTCCTGTTTCAGGCGCCACGATGGCCCGTTGGTGAAGTGGATTAACACACCGCCCTTTCACGGCGGCATTCATGGGTTCGAATCCCGTACGGGTCACCACTTATACTGATCCCCTAGCTCAGCTGGTAGAGCATCTGACTCTTAATCAGAGGGTCTAGGGTTCGAATCCCTAGGGGATCACCATTTTAGTTGCCGAATTTTGACGATTAAGTGCGAAATTTGCCGATAAATAGCTGATTTCT
>JAFRLM010000007.1 GCA_017431225.1 Erysipelotrichaceae bacterium | reverse complement strand
GTCAAGAACATGATCACTGGTGCAGCTCAGATGGATGGTGCTATCCTGGTTGTTGCTGCTACTGATGGACCGATGCCGCAGACTCGTGAGCACATCCTGCTCGCTCGTCAGGTTGGTGTTCCGTACATCGTTGTATTCTTAAACAAGTGCGATATGGTTGATGATGATGAACTCATCGACTTAGTCGAAATGGAAGTACGCGAACTTCTGAACGAATATGATTTCGATGGCGATAACTGCCCGGTCATCCGTGGTTCCGCTCTGAAGGCTCTTGAAGACGGCTGCGATCAGAAATGGTTAGACGCTATTGATGAACTGATGGATGCAGTTGACAACTACATCCCTGATCCGGTTCGTGAAACAGATAAGCCGTTCCTGATGGCTGTCGAAGACGTCTTCACAATCTCCGGTCGTGGTACAGTTGCTACCGGCCGTGTTGAGAGAGGCGAAGCTCACCTGAACGACCAGGTTGAAATCGTTGGTATCCGTCCGACACAGAAGACTGTCTTAACAGGTCTTGAAATGTTCCACAAACAGCTCGACGTTGCTCAGGCTGGTGATAACATCGGTGCTCTGCTCCGTGGTATCAACCGTGACCAGGTCGAAAGAGGACAGGTTCTGGCTAAGCCGGGTTCCGTTACTCCGCACACTCAGTTCACTGCTCAGGTCTACGTCCTGACAAAAGAAGAAGGCGGCCGTCATACTCC
This sequence comes from Erysipelotrichaceae bacterium, assembly GCA_017431225.1. GTDB lineage: Bacteria > Bacillota_I > Bacilli_A > Erysipelotrichales > Erysipelotrichaceae > RGIG5669. Next base: position 214,080 of record JAFRLM010000007.1, on the reverse strand, counting down.
GTTCGTTGCTAACTACCGTCCGCAGTTCTACTTCCGTACAACTGACGTTACAGGCGTTATCAGCTTACCGGAAGGAACACAGATGGTTATGCCGGGCGACCATGTCGAAATGACTGTTGAACTTATCGCCCCGATCGCTCTCGAAAACGGTACTAAGTTCTCCATTCGTGAAGGTGGCCGTACAGTTGGCTCCGGAAACGTTAACAGCATCATTAAATAATTAAGCGAAAGCTTGAACATAAAAAGGATGATCGCAAGGTCATCCTTTTTACTTCTCTAAATACTTCGTTGCATTCCATTCATATTAGACTAAAATATAGTTATGCCTAGAAAATACGAGTATACGATCTATGATTATATCTTTTGGCGCGGTGACCGCTCTTTCGACGAAGCTCCTTTAAACTGTGTCGATAACCTGGTCTTTTCCGCGCTGTCCTATATTTACTTCCTGGATATCGATGAACTCTCCGGAACCGAAAACGGGATCACGATCCGCGAACTGGCAGAGAAATTCGAGAAGCAGCCTGAGGAATACAAGATCCGTCATCAGCACGATGTCGATATGCTTTCCGTTGCCGGACAGTCACGCCGCTTCGGAGATGTTACCGTTACCCGTCATGTCGACTTCCTCGATAAGGAAGCAGAGATCCAGTTTTCCGCCGAATTGTTCCTGATCCGCCCGGATCTCGGTTATATCGCCTACCGCGGAACCGATCCGACTTTAACAGCATTGCAGGAAGATCTGAACCTCGCTTTTGAAGTCGTTCCCGCACAGCAGCTGGCACTCTCTTATCTCAATGTGATCGGCCGCAATTTCAACGGCAGGATCTATGTCGGAGGCCACAGTAAGGGCGGTAATCTGGCAGTCTATGCCTCCGCCAACTGTGATCCGGATGTCTTCAATAAGATCGAGAAGATCTACAACAACGACGGCCCCGGTTTCGACTCTTCCGTCATCGAAAAGGACGCCTTTGACCATGTTGCTCCCAAGCTTCTCACCTATCTGCCCAAGACCTCGATCGTGGGCATGCTGATGGAGCCTGTCGGCGGTATGACCTATGTCATCGATTCCTTCGGTGTCGGTATCAGCCAGCATGAGCCCTTCCGCTGGAAAGTCGCGAAGGATGATTTCATCTATCTGAACGAACTGGACGGTCCTTCCCAGTACATCAAGACAACGCTGGACAAATGGCTCAGCGAAGTCCCGGTCGAAGAACGAAAGGAATTCGTTGAAGGCATCGACGCGATCATGAATGCCAGCCAGGCAGAAAAATCCGGAGAACTCGTCCCCGGATTGCTTAAGAATTTCGTTTCTGTTACAAAAGTTCTCAGATCGATGGATAACGACACCCGCAAGGCGATCGCCAAGTCCTTCGGCAAGCTGTTCCAGGCTGCCGGTTCGAGCATTCCTTCGATCTTCAAGAACGATGATCACTGAGCCTGAATATTCGCTAACAGGTCCTCAAATCCCTGTTCATCCAGCATGCCGGTGATATACCCCAGCACGTCTCCGTTTTCATCGATCACGAACAGTGTCGGATAGGAACCGATCCGGAAATAGCGGAAGAAATTGTCATCGCTGTCGATCAGGATCGGGACTTCCACCCCGTTCTCCTCGGCATATTCCGCGATCGCGGATTCAGGCATGCCGTTCGCCGTATTGTTCATGATATAGAAACCGGTAAGATCGTGTTTCTTCAGGAATTCCTGATAGTACGGGATCTCCTGACGGCAGTAAGTGCACCACGTTGTGCTGAAATTCAAGAATACGAGATCACCTTTGTAATCCGCCAGTTTGTGCGTATTGCCGAGGTGGTCTTTTAATTCGGCTTGGCTGAAATTAAAGGCTGTAGCGGTCTGCTGGGAAGCATTGTCGAGCTCCCGCTTCATAGAGACGATCTTTTCCGTATTCTGCCAGGTCATCCAGATACCGAAGCCGAGCAGGATCACTGCCGCGATCTTCAGCGTGTACTTCATGATGCCCTTATGTTCCTTGATCAGTTTCAGACCAAGCTGGGTAAACAGACCCAGGAAAAGGAACGGAAGCAGGAAACCCAGCGCGTAGAAAAGCAGATAACGGTAACCATTCGCCGGATCCGCAGTCATCAAAAGCAGGACATTGCCGAGCAGTGGACCGACACAGGGTGTCCAGGCAAAAGAGAAGACAAAGCCCATCAGGAATGCCTTGAACAGTGACATCCCCTTCCCCGGATCGAACGGCAGTCTGCCGGTCTTCTCGAAGAACGGGACCCGGATGATCTCAAGCTGCACAAAAGCGAAGAAGATCAGGATCAGACCTCCGAAAAGCCCGAGGATCTCGCTGTATTCCGAAAGAAGCGAACCGATCCTGGTGGCGGAAAAACCGAGTATGACAAAAGTCAGGGAGATCCCCAGCACAAAGCACAGCGTTAGCAGCAGGACCCGGCCGCGCTTATACTCTGTCTCCCCTTCTTCATTGACTGTCCGCGCATCGGCGGTCAGATAGGAAATATATAAAGGGATAAGCGGAAGCACACACGGCGAAAGGAAAGACAGCAGTCCTTCCGTAAAAACCGCCAGTATGCTGAGCTTATCCCCAGCTGTCATTTCAGGATCACTCCGAAATAGAGAATGACCAGTATGCCTAAAAGGATACGGTAATAACCAAATACCTTAAAGTCGTGTTTACGGATGTAGTTCATTAAGTAGCGGACAACGAACAGAGAAACAGCGAATGCTGTGATCATGCCGATGACCAGCAGGATGATCTCCTCAAATACGAGCGTACCGCTGTATTTCAGAAGCTTCAGCAAACTGGCGCCGGCCATTGCCGGAACCGCCAGATAGAAGGTATACTCCGCCGCGATCGGACGGGCGACGCCGATCAGAAGCGCACCGAGGATCGTCGCGCCGGAACGGGAAGTGCCCGGGAAGACAGCTGCCAGTACCTGGAAACAGCCAATGATAAAGGCGCTTTTGAAGCTCAGCGAGGACAGTGTTCTGGTCGTCGGACGCTTGTTCTTATTGTGGTTCTCGATAAGGATAAAACCGATACCGAATACAATCAGCGCAAGAGCGACCGGGATCGGCTTATAGAAGTGTTCCTCAAAGAAATCGTCGAACGGCAGGATAAAGACCGCCGGGATCGTCGAGAGAATGATCTTCGCCCACAGCAGGAGCGTATTCTGATCGAGAACGAGTTTTCCTTCACGGGGTCCGCTCTTCGCCGTCCTGAGCGGCCAGAGCTTTTTAAAGAAGATCAGAATGATCGCCAGGATGGCACCGAGCTGGATCACGACCTCATAGAGGCTGTAGAACTCCGGAGATACATCAAAACGGATCAGCGAGTTCAGCAGGATCATATGACCGGTCGAGGAGATCGGAAGCCACTCCGTGATCCCTTCCACGATACCGAAGAGGATCGAAATCAAGATTTTAATCAGCATAGAAAGTTCCTTAATTGAATGTTACATAATCGCTGGACGGTTTATCCGCCTCATCGATCTTTTCAGCATACAGCAAACAGGTCTTATAGCCTTCTGTATCGTCGATGCAGCGGATCGTACCGGTGACGTTGTAGAAGTTGTTTTTCTTCAGTTCGTTCTTATAAACGCCTACGACGGTGATACCGAAGTTCTGTACATCGTTCGCGCAGCAGACCATCGCCTGACGACCCATGACGACGGCTTCGTCAGTCATCGGGATGTCTTCTGTATACGCGATATGAAGGCAGATGCGTTTGCCATCATATTTTGTCGGGTTATCAAGCGCGTCAAGATACCAGAGTCCGTAATCTACGTCGCTGATCACGAGCGGATTGGCATCAACATCGAATTCGATCTCGTCAGCCGGTGTGCTCGTGTTGCCCTGGGAGTCCTCAAGAATGATCTGGATACGCGGATTGACCGCCTTCAGATTGTTGCGGATGAACTGCTTGTCAACGTTGTCGGCACGGTTGAAGATACAGACATCGGCATAGCGGACATGATCAAAGAAGAAGGTCTTCATATTGCTGACCTGGTTCATGAACTGTGTGGCGTCAACGATCGTCAGCTCTTCAACGAATTCCCAGCTCGGCAGGAAGCCCTGACGGAACAGATCTTCATCCTTCTGCATGCCGTTGAGCTCGATGAAGACGCGGTCGAATTCGTGCGCAAGCTCGAGATCGGCCATCTTGTCTCTGGTCAGCTCTTCGATCCGGTCAAGGAAGACGACTTCACATTTGTTGTCTTTCAGGAAGGCTTTGTCATATTCGACATCACCCTCTTCAAACGCGATGATCAGCGTTCTTTCGCCCTGGGTGAAATTCGGATCACTGAGGGTCTCCTTGATCACCGTTGTTTTTCCGGCATCGAGAAAACCGCTGAATACATATACCGGCTTATTCATTTACAAGAAATACCTTTTCCCAGTGTTCTTCATCAAGTTCCGTACCGATCACGACGATCAGGCCCTCTTCCTGAGGATTGCCGACGAAGATATTCTTTTCATGAAGAACGCAGTTGAAATAGAGAGTGCCTTCCGCGGAAAGAACATAGCCTTTGGCACGCAGGATGCTGTCATCGAGCTGATCGAGCGCCTTCTCGAGTTCTTCTCTGGTGTAGATCCTGCTTGTGCGGAACGCGCAGGAATCAAACGGTTCATCTTCGTCATCGTCGCCGTGGTGGTGATGATGGTGGTGATGATGGTGTTCATGATCATGTTCGTGTTCATGATCATGTTCGTGATCGTGGTGATGATGCTCGTGCTCGTGGTCATGTTCTTCCTCATGATCGTGATCATGCGGGCAGTGACCGTGTTCATCCAGTTCCTCGCATTCGCAGCACGGAGAAACGTTCTTGATCAGGAAATCCATCAGTTCCAGACCGCTGTATTCGCTGATCGGCTTGGTGTTGACTTCTACTTCATCGTTCAGCATCTGAACGATCTGCAGGGCTGCATTCGCTGTTTCCTCATCAGCTGTGTCCAGATGGGAAAGAACGATCGCGTTGGCCATGACGACCTGATCATCAAAGTATTCCTTGAAGTTCTTGTGGTATTTGACCGCTGTCTTGACATCGACGACACAGGCATGCGAAACAAGCCTCATATCCGGTTCGCTCAGGATGCTCGGCAGGATATCGGAAAGTTTGCCGACACCAGACGGTTCGATGATCAGATCACTGACATCATACTTTTTGATCTCGTCCAGAGCATCGCGGAAATCGCCCTTCAGGCTGCAGCAGATACAGCCGTTATTGATCTCACGAACCTGGAGATTGCCGTCAAAGAATGCGGAATCGACACCGACTTCACCGAATTCGTTTTCGATCAGCATCGGTTTTTTCAGGATCCCGCTTTTTAAGATCTCCTGGATCAGCGTGGTTTTACCAGCGCCCAGGAAACCGGAAATCACATATACATTTATCATAAAAAGACCTCCTGTCATTACTTCCTATATTGTACTGTTTTCGTAGAAAAACATGTGCAAAATGCACTTATATATTTTAGCATACTTCCATAGAAAAAGGCCGATTACGGCCTATCTGTATTTGTGCAGTTTGATCTCCGCGGCTTTCACGTCGATCAGCTTTTTGCAGATACTGTCGATCCGGCTGCCGGAGCGGTAATCCGCCTTGGCAACAAAGCTTGCGCGCTTGTCTTTATGAAGCTGCTTCGCCGGATCGTTATCGAGATCCGCGAAGACTGCGATCGTCGTACCGCCGGACTGGGAAACGACCTTCATGCTCGGGACGTCGGTGAATCCGTCTCCGAAATAGACCATCCGGCTCAGCGGGATATACTTGCTGTCATCCGGTGTGGAGTTGTTCAGATCCGCGTCGTTCCGCTCATCCAGGACACCTTTGTTGATACGGAACAGATACTGGGTCTTCGTAGTGTAATTGACGACACGGGCAGGCCATTTGGCCTTTCCGTCTTCGTCATAATAATAGGAGCAGGCGTAGATCTTTTTGAATTCATGGGCGATCGAGGAACCCGTGATGATGTCCTTCAGACCGCTGGAAATGATGTAGTGTTCCAGCTCGATCCCTCTTTCACGCGCATACTCATTCATGCGCCTGAACCAGTTTACGACACCCGGATAGTATTCCAGGTATTTTCCTTCCTCTACCAGCTGATCCTGTGTCATATCCGGATCTTCCTTGGCGAGAAGATACATATAGCTCAGGATCCCGTCCATGTTGTAAGCATCGGAATACTCACTGCATTTCTGCCAGAACTGCTTCGGATCCTGGTAGCCCAGACGTTCCAGAAGATGGAATTCCGGCATATCCTTCGGCGACAACGTGTGGTCAAAATCGTAAATGAAGGCCATCTTTTTCATATTAGAGCTCCGTTTCGTTCAGATTCTTTAAAGCTTCGATATAAAGCAGTACCTGTTTCTGGAAACTTTCGATGCGCAGATATTCGTTCGGCGCATGGATATTGCCCGGCTCGTCGCGGAACGCGCAGCCAAAGGCAACACAGTTGTGGATCTCCTTGGCATAGGTGCCGCCGCCGATCGCTTCCATCTGCGATTCATAATCGCCTGTCACATCCTGATAGGCCTTCATATATGCCTGGATCATCGGATGGGAACGGTCAAAGAATAACGGCTCCACGACACCGTGAGAAACGAATTCTGTATGTTCGCTCTTCATCTGCAGCTGCAGCGGCAGGATCTCCGAACTCTTTCTGGTGACCGGGAAACGGGCGTCAACGGTAAAGGTGATCTCGTCCCCCTTCTTGAAGATCATGCCGATATTGAATGTATAGTCTGTATATTCATCCTTCAGCTTGTCGATGCCGAGCTTTTCGCCATGGACACAGAGACCGATGTAACGGTGGAAGAAATCTGTCAGTTCGTCCTGGAAACCGGCCTGGTAAAGTCCTTCCAGCATGTAGTTGATCGCGTTGACACCAGTATCCGGCAGGGAAGCATGGGCAGCTTTACCCTCTGTCACGACGCGGATCCCCTCTTCTTCTTCGCTTACCGAGCAGCGGATACCCTGTTCCCCAAGCCAGGAAGTTAGCGCATTCACATCAAAGCTGTCTTTCGGGAGCAGCGCTTCACAGCGTTTGGCGACGATGTTGAACGCCTCACCGCCGCGGATATCCATGATCTTTGAGCAGCGGTTAACGACGGAACCGCCGGTCATGCCCTTCTCGGCGAAGATCCCCGGGAATTCAGCATCCGGTGTAAAGCCGGCGTCGATATGACCCTCGACTTCAACATAGTGTTCGATACACTTCGATCCCGATTCCTCGTTGCAGCCGGTGATCAGGCGGATCCTCTTCTTCAGCGGATAGCCCGTTTCCAGAAGATATTTCATCGCGTATAAGGAAGCGACAACGCCGCCCTTATCATCTGAGACACCGCGTCCGTAAAGGAAGCCGTCTTTTTCGATCATCGTAAAAGGATCGCTGTCCCAGCCGTCTCCGGTCGGAACGACATCGAGATGGGCGAGGATACCGATCAGTTTCTCACCTTCACCGATCTCGCCGTAACCGCAGTAATTGTCGAGGTTCTTCGTGCGGAAACCGGCTTTATCCATCAGATCCAGGGCAGCCGCCAGGACTTTCTGGTTCTGCAGACCAAACGGTTTGGCATCATCACTGTAAACGGACGGGAAACTGACGAGCAGTCCCAGGTCACGTTTCATGTTTTCTGTTTCACGTTCTACGAATGCTTCTTTTGTAAGCGTCATTATCTAATCCTCCAATAATAACTGTACAGGGCAGTGATCCGATCCGTAGACATCGTCCAGGATCCTGGAATCGATCACTTTCGGGAATAATCTCTGGGAAACGATAAAATAGTCGATACGCCAGCCGATGCCCCGTTCTCTGGCACGCATGCGGTAGGACCACCAGCTGTATTTCACTTCTTCCGGATGCAGTGCCCGGAAGGTGTCGACAAATCCAGCATTCAGAAGTTCTGTCATCTTGCCCCGTTCCTCATCGCTGAAGCCGGCATTGAAATGGTTCGTGTCCGGATTCTTCAGGTCGATCTCCTCGTGGGCAACGTTCAGGTCACCGGTATAGATGACCGGTTTTTTCTTATCAAGATCCTGCAGATAGGCGCGCATGCAGTCCTCGAAATACATACGGTAATCCAGACGCAGCAGGCCGTCTTTGGAATTCGGGACATAGCAGTCCACGAAGTAATAGTCCGGATATTCCAGGGTGATCACTCTTCCCTCCTCGGGATGTTCCCCGGGGATCCCGTAGGAAACGCTGAGGGGTTCTTTCTTGGTCAGGATCATCGTTCCCGAATAGCCTTTGCGCTCCGCGCTGTTCATATAGCGGAAATAGCCGTCAAAGGGGACTTCGAGCTGGGATTCCTGCATCTTGGTCTCCTGAACGGCAATGATATCCGGATCCTCACGGTTCAGAAGGGAGATGAATTCTCCTTTGCTGAGACAGGCACGGAGCCCGTTCACATTCCATCCGATTATCTTCATATACAGTCCTATCTTCTTGCCCGGAAGGCACTCACGTAGTTCCAGTAACGGGTAAGGTTCGACGGCGCGTTCCAGGTCATATAGCCGTCATCCAGGCCGTTCTTGTATAAAGCGTCGATCTGTTCATTGATCATATTCACATCGTAGGCGGTTTCCGGTTCCTGCATCGCGTCAAAGCACTGCAGCCAAGTACGGACTTTCGCCGGATTGATCGTCTCGCTCTGACGGATCACGACATCCTGTCCCCAGCGGTCCAGAAGCTGGCCCGGGACGGTCCATACGACTTCACTGATCCCGTAGGCATGGGGTGAGAAATGGTTCGGGTAAGGCATTGCCGAAATAACGTCGACAACACCGGAGATACACGGCCAGTACTGACCGTACGCTGTTACGTAGCTTTCGCTCGCTTCCCCGAATACGTCGGCTGCCAGATAAGCGCCGCGTTCATGGATCTCACTGCGGGCATACATCAGGAAGTTATAGATCCCCTGGATCTTGCTGAGACCTTTTTCGTTGCGGAAATCGATGCGGTCCGCGATCGAGTCGATGCGGTCCGGGAAACGGACATAGTCGAACTGGATCTCGTCAAAACCGATATCTTCGATCGCTTCGATCGCCAGCAGCACGTTATACTCCTTGACTTCCGTCACGAAGGGAGACGGCCAGTAGGAACCGGCGATCATGATCGGCTGGCCAGTGTTCTTGTCTGCCAGCGCATATTCCGGATGATCCGCGACCAGCGGGTCATCTTTAAAGGTAACGATACGTCCGATCACATACAGTCCGGCATCATGACATTTCTTAACAGCGTCGATATAGGTCTGCTTATCAAACAGAGCGTATTCGTAAGCGGTAGGACTGAATTCTTTGACAACATCGGATTCATAACCGACGCCGTCGCTTTCCTTGATATCGATGACGAAAGCGTTGATGTCGCTCTGTGCCGCCAGTTCAAGATAACCGTCCAAACTGCCCGGTGTTGCCCGGTTCAGGTACAGTGCACGGACTTCCTCCGGCATGACTGTTTTAGGACCTTTCAGTTTCGGCAGATCCGGATATTCCGGATCCCAGGCGTTTCCGCCGCCCCACTGATCTTCACGGCCCTTATGGACTTCCGGCATCGGCCATTCGTTCTTCGTGGTCGCGACTTCGAGGCGTTTTACATAACCTTCCTGTCCTTCATAACGGACTTTATAACGGTCTACCTCACCATCCGATAGTCCGCTATAACCAACGACTTCCAGTTCGGTGCCGGTCGGCAGGAAATCATAGATACGCGCTCCGCTCTCGCTCTCATACAGCATCGTCGTGTACTGCGGATAGACTGTGGTCTCGCGTACGACTTCCGCCGGATCGGTGCAGAGGTATTCCGGAAGGATATAGAGTTCATCTTCGCCATAGTAAGCTTTTTTATAGACTACGTCTTCGATCTTCTTCTCTTTTTCGGAGATCAGCACTTCCGTACCGCGGTACAGCTGCACTTCCTTCCCTTCCTTATCGAGAAGAGTGACCTGCGGCGTATCCCCGGCAAGAAGCATCGGTGTTTTTACTTCTTCCTTAAAGAGACTGCAGGAGGCCAGAAGAACGCAGAAAAGCAATAATAAAATACACTTTTTCATACATCTATTCTACAACAAAAACCACTGCCGCTCTTTATCGATATTCGCCTTCCGGAAAAGAGAAAACAGCGTCTTACCGGCAAAAAACAACAAAAAACCGGAAAACTTCACCTGTTTTTCAGGATAATCACATAAATTTACATAATTGACACAAATTTCACCAATAACTTTTTAGTAACCTATAAGCGTAAGGTAAGACAAGCCTTACCGATGTTCCCCCTGACATCGCGATTCTCCCCTTAAGTAATAGTATTAAAAAGAAAAAGCATTCGATGATCCCCCTATCGAATGCTTTTTACATTTACAGACAACTTTTAAAACAGCACTTCATAAGGTAAAAAAGCTGTATCCGCAAAGATACAGCTTTGATTGTTTTATAAGGACAGCCTTATTTCAGGATCCCCTGCATACGGCAGGCATCACGGACGATATCGTTATGATCGAAGGCAAGATCTTCCTCTTCGATATAGAAATCGTCACATTCCAGATGCAGACGTCCGTTGATCTCGCTCACGCGGAACCAGCGCGCGTCACCGGCATCATCGCCGGCAGCGACTGTGATATCCTCAAGCTTTACATTCTTCATGTAGGCAGCCGTTACCGTCCAGCCTCTGGGGTCTCTTCCGGCTTTTGAATAGACACCGACGAGCTGCATGTTGTCAGTCTTGATCGAAGTCTCTTCCTCAAGTTCTCTTTTCGCTGTGTTCTCGAGGGTCTCGTTCTTGTCGGCGAAACCGCCCGGCAGCGCCCAGTGATGGATATAGGGATGATTCCTTCTGACGATCAGCAGAAGTCCCTTTTCCGAAAAGACACAGATATCCGCCGTTAAGGAAGGACGCGGATAATCCCCCGGATCATACAGTCTTAAGAAATCTTCCAGTGTGCGGCCGCTGCTGTCGACCTGCGGACCGGCATTCCATCTTTCCTTCATAAAAGGCCTCAGCGGTTCATGAATGCTTCGATATCATCGATCTCCTTGATGATATCCTTGGAGAGCCATTCCGCTCCGTCTTCCGTGATCAGGAGGTCGTCCTCGATACGGATACCGATGCCTTCGTCACGGACATAGAGTCCGGGTTCGTCGGTAATGATATTGCCTGCCTGTAAAACAGTGCCCAGACCGCCGTCAACATCATGTGTATCCAGTCCCAGATGATGACCGATGCCATGGAAATAGTATTCGTTGACCGGTTTGTTCAGACCGTGCTTGGGCAGTTCTTCCTTATAGTAATCGATGACCAGCTGCTGCAGATCACGGATGCTGACACCCGGACGGGCAGCTTCCTTGACCATCTTCTGGACATTGAGAACGATCTGGTAGAGTTCCTTCTGGCGTTCGGTGAAATGACCGTTTGCCGGATAGGTACGGGTGATATCGGCACAGTAATGACCATAGGTCGCGCCGAGATCAGTTAAGAACAGTTCGTTATCACCGATCACCTGGTTGTTGTCGGAGTAATGCAGAGTCGTTGCTCTTTCCCCGGCGGCGGCGATCGTCTGGAAAGCGGTCTCCTTGCAGCCGTTGCTCATCAGCGAGAACAGGAAGGCGCCTTCCATCAGCATCTCGTTCTGTCCGGGAGCGATATGACGCATCATTGCCTCGATCCCTCTGCGGGTGATCTCGATCGCCTTGCGGACAGCGGTGACCTCATCCTTGTCCTTGACAAGACGGCTTCCGGTCAGAAGCTTGAAAGCGTCCTTGATCGCGATCTGCGGATAATGTTCACGCATCTTATTGGCATAGGTGATGCCGTCAGTCTCACGCTGATCGAACTGCTGACGCCAGAGATCGAAGTATAAAGTCGGTTCCTTGGAACGGTAGTTTCTTTCGTAAAGTCCGGCAAAATAATCATCGAGTTCATAGATGTCACGGACATCGTCAACACCGGAGATCTCCTTGGCTTCCTCGGCACGCATGCGGCCGCCGACCCATCTGGCCATCACTTCGTCATACGGCTCGATGAAGAGCGTGGAAGTGATCTTCCCGTCCTTTTTCGCCATGACCAGCGCCATGTTCTCACGGTCGATACCGGTCAGATAGAAGAAGTTCCGGTTTACGACAAAGGGATAGCTTTCGTCTGCGGAGCACATCGGTGCTTTCCCGGAAAAAACATACAGGAAGGAATAATCCTCTGTTTGTTCCATGATCTTTTCGCGTCTGATTTTGTAATTCATTCTCATTCCTCCTAGAACAGTTCTGTATCTGTATCTTCTCCATTGCGGATGATGACGATCTCCTTCTTGGCGATACATTCGTCGATCATCGCTTCATAGTCGAATTTACTTTCGTAATAACGGCAGCGGTCCTCTTTCGGACGCGTTGTCGGGTTTTTCGGGGCAAAGATCGTGCAGCAGTCTTCGTACGGCAGGATCGACGTCTCATAGGTCCCGATCTTCATTGCCTGTTCGATGATCTCCAGCTTATCCGCCATGCAGAGCGGGCGCAGGATCATCGTATCACTGACACTGGAGATCACGCTCATGGATTCCGGTGTCTGGGAAGCGACCTGGCCGACGCTCTCGCCGTTCACGATCATCGTGATCTTTTCGGCTTTCGCGATCTTATCGGCGATACGGTACATCATGCGGCGCAGAAGCGTGATCGCATAGGATTCATTCGCGTGACGGTAGATCGCCAGCTGCAGATCGGTAAAGGGGATCACGTGCACGCGGATCTCACCCTGATAAGCGGAAAGCTGACGGACCAGGGACAGGACTTTGTCCAGGGCCTGTTTGGATGTATAGGGCATGGACGCGAAATGCAGACATTCCAGACGCATTCCCCGTTTCATCGTCAGGTAACCGGCGACCGGGGAATCGATGCCTCCGGAGATCATCAAAAGCGCCTTGTGGTTGATGCCGACCGGGTAGCCCTTGGGTCCCTGCACCTTCTCATCCATGATGTAGGTGGCATCCTTCTTGACGACGACATAGATCATCAGTTCCGGGTTATGGACATCGACCTTCATCTCGGTATTGCGCAGGATATGGCCGGCGATCGCGCGGTTGATATCATCGCTACGCATCGGGAAGGATTTATCGTTGCGGTGCGCCTTGATCTTAAAGGTCTTGTAATCGTGCGCCTGGGCGATACGCAGAGCGGTCTCCTGCATCTGTTCGACGGTATTGCCGCAGCGGATCGCGCCGCTGAAATAAGCGTAGCCGAAGACATATTTCAGTTTTTCCTTGACGGCTTCGTAATTCTCGCCGTTCAGGTGGATGAAAAGACCGTCGTAGACCTTGTCGTATTTTAAAGCCGGGAACTCTTTTAAAGTCCGGCGGATATTCTGGACCAGACAGTTGATGAAATCTTTTCGGTTCTTGCCTTTAGTCGTCAGTTCGCCGTAGCGCACGACGATGTATTCATAGATCATTTCATCCATATTTTTCGATACTCTCCTTAAGCGCCCCGATCAGCTGATCCAGCTCGGCTTCGGTATTCTCCGCGTCGAGCGAGATACGCAGGGCATATTCATCATCGATCCCTAAAGCCTCCAGGGAACGGGATACTTCACTTTTACGGGATCCGCAGGTCGATTTCGAGGAGACCATGATCCCTTTCAGATTCAGACAGTTCAGCATGACCTCGCTTTTGACCGGCGTCGAAATGTTGACGAGATTCGCAAGCCCGTCGGCGGGGCTGTTGATCCGCACGCCGTCGAGTGATTTCAGTCTCTCCATAAGGTATGCATGCAAAGTACTGATGCGTTTCGCGGCTGCGGGCTGTTTTTCCAGCGCCTTGCGCAGTGTCTTCGCCAGAACGATATTCACCGGCGCGTTGGAAGTGCCGCCGCGCAGCGAGAATTCCTGCTGGCCGCCGGAGATCAGCGCCTCCATTTCGACGTGACGTTTCCTGACCAGGACACCGCTCCCCTTCAGACCGTGGATCTTGTGAGCCGAGAAGGAAGCAAGATCGATATCCTCGAGATCGACATCCGTCTTGCCCAGGGCCTGCGTGATATCGCAGTGGAAATAGGCGTGGCTCTGTTTCTTGACGATCTTCTTGATGGCGCTGATGTCATTGATGCTGCCAAGCTCGTTATTGACCTGCATGATCGAAACGAGGATCGTATCCTCGCGCAGAGCTTCGGCGACTTTCTGCGGATCGATCCGGCCGTCCGCGCCGGGTTTGAGCAGTGTCACTTCGAAACCATGCGACTGCAGCTGTTTTAGGGCCTCATAAACGGACGAATGCTCATAGTAGGAGCTGATGATATGTCCGCTGCGTTTCTTCCAGGCAACGCCTTTTAAAGCCATATTATTCGCTTCTGACGCGCCGGAGGTAAAGAGGATCTCCTCCGCCTTAACGCCCAGCAGTTCCGCGATCCTTGCCCGCGACTGTTCCTGTAAACGATAAAGAGTGACGCCGTCATCATATAAGGCATCACTGTTGGAGTATTGTGTTCTGAGCAGATGGAAATAGGTCTCCAGGACTTCCGGATCCGGTCTGGTCGTGGAGACATGGTCGAGATAGATCTTAGGCAGCACTTTTTGCGTTCTCCAGGATCTTGTCATCGATCGAGTTCGGGAACAGCGTTTCCATGCAGGAAAGTGCCGTCATCAGAGCCTGCGTGTATTCTCCGTTCAGGTAGGAGAATTCCGCTCTGGAGAGCTCACGGTCGATCTCCGGATGTGTGGAACGGTATTTATTGCCAAAGACGATCGCGTTTTCGACCATGACAGCCATGCCGATCACATTATTGACATTGTTGTACAGCTTGTAGATAAAGTCGATCGCCTCATCCAGGACAGAATTCAGATAGTCGATCCTTAACGGGATCTCTGCCAGGATGCCCTTGATCTCAGTAACGTATTCGTGACCTTTTTCAAGATCGGCTTTATAGGCGTCAGAGATCGCCGGCAGACGGTACTGCGCGATCTTGACTTCAACTTCGTTCAGGACGACCTGCAGTTTCATGACCTGGGAGATCGCTCTGGCTTCGCCGTTGGAAGTCTTATCGATCTTGCCCTTGATCTCCTTGAGGTAATCCTTATCCTTGCGGAGAGCTTCAAACATCAGCGCCGCGTCGGCGAGGATGCCGCTGGCTGCTTCGTTGTTGTCGGTGATCTTCTTTTCGAGATCCTCGTAGCGTTTCTGGTAGCGGTTCGCGTTTTCCTTCTGAACACGCAGGACATCTTCGAGCTCGTTCAGGTTGTAACGCTCTTTCTCCTTGTCGTAGACGACTTCGAGATAATTGACGATCTTATTGAAAGAAGCGACTTCATCGCGGATCGTTTCGGAAGCCTTGCGCAGATCGCGATAAGCGTCGTTTTCTGTCTTGACTTTGCCTAAGGCATCGCTCAGGGACTGCTTGATCGCCGCAAGATCCTCGCGAACACCGGTGACCTCGCCTTTCAGCAGTACGCGCAGATCCTTCTTCAGGATCTCGTCATTCTTGTTCAATTCCTCATCCAGATTCAGATGGGAGAGATAGATGCCGCGCTGTGTGGAGAGCGCATACTGACGGCGGAGCTCGTCGTCCATGACCGGGATCACACCTCTGGCCTCCTGGACCAGTTCCGGGATCTCGTTGATGCTTTCGTTGATATCAATGATGGATTTTTCGATGGTTTCCAGATTCTCCTGGGCAGCGGCATATTCGTTTCCGTACATCCAGTCTTCTGCGGACGAGAACAGGGTTTCGCATTTTGCCAGACGTTCGTTGATGCCTTCCAGAGAATAGTTCAGTTCGTTTTCACGGTCGTGGATACGCAGTTTCAGATTGCGGAACTGCTCCTTCAGACCATTGGCGTATTCACGCTGCTTGTTTTCCTGCTCGACGAAACGATCCAGGAAACGGTCGATCTCGTTGACCTCTTCCTCGGAATCCTTGAGGTTCTCATTGACGATCTTGATCGCCTTCTGGGCGTCGCTGAATTTGCGGCCGGCCAGGGAGTCCTCGATCCCGTTGATCAGCTCCTGCAGCTGGTCAAGGTTTTTCTGCGCGGTCTCGTATTTCTGATAATATTCCTCAACGGTCGAAGAAGTCTCGGCGTCGATCTTGGCGATCGCCTTTGCCTTGTTCAGCTTAAAAGCCAGCGGAACGGTCTGTATTCTATTAAAGCGGACGTTGATGTCGTCCAGTTCTTTACGAATGCTTGTTTTATGGGAATTGCGGATCAGCAGCCAGATAACGACTATCGCAACGATTACCAGAGCAGCGATCAGGATATAACGTGTTCTCTCGTCCATGGAAACCCTCCTGTACCTTCCTTTTATTTTACACTGTCATAAAAGTGTTTTCAATTTTTCACAAGTGTATATATAGATGCGTATATATACTATAATTCTACCGCAAAACGCTTTATTTTACGTGATTTATTTGACTTTACATCCGTGAATTTGTTATAGTATTTGAGCAATATAGCAGCATGTAAAGTTTTCGGCCAGGCGTTACTACCGCTTTCAGGAGAAGAGTAGTCCTGCTACTAGGATGAAAATTCCAATAGGAACACCCCCGGAAATGATTTACACCTGTTGTTGAGCGCCATTCAACAAAAGGAGGAAAAAGTATGGCAAGATACACCGGTCCGGTATGGAGACTGTCCAGACGTTTAGGCTTCTCAGTCCTTGAAACCGGCAAAGAGCTCCAGAAGAGAGCGTACATCCCCGGACAGCACGGCAGTCCGACCAAGAGAATCAAGCAGAGCAACTACGGTCTTCAGAAGGCTGAAAAGCAGAAGATCCGCAATACTTACGGTCTGAGCGAAAAGCAGTTCTACAACACATACGTTAAGGCTTCCAAGTCCGAAGGCGTTACCGGCACCATCTTACTTCAGATGCTGGAATCCAGAATCGACAACCTGGTATACCGCATGGGCTTCGCTACAACAAGAAGAGCTGCCAGACAGCTGGTCAACCATGGCCATGTCCTGGTAAACGGCCACAAGGTCGATATCCCGTCTGCACAGATCAAGCCGGGTTCCGTTATCGAGATCAAGGAACGTTCCAGAAACATGTCCGTGATCAACGAAGCTCTGGAAGCAGCCGTTGCAACAAAGGGATTTGTTGAAGTTGACAAGGAGAACAAGAAGGGCAAATACGTCCGTCTCCCGGAAAGAAACGAACTCAACACAGACTTCAACGAACTGCTCGTTGTCGAATACTACAACAGATAACGAACATGAAAAACCAGCTCCGGCTGGTTTTTTTATTGGATAGTCTTTCCGGCCCTGAAAAAGAATCGTGCTAGAATTACAACCATGATCACATTCATGAATACGGCCGCCGGCCTGCTGATCCCCTTTGCCGGGACGACGCTGGGCGCGGGCGTGGTCTTCTTTATGCGCGGACTCAATGTCCGTCTTGAAAAACTGCTCAACGGTTTTGCCTCCGGTGTCATGATCGCGGCCTCGGTCTGGTCGCTGCTGATCCCGGCTCTTGACATGAGCGCTGCCCAGGGCAAGGTCGCCTGGGTCGCCCCTTCTGTCGGTTTTCTGCTGGGCATCTTCTTTCTGCTTCTGCTTGACGAGTGCATTCCCCATATCCACTTCCTGAAAAGCGATACCCCGGAAGGTCCTGCCTCCAAATTAAAAAAGACCACGATGATGGTCCTTGCGGTCACTCTGCATAATATTCCGGAAGGCATGGCCGTCGGCGTTACCTATGCCGGCGCGCTCGCCGCCAACTCCGGGATCTCCCTGGCCGCGGCAACGGCTCTGTCCTTAGGCATCGCCATCCAGAACTTTCCGGAAGGCGCGATCATCTCGATGCCGCTGGAGGCGGAGGGTCTCTCCAAATCCAAGTCTTTCTTTTACGGCGCGCTCTCAGGCGCGGTCGAACCAGTCGCGGCTCTCATCACGATCCTTCTGACCAACCAGGTGCTGAAAGTTCTTCCCTATCTGCTTGCCTTCGCGGCCGGCGCGATGATCTATGTCGTTGTCGAGGAACTGATCCCCGAATCCCAGGAAGGCGGCCACTCCAATATCGCGACGATCGGCGCGGCCTTCGGCTTCGTGGTCATGATGATCCTGGACGTCGCCTTAGGCTAACAGTTCGAAGAAACCGTCCTCATTGAAGATCTGAAGCTGGGCTCCCTGTTCTTTCAGGAGCTCGGCTTTTTTAAAGCGTACGGCGTTCTCGGAGCCTTCGCCGTAGAACAGATAATCGGTCGTAAAGCTGATCTCATGCACGACCACAGCTCCACAGTCGCTTGCCATCGCTTCAAGCTCCTTCCGTTTCTGGCGTTTGAAGCTTCCTGTAAAGACGACCCGCTTGCCGTAGAGCGGATGACTGCGGTCATATTCGCGGCGTACGGAAACGTCTTTTTTATCTTCCAGATGCAGGATCCCGAAAGAGAGATCATGTGCCGTGAGTTTTTTCTCCTCGATCAGGCCGCACAGCCTTTTATAGACCTCGAAGGTCGCCCGGCAGTCGGACAGCGAGCGGTGCGCCTGTTCATTCACGATCCCGAAATGATCGCACAGATTGCCCAGACGGTGATGCGGCATCTCCGGGAGCAGCAGTCTCGAGAAGCTCAGGGTATCCTCGTAATCGTTATGAAATGGCTCGATCCGGGCCGAACGGCAGCCATGCAGCAGGAAGGAGATATCGAAGGGAATATTCTGCCCGACGAGCACATCGTCTCCCAGCCACTCCAAAAAGGCCGGCAGGACTTCCTCAAGCTCCGGGGCGTCCTTGACCATTTCGTTGCTGATGCCGGTCAGGCTGATGATATTGTCCGGGATCGGATGCAGGGTGCGCACCAGCGAGCTGAACTCGGCGACGTTCTTCTGCCCGCGGACGCGCACACCGCTGATCTCGGTTATTTCACAAAGATCGGCTTTCAGGCCGGTCGTTTCCACATCGATCACGGTATAGTCTTGGAGCGGGGTCGTCAGTTCCTTCCCCTGATAGATCCAAAATAGATTCATTGTTTATTCTTCAGATATTCGTTATAAAGCTTGTTCTTGGAACAGTTATAGCGTCCGGCCACAGCGGCCGCCGCTTCTTTGGTCGACATGCCGGAGGCGGCTGCCTCCTCCATTTCCTGAAGCAGGACTTCCGCCGGGACTTCTTCGTCCTCTTCCTTCTTTCCCTCAACGACAACGACCATTTCGCCGCGGTAGTTCTCTCTTTCCGCAAGCTCGCTGAGCGTGGAGCGGATATACTCTTCGTGCAGCTTCGTCAGCTCTCTGGCAACGACGGCACGGCGATCACCGAGGATCTCATTCATCAGTTTGAGCGTCGAGACGATACGGTGCGGCGCTTCATAGAAGACGAGCGTATAGGGAAAAGCAGCAAGCTTCTGCAGTTCTTTCGCGGCCTCTCCCCTTTTGGACGGCAGGAAACCATAGAAAAGATAATGCTCGGTCGGCAGACCAGAGGCGATCAAAGCGTTGACAGCCGCGTGGGCGCCGCTGACCGGAATGATCGTGATCCCGTTCCCGATCGCCTTCTGCACCAGGGTATAACCCGGGTCGGACATCAGCGGATAGCCGGCATCGGAGATCAGGGCGATATCCTTCCCCTCTTCCAGCATCTCGATCAGGACTCTGCTCGAGTCCTCCTCGTTGAAGTTGTGATAGCTCCTGGTCGGAGTGGCGATGCCGAAATACTTCAGCAGCACCCCGGAGGTGCGGGTATCCTCACAGGCGATGCAGGAGACCTCATTCAGGATGCGGATCGCGCGCGGGCTCATCTCTTCCAGGTTGCCGATCGGGGTGGCAACGAGATACAGTGAGCCTTTATTCGGCGCTGCCCGGCTGGGCGTTTCCTTCTTTTTCATTTGCCTTCTTGAACTTTCCTTTTTTCATCAGGTCATCCAGAGTCAGATACAGGGTCGTTTCCCTGTTTTCAAGCTTACAGGTGCGGTCCATGACGTTCATGGCTGTCACATGATAGCTGTCGCCTTCGTATTCCACGCGGGCATTGAGCTTCGGCAGACCGCGGCGGAGTTCCTTATAGGCGTCATCCTCAAAGCGCAGGCAGCACATCAGAGCGCCGCAGTGGCCGCTGAGTTTGGCGATATTCAGAGCCAGGAGCTGGTTCTTGGCCATATTGATCGAGATACGCTCGAATTCATCGATGAATTTCGAGCAGCAGAGTTCGCGTCCGCAGACACCGATACCGCCGACCATCTTCGCTTTATCGCGGGCGCCGACCTGGCGCAGATCGATACGGCAGCGCAGTCTGGAGGCGAGTTTTTTCAGCAGTTCACGGAAGTCGACACGGTTATCCGCAAGATAGGTCAAGGTGATCTTGGAACGGTCAAGGGTATATTCGGCAGTGATGAAATTCATCATCAGGCCGAGCTCATCGGCTTCTTCCTGAGCGACTTTCTTCGCGTTCTTCGCTTCGATCTTGTTCTGACGGTAAGCTTCCAGTTCGTCCGCTGTAGCCACATGCAGGACCGGCTTGACTTCCATGTCCGCCGTCAGACCGCTTTCTTCTGTCGGCTGGGAGATGACTTCGCCGATCTCCATGCCGCGTTTGGTCTCCACGACGACCTTATCCTTTACGTTCAGCGGCATATCACCGCAGGAAAAGGTATAGGCTTTATTTGTCTGCTCAAAGCGAACAGCTACATATTTTTCCTGTCTTTCTGACATTTAAACCTCCTTGCGCAGCAGGGTATATGCGTGATGGTCCATCAGGAGCTTCAGGTCCAGCGGACTGTTGAGATAACGCAATACTTCCTGGGCGCTTTCTATATACACTTCTTTTTCTTTCTGCGAAAGAGAACAGATCTTTCTTCTTTCGGTCTCTGGCAGAAACGCGCCGTCCTGCAGGATCCCCTGGTTCAGGAGCGAGGCATAGAGTGACAACGCGTCGGTCAGCACCGTCCGGTCTTCTTTCCCGAAACGGGGGAAGAAATCCTTGTTCAGGTAATACGGCAGAACTTCCGAGTCCTGCTGCAGCACCGTTTCAAAGAGATCCCTGGCTGCCAGATAAGCAGGATCATTTAGATCGCGCTTACGATAGACAGCGGTGATCTCGCTCAGCAGCCGGGCATCGCTGTCCTCAAACCCGTCCTTCAGGTAGAGCTCGCGCAGTTCTTCCTTGTCTGCTTTGGGAAACGGGATCCGTTCGCAGCGGGAAACGATCGTCGGCAGAAGCGAATCGATATGATCGCTGATCAGCACCCCGAAGGTGCTCTCGCCGGGAGTCTCCTCCATGAACTTCAGGATCTGGTTATAGACCTTCTCCGAAGAGTTGTTGATGTTTTCGATCAGATAGCCTTTGCGGCCGTTGCTTTCCAGCGCGGTGCGCTGCAGTTCGCGGATCAGATCCTGGAGCTGATCGGTCTTCAGGGTCTCGTCGCGTCCGCTCAGATAATAGAAGTCCGCGCAGCTCCCGTTGCGTAGACGCTGATACAGCGGATCCTCCGCTCCCGGGAGCGTATCGCTGCCGGAGATGACACCGGCTAAAAACGCCATAGCCGTGTCCTTTTTTGTTTCGGTATCGCCGCCGTAGAAAAGATAGACCTGCGCGATCTTTTTGGTGCGCAGGGCGTTGTTCAGCAGTCGAAAAGCGATCGTTTCAGGCTTAACGATCGCCATTCAGAGCCTCCGTGATGATCTGCATGCAGTCATGCAGGACATTTTCCACCGGCTGATCGGCATTCACGATACGGATACGTTCCGGGAAGCGTCTGAGCACTTCCTTGTAACCCTGTACGACCCGGTGATGGAAAGCGACGCTTTCCACATCCAGACGGTCTTTGAAGGAACGGTCCTTGATCCTTTCAAGTCCCTTCTCTTCATCGATATCCAGATACAGCGTCAGATCCGGCATATAGGAGCCGATCGCAAAACGGTTGATATCATAGACCTCGTCGAACCCGATCTCACGGCCAAAGCCCTGATAGGCAAGCGAGGAATCCAGAAAACGCTCGCAAAGAACGACTTTGTCCGCTTTGAGTGCCGGGATCACTTTTTCGGTCAGATGCTGACGGCGGCTGGCCGCGTAGAGCAGCGCTTCCGTCTTGACATCCATCTCGGTGTTTTCGGGATCCAGGATGACGTTACGGATCTCCTCGGCGATCCGGACACCGCCCGGTTCGCGGGTATGGACGACTTCCCAGCCCTGTTCGTTCAGTTTTTCCACGATCGCTTTGGCGATCGTTGTCTTGCCGGAACCATCCGGTCCCTCAAGCGTGATAAAAAGTCCTTTATTCATTTAATTCAGCTTCCGCTTCGGTTTCAATGTCTTTTCCAGTGCATCCAGGACCTGCTGTTTCAGATCCTCGTATTCATCCTCGTTGAGTTCCACATTCCCCTGAGGAATGATCCGGATCTCGGTCGGCTTGGTAAAACGCAGCGGATCATTCACCGCCGCTTCATAATACGCCTGCAGCAGGAGCTCATAATCCTCCACTTTCAGCAGCGCGTAACGGTCTTCCTTGCCTTCGCACAGGTAGATCGCGTCAAGCATTTCCGGGTCTTCTTTCAGATCGCTAAAAGAAAAATCACGAAGTTCTATCCTTTTCATGGCTCTATTATACATCATCCGTATGACTCACAAAAGGAAAAAGACCGCTCCCAAGAGGCGGGGAAACGGCCGAAAAAAAGACAGCTCACGAATAGCGAGCTGTCTTTTTCGTCTCTTTGAACCAGAGGAAGAAGTCCTCGACCGACAGAAGATGGTCGTAGACAAAATCCAGAGTATTGAAGAATGTCTCTGTCTCCTTGGATTCATCATCCGCCAGATCCTGGGGATGATCCAGAAAGACGCTGAGCGGATAGACCTCGATCATATCACGGCAGACCTCCTCCGCCCGCTGGAAGCTCTCCTCCTTCAGCAGGGTCACGATCAGCATCAAATACTGGAACAGGGAAGTGAACTCGGTATCGAGGTATAACTGATAAAATTCCTCGCCTCTTTCAAGCGTCGCGTAGCAGAGCGCGTACATCTCCACCAGTCCCTGCCGGCTCCCCTCTAGACCGCTGAGAAGATCCAGGACGCTGAGCGCCTTATGGACATTGTGGATCGCCGCCAGATAATCGGCATGACGCATCAGGATGAAACGGTAGTTGTCCTTCTCGTATTCGTTAAAGCCGGGATACTCCTTGGATAAAGCCAGATAGCGGCGCAGAAGATGATGATTCTCCTCATCTTCCGAAAGCTTGTGACAGATATACCAGGCTTCCAGGCACAGCGGGTCGATCTCCAGTGCCTCGTCGACCCGGGCTTCCAGCTCGTCCTCACTTTCAAACAGATAGCGCAGAGCCCGGATATTGGCCTCGCTCATGCGCTCATCGAATTCGTAATCTTCTTCGTTTTCGATCTTGAAATAACCGTTAAAGTAGATCCGGGCTGCCGGGATCTCCAGATACAGGGTATCCTCCAGCAACTCTTCGAAATGATTCATCGGCCTGCCCTCAGACGGTATACCAGCGCGATCGTCTTGGCGTCAAAGATCTCGCCGCGGGCGATCATGTCCTCGATCTCCTCCAGGGAATACTTCTCCGGTTCGATCTGTTCATCCTCGTCAAAATGGGTCCCGACGTTCTTTCCCTTGTCTCCGGAATAGAGATAGATCTTTTCCGAGGAATAGCCGCAGGTCGGAGCGATATAGCCGTAAGCCCTGACGTTCTCCGCGGTCACGCCGAGCTCTTCCTCGCATTCACGCAGGATCGTTTTCGCGGGATCTTCCCCCTGCTCCATCTTGCCGGCGCAGAACTCCAGCATCTCGGTCTGCTGGGCATAGCGGTACTGGCGCACCATGTAGTATTTATTATCTGCCGGATCGCGCAGAGCGATGCAGCAGCCGCCGCGGTGGAGGACGACCTCTCTTACCGCAGGCCTGCCGTCATCCAGCTCAACAACGTCGCGCACGACTTCGATGACCCGGCCTGAATAGATCTGTTCGCTTTCGATTTTTCTTTCCATTTACTGACCTCTTTCCGCCATTATATCACTTCTCACTCAAAAACAATTGTTGTATATTTAGTGTATATTGTTTCAGAAAGAGGTACGTTTTCGCATGGCCGATCAGAAAAAGCAGGACGCGCTTGTCCCCGGGCGCAATATCTATCTGTATAATAAAAAGACGATCATGTACGATCGTCTGACAGATCAGAACTACATCATCCGCCCTCAGAACGTGCGGGCCTACAACTATCTTTCCATCCGCTACTTCATCGCCTTCGCTGTTGGCTTCACCATGGCTGTCGTTACCGACAACATCTGGATCGGGCTCGGCATCGGTCTCGTGGTGCTGGCGGTCATGAGCTATATCTACTATAAGAGATATCTGCCGTCCCTTTCGGTCGATCAGAGCTTCAAAAGACCGGAACGAGTTCCCTATACCGATTCATTAGCGCAGCGTCTGAGCGCCGGACGTCTGTTAATGGCGTTCTTCGTTTCCTTATCGCTGGCATTCGTCCTTGTCTTCAATGCCTACATCAACGAATACCCGACAGTCATCCTGGTGCTCAACTGTCTGCTCGGCCTTGCCGCGGCGGTCCTTTCGGGCGCCTGCCTGATCGCTTTCTTCAAAAAGAGGAAAGCAGATAAGCAATAGCCTCGGCGGTGGTGTCGACGATGATATCGGCCTGGCTCTGGTCCATGCCGAAATAATCATCACGCACCGCGACCACCTTCATACCTGCCCGTTTCCCGGCCAGGATCCCGTAATAGGAATCCTCGACCACGGCGCATTCGCTGCTCGAGAGACCGAGCGCGGACGCGCAGTTGAGATAGATATCAGGCGCCGGTTTGGGATCCTTCAGATCCCTTCCTGAATACATGCAGTCAAAGCAGGAATAGATCCCTGCTTTTTTTGTGTTCTCCTCAAGATAACTGAATGGCGAAGAGGAAGCGACCGCAAGTTTGATCCCTGCCTCTTTCGCTTTCAAAAGGCCTTCCTTCACGCCCGGGAAAAGGGAATGGGCGACATCGTTGAAACGGCCCCGGGAGTCGAGAAAAGCATCCCGCCGCACGATCAGCTCCTCATAGGAATACGGCGGAGCGGCATGTTCATAGATATCGCGCCAGACATTCTTCTTGGGATCAGTCCCGACCAGTTCGATCAGCCACTGTTCCTCATAGAAAAAGCCCTCGCTCTCCATAAAAGCGCAGTTCTCAAAATGATGGATCTTCTCGGAGTCGAACAGCACTCCGTCAAAATCGAAAAAGATACCCTTCAGCATCATCAAAAAAGAGCTTTAAAAGCTCTATTTTGTACCGAAGATACGGTCGCCGGCATCACCGAGTCCGGGTACGATGTAACCGTTCTCGTTGAGATGGGAATCCAGTGCTGCCAGATAGACATCCACATCCGGATGTGCTTTTTCAACAGCCTGCACGCCTTCCGGAGCGCCTACCAGACATACGAGTTTGATATTCTTGGCGCCTCTTTTCTTGATCATATCGATGGCCGCGATGGCGCTGCCGCCGGTCGCCAGCATCGGATCAAGGACCAGGTTGACCGCGTCAACGAGGTTGTCCGGGAACTTCGCGAAGTATTCATGCGGCTCCAGTGTTTTTTCGTCACGGTAGAGGCCGATAAAGCCGACTTTGGCGGTCGGGATCAGGTTATTGATACCGTTGACCAGACCCAGGCCTGCGCGCAGGATCGGGATCAGAACGATTTCATTCTTTAAAACAAAAGTGTTGCAGGTGGAGACCGGTGTCTCGACTTTGACCTGCTTGACCGGCAGATCACGGCAGACTTCATATGCCATCAGGCCGGCGATCTCATTCAGGTTCTCACGGAAATCTTTGGTTCCGGTGTTCTTGTCGCGCATGATCGTAAGCTTATGCGTGATCAACGGATGATTTAGTATTGTTACCATAGGTTCTTAACCTCCGTAAACCATTATACTATACTTGCTGCGGATAGGATTTCACAATCTCAATAATCTCGGTCAGATCGCCGGTATAGGCATCTGCCCCGGCATCGAGCAGACGCTGACGGCGGACCGGAAGATCGAAATAACCGACGGTATAGGCGCCGTAATTCTTGCCGGCATGGATATCTGAATCGGAGTCACCGACATAGATGACTTCGTCGCGGTTCCAGTTGTTGCGGTTGACGATCGTAATGATCCCTTCCGGATCCGGTTTCATCTTCTTGACCTCGTCACAGCCGATCTGGTCACCGCTGAGATCGCCGATCTTGAGGATCTCGTTGATCAGCTTGATCGAACGGTGGGCACGGACCGAAACGATGCCGACGTTATAGCCGTCTTTCTTCAGCGCTTCCAGAAGTTCCCTGCCGCCGGGCATCAGATCCGCCTCGGTCTTCAGGAATTCATCGTTGTATTTCCGGTATTCGGCGATCAGTTCCTCGCTGTCGCGCTCCGGAAAATACTTCTTGAAAATATGCTGGAGCGAGGGACCGATGATCTCGTTTTTGAACTCTTCCGTATACAGGTCCTGCCGGCCGTTATTGATCAATACCTGCTCATAGGAATCACGGATCGCTCTTTTGGTGTCGACCAGCGTTCCGTCAAAATCAAACAGAATCGTCGGTTTGCGTTTCGGGAAGAAACGGTCGAAAAGTCCGATATAGCCGCAGACGCCGATCGCGATCCCGGCAAGCGAGGTCAGCTGCGCTGTCTTCAGGCCGAAGATCATGAGCGCGTCGGTGCGCTTCATCTCAATAAAGAAGCGGATCAGTCCGTACCACATCAGATACGCCCAGAAAAGGTCTCCGCGCTTGTTCTGACGGGGCTTCAGCAGGAAGGTGATCAGGCAGAAACCGAGGATGCACAAGATGCTTTCGTAGAAAAACATCGGTTCATAGTAAACGCCGTCGATACACATGCGTTCCTTCAGGAAGGAAAGGATCCCGTCGTAATAGGAAGCGTCGACGACTCCGCCGTGAGCTTCCTGGTTGACAAAGTTGCCCCAGCGGCCGATCGCCTGTGCCAGAAGCACATTCGGCATGATCATATCCGCCATCTTCAGGAAAGAAAGATTCTTGCGTTTGCAGTACCAGAGCGTGAACAGAACTCCGGCGATCAGTCCGCCGTGGATCGCAAGTCCGCCTTCGTAGACTTTTAAGATGTTAAGCGGGTTCGAAAAATAGTAATTGAAATCATAGAAAACACAGTACCACAGACGGGCGCCGATGATACCGCACCATAAAACATAGACGAAGTAATCGCCCAGGATATCGGACGGGTAATGTGAACGGCGGGCGTTGCGCTGCGAGAGACGGTAAGCCAGATAGGCGCCGCTCAGGATCAGCACAGCGTACCACTGGATCGAGAAAGGCCCGATCTTCAGAAAGGTCTTATCTGTCGGAAAAAAGCTCATACGCCGGCTCCTTTATTCTTTTCGGTGATCACTTTAAGTACCCGCTGCTTGAAATCTTCCGTGCTGTTGATCCCCTTTTCCATTAGCCGGAAATTGGAGACAGCCGTTTCGATGATGACGCTCAGCTGACGGCCGGGAGTGATCGGGATATCGATCACCGGGCGCTGCAGGCCGAGGATCTCGATCTTTCCATGCGAATAGCTAAGACGGTTATTTTCGTGGGTCTCACCGTATTCCTCCAAATGGATGATCAGATCCAGATTGCAGCTTTCAAGAAGCGTTGAGGCGCCGAACATCATATTGACATCGATGATGCCGACACCGCGGATCTCCAGCATCCCCTTCAGGATATCCGGAGCGCTGCAGAACAGATCGTTCTGCACACGGGAGATCTCAACACGGTCATCCGATACGAAGAAATGACCGCGGCGTATTAATTCCAGCGCCAGTTCGGATTTACCGATCCCGCTCTTTCCGGTCAGAAGAACGCCCTTTCCGTAAATGTTCAGCATGACGCCGTGCATACTGGTGTCGGGAGCCAGTTTGCGGCTCAGATAGGCAACGACGTTCTGCACCGCCATGTAGGTCTGCCAGTCCGTCTCAAAGACCGGGAAATTCCTGGCTTTGGCGATCTCTTCCAGCGCGGCCGGTGTTTTGTTGCCGTTGCTCATGATGATGCACGGTGTATAGGAATCGGTGATGAATTCGAAACGCGCCTTCTGGGTCGCGTAGTCCATCGTATTGAGCAGACCACATTCCTTATTGCCGATGATGACGACACGCTTCAGATCGGTCGTATCGATATAGCCGGCAAGTTCCAGGCCGGGACGGTTAACGTCCGGCGCGATGATCCAGCGTTTCAGACTCTCCGCGTCGCCGGTGATCTGTTTCAGATGAAAATACTCTTTCAGTTCCGATACGTATACGCGTTTGCTGAGTTCTTCGTTTTTACCCATGATAACCTCCCAGGGCCAGACGGACATATTTCGAGGTATACCCCTTGTCCGATGCGGCAACTTCTTCCGGTGTGCCGGTAACAACGATCGTACCGCCGCGGTCACCGCCATCCGGTCCGAGATCGATGATATGGTCAGCACACTTCAGGACATCCAGATTATGTTCGATCACCAGGACAGTATCGCCGTTGTCGACGATGCGGTCGATGATCGTGATCAGCTTGGCAACGTCATCCGTATGCAGACCGGTCGTCGGTTCATCAAGGACGAACAGTGTTTTGCCGGTCGGCTTTTTCTGCAGTTCGGAAGCAAGCTTGACACGCTGCGCCTCGCCGCCGGAGAGCGTTGTCGCGCTCTGACCGAGTTCGATATAGGAAAGACCTACATCGTAAAGGATCTGCAGTTTATGACGGATCTTGGGAACATTGCGGAAGAATTCCAGCGCTTCCTTGACACTCATCTTCAGCACATCATAGATGCTCTTGCCTTTGTATTTGACTGCCAGTGTTTCGTTGTTGTATCTTCTGCCGCGGCAGGCTTCACATTCAACGTAGACATCCGGCACGAACAGCATGGAGATACGTTTCACGCCGTCACCCTGGCAGGCTTCACAGCGGCCGCCGGCGACGTTGAAGGAGAAGCGTCCCTTATCGTAACCGCGTTCCTTGGCATCCGGAGTCATCGCGTAAAGATCGCGGATGTCATCGAAAACACCGGTATAGGTAGCCGGGTTGCTTCGCGGCGTGCGGCCGATCGGATCCTGTGAGATCGAGACGACCTTATCGATATTCTCAAGCCCAGTGATCTTCTTATGCTTTCCGGGAACGATCCGGACCCGGTTGAGCGACTGCTGGACGCCCTTGGTCAGGATCTCATTGACCAGTGTGGATTTACCGGAACCGGAGACACCGGAAACACAGATGAATTTTCCGAGCGGGAATTCCACATCGATGTTCTTCAGGTTGTTTTCAACAGCGCCGATGATTTTCAGGCTCTTGCCATTGCCCTTTCTGCGCTTTTCCGGGACCGGGATCTCCTTTTTGCCGGAGAGATAGAGTCCGGTGATACTTTTGGGATTCGCCATGACTTCCTGCGGTGTTCCGGCGGCAACGACGCGGCCGCCCTCTTTACCGGCTCCGGGGCCGATATCGACGAGGAAATCGCTTTCCAGCATCGTTTCCATATCGTGTTCGACAACGATCACGGTATTGCCGAGATCGCGCATGCGCTTTAATGTATCGATCAGTTTCCGGTTGTCTTTCTGATGCAGACCGATCGACGGCTCATCAAGGACATAAATGACGCCTGTCAGCATCGAACCGATCTGAGTCGCGAGACGGATACGCTGTGCCTCGCCGCCGGACAGAGTGCCGGCATTGCGGTTCAGTGTCAGGTAATCCAGACCGACATCATTCAGGAAACCGAGCCTTGAGCGGAGTTCTTCGAGAAGCAGCCGGGCGATCTCCGCCTTCATCGGGGAAAGCTTAAGGTGGTCGATCCAATCCGCTGCCTTCTCGATCGACAGCTCCGTGAACTCGTGGATGTTCTTATCGCCGACGCGGACGCTGAGCACCTTCTCGTTCAGACGGGCGCCGTGGCATTCACGGCAGACGGATTCGACCATGTAGCTCTGATAGTATTCCTTGGACATCGCGGAAGTCGTCTCGTCATAACGGCGTTCGATCAGCGTCTTGACTCCCTCGATGATCGTATTCTTCTGATAATGGATACCGCCGCTGCTGGTGATCTCATAGGCGATCGGGACACGCGAACCGTAAAGGATGATGTCCATCTCGTCCTTGCTGAAATCCTTCAGCGGCTTATGCAGATCGATGTTGTAATGATCGAGCAGCGCGGCAAAGTTCTGCCATTCAAGGTTCTCAGTGCCGACGGTGTTCTTGAAATAACGGATACCGCCCTGGGCGATGCTGAGCTCCGGATTCGGGATCAGGGAATCGATCCCGACCTCCATCGTAATGCCCAGACCCTTGCAGTTCGGGCAGGCGCCTAAAGGCGAGTTGAAACTGAACAGCCGCGGTTCCAGTTTGGGAACGGTGAATCCGCAGATCGGGCAGGCGAAATTGGAGGAGAACAATGTCCTCTCCTCTCCGCGCTTGACGATGCAGGTCCCTTCTGTCAGTTTGAGGGCAAGCTCCAGAGAGTCGCTGAGACGGGTCTCGATCCCGTCACGTTTCACAAGACGGTCAACGACGACTTCGATCGTGTGACGCTTGTTTTTCTCAAGCTCCGGAACTTCCTCGATCATATAGAGCTGACCATCCACGTAAACACGCAGATAGCCTTCCTTCTTCAGTTTTTCAAAATAATCCTTAAACGTTCCCTTGCGGTTCACGACGGCGTTGGCAATGATCTCGAGACGGCTCCCTTCCGGGAATTCCGCGATCCGGGAAACCATTTCCTGCACCGTCATCGCCTCGATCTTCTGGTGATGATTCGGGCAGTACGCGTCACCCGTGCGGGCAAAAAGCAGACGCAGGAAATCGTAGATCTCAGTGATCGTGCCGACGGTGGAACGGGGGTTGTTGTTGGTGGTCTTCTGGTCGATCGCGATCGACGGGGAAAGACCTTCGATCAGATCGACATCCGGCTTATCGACGCCACCCAGAAACTGACGGGCGTAGGAGGAAAGCGATTCAACATAGCGCCGCTGTCCTTCCGCGTATAGAGTATCAAAAGCCAGAGAGGTCTTGCCGGAACCGGAAAGACCCGTCATAACGATAAAACGATTGCGCGGCAGATCGATGTCCACATTCTTCAGATTGTTCTCGCGGGCTCCGCGGATAATGATCTTATCTCTCTCCATATATGTATCTTTCCTTTTTCAGCTGATAGTCTTCTTCGTTCATATAGTCGATCTTCAGCAGATACAGTCCGCTGGGATCGATGTTGTAGCGCCGCTTGGATTTGCAGGGATGTTCCAGGAATTCCCGGACTTCCGCAACAGTCTTCTTGCCTCTGCCGACTTCAAAGATCATACCGGTCATGATCCGCACCATATGGCGCAGGAAACCGCTGCCTTTGAACAGCAGAACGAGACGGTCGCCGCGGCGGACCAGTCTGCAGACATAGATCGTCCGCACTTGATCGGGATGTTCCTCATAGGTCGAGGTATTGAAGGAACCGAAATCGTGCGTACCGACAAACAGCCGGCAGCACTCTTCCATCTTGGCATAATCAAGATCATAACGGCACTGAAACGCTCTTTTCTCATAAAAGACATCCCGTTCGCCGTTGTTGATCAGATAGGCATAGGTCTTCGCCTTTACCTGGTAGCGGGCGTGAAATTCCCCGCTGACAGGTTCCACGGCATTGATATGGATATCATCCGGCAACAGACCGTTCAGACTGTATTTCAGTTTGCGGGGATCTTTTTCCGCCGCGTCAAAATGAAAGACCTGACCGTAGGCATGGACGCCCTGGTCAGTTCTGGAAGCAGAAACGATACGCACCGGCTTGCGGAAGATCGTCAGCAGCGCACGCTCGATCTCATCCTGGATCGTACGTCCGTTGATCTGACTCTGAAAACCGGCATAGGCAGTGCCGACGTAAGCCAGTGTGACTTTATATCTCATATCACGAAAGCCAGAACGATCACTCCGGCCAGCACGAGCAGTGACAGGATCCGCAGGACATGATCCCGGTTGTGATATTTCAATTCTTTGTATCTTGTTCTTTCGGCGCCCGGAACATAGCCGCGCGCTTCCATGGCATTCGCCAGATCATCCGCTCTCTGGAAAGCGACCGAGAAAAGCGGAACGATCAGGGAAAGGATCGCGCTGATCTTCTCTTTCAGCGATCCCTCGTCAAAATCAACGCCGCGGCTCTTCTGCGCGTTCATGATGCGCTCGGTCTCCTCGATGATCGTCGGGATAAAGCGCAGCGCGATCGAGATCATCATCGCGATCTCGTGAGTCGGGACATGCAGTTTCGCCAGCGGCTTCATCAGCTGTTCAAGACCCAGAGTCAGTTCGAGCGGTTTTGTCGTCGCTGTCAGCAGTGTAGTCAGGGTGACCATCAGCAGCAGACGGACAACGATGTACAAAGTATTCAGTACAGCATCGCTGTAGATATTGATGAACTTCCAGGAGAACCAGAGATCTCCGGTCTTCACGCTGAAAATGTTGATGATCAGAAGGAAGGCCATCATGAAAAGCATCGGCTTGAAAGCTTTTAAGACCATGCTGATGCGCAGCTTTGCGATCATAAGTCCGATCAGAAGGAAGGCCGCGATGAGCGCGAAACCATACCATCCGGACGGAAGGAAGATCGCGATCAGAAGCAGGAAAAGCGAAACGATCTTCGCGCGCGGATCACAGCGGTGCAGAACGCTGTCGATCGGGATATATTTGCCGAAAACAAGGTTACTCATCTTTTCACCTCTTTCGCCACGTCTTTGACCAGCGCTTCAAGATCATCGTAGTGTTTCTTCAGGGAGAAGCCTTTTTTCTGCAGCTGGCTCTTAAGCTCCAGGAGCTGCGGGAGCACCAGATTAAACTTCTCAACGAGTTCATCGTTTTCAAACAGTTCCTTTGTCGGTCCGCTGTAGGATACTTCTCCCTTGTTCAGGATGACCGTATTATCCGCGTAGCGGTAAACGATCTCGTTGTCATGGCTGATCAGGATGATGGTCTTCCCCTGCTCTTTATTCAGGGCAGAGAAAAGCTTGATCATCTCTCGGGAACCGTGCGGGTCAAGACCGGCTGTCGGTTCATCAAGAACAATGATCTCCGGGTCCATTGCCAGGATCCCGGCGATCGCGACTCTTCGTTTCTGACCGCCGGAAAGATCGAGCGGGGAACGTTCCTCATAGGAAGCGTCCAGGCCGACGACTTTCAGGGCGGCGCGGGCGCGTTTGACCGCCTCTTCTTCCGATACACCGAAGTTTTTCGGGCCGAAGGAAACGTCTTTCAGGATCGTCTCCTCGAAGAGCTGATATTCACTGAACTGGAAAACAAGCCCGACTTTCTGCCGCAGCTGCTTCAGATTTTTTGGTTTCTTATCCGCAGTCACACTAAAACCGGCGACCTCGACTTCGCCGCTCGTCGGTAAAAGGAGCGCGTTCATATGCTGCACCAGGGTCGATTTACCACTGCCGGTATGACCGATGATGGCTGTGATCTTCTTTTCTTCGATCTCCAGATCGATATCCTTCAGGGCATGGAAGGAATAAGGCATATCCGGAGAATACGTATGATTTAATTTTTTGAATGTGATTGCCATAGTTCCTCCGCGATCTCTTCTGCCGTATCCCCGTGCACCTTGATGCCTCTGGCTTTGAACAGATTTTTGACGTAATAAGAGAAAGGAATATCAAGACCGATCTTACGCATCAGATCGGCTTTTTCAAATACGACTTCCGGCTTGCCTTCAAGGACGATCTTGCCTTCGTTTAAAACGATGCATTCGTCGCTGAAGCACGCTTCTTCAATGTCGTGGGTGATCGAGATGATCGTTAGATCCTCGTTCCCGTGGAAGGAACGGATCATCCGTTTGAGTTCTTCCTTGCCGGCCGGATCGAGCATACTCGTTGCTTCGTCAAAAACGATGATGTCCGGTTTCATCGCCAGAACGCCGGCGATGGCGACTCTCTGTTTCTGACCGCCGGAAAGGTGTTCCGGTTCACTGTTGAGAAAATCCTGCATGCGGACGAGCGTTGCGTACTGCTCGATGATGCTGTCCATCTGACTGGTCGGGACTTTATGATTCTCCAGTCCGAAAGCGATATCGTCACGGACGGTGGAACCGATGAACTGGTTGTCAGGATTCTGGAATACGATACCGATCTTGTTCCGGATCTGCGGAAGGTTCTTCTCTTCCATCTTTAATCCTTCGATATAGATCTCGCCGCTTTTCGGCTCCAGTAAACCGACGATCAGCTTGGCAAGAGTGCTTTTTCCGGATCCGTTATGACCGATGATCGTTGTATATGAGCCTTTTTCAACATTAAAGGATACTCCCTGCAGAGCATTCTTCTGCGAATCATACGCATAGCTGAGATTTTTTACTTCGATCGCATTCATTCTTCTATTATAACCATCCCCATCAAGTATAGCTATAGCAATTTGAAAGTCGTGCTTTGCAGCACGACTTGCTTTGTGATTTTACTGTTCTTCTGCGTAAAGAGCTGTATTGTCTTCAAGACAGATCCAGGCTTTATCCCCGATCCTGCCCCAGACGACTCCGCCGGATTCGTTGAGTTCATAGACATCGATCACGGTGCCCTTGACCATCATCGAACCATCTGTGTTATCCGCGTATTTGGACGGGATCGCGGAAGGATCGACTTTCGGGTTATCCGTTGACGGACCGGTACGGACGTTCATCGTTGTCAGCAGTCTGTATCTGCCGATGACCGTTCCGGTCTCTGCTGCCGGAGTAGCTGTCGGCTCAGTAGATGCCGTTGTATCCGGAGATGCCGTCGTATCCGGAGATGCAGATGTTGCCGGATCCGTTGTAGCGGACGGTGTCGGGGTTGCGCTCGGGACCGGTGTCGGGGTCGTGGTAACGATCGGTGTCGGTTCCGGAGCGTTATGGTTAAACAGCGAGATCGTTCCGAGCACAAGCGCGACCAGCGCCATGATGAGCGCGATCAGAGCAAGTACCATGACGACCGGGGAAACCTTTCTTTTACGGGTCCTGACCGTCTTTTTCGGTTCAGGTTCGACCGGTGCTCTGCGCGGTGCGGTCTTTACCTTTACCGGAGCCGGAGCCGGAGCCGGTTCTTCCTCTACGGGTTCTTCCTCAACGATCGGTTCCTCGACCGTTTCTTCCGGTTCGGAAACAGTTTCTGCGAGGTGGCTGGAGATATTGTTGGCAGCATGACGATGGCGGTACTCGTTTTCCCTGGAGTCAACTTTTACTCCCGTATCCTTTGTGCGGAATGCCGGTATGTCAACATCGTCTTTCGCTTCTACGAAAGACGGGATCTCGAAACTTTCATTTTCTTCTGGCAGCAACTTCTTAGTCCTCCTCATTGACTACATCAATACGATAGCCTTCATACTGACCGCGCAGCAGTCTTGCCTGGTTTGCGATCTCAAAGATATTTGTAAGGATGCGACCGTCGGTATTCCGGTACTGCTTGAAGATATCGACGATACACTGATTCTCATCGACGTTCACGTTATAGCCGTGATTCGATACGATCTCAACGAACTGGCGGAGATCATCTACCGATGCAAAGCGGATGCGATGCAGGACGATGACTTCCTTATCAAGCGGATATTCTTCCGCGATCACTTCTTTCAGTTCGTAAACGGAACGGATGAAGCCAAGAGAGAGATATGGATAGAGGTCATTGATCTTCGCGTAGATATCTTCTTCCTGGTATTTGGGAGCTTCCTCGATCTTGATCTCGATACGGTCTTCCGGTTCTTCCTCTGTTTTCTCCTCTGTCGGAGCTTCTTTGACGATCTCTTCAGCAGGTTCGATCACGACCGGCTGTTCTTCCTCCGGTTCAGTCTCAACCGGGATCTCTTCCGGTTCCTGTGCCGGTTCTTCAACAGGCTCAGTGACTTCCGGCTCTTCCTGGACAGGTTCTTCTGCCGGAACTTCCGGTTCTTCTACGATCGGCTCTTCGGTCTCGGGTTCTTCGACGACTTCTGTCGGTTCTTCAACCGGCTCTTCAGCAGGTTCTTCAACCGGTTCTTCAGCGGGTTCTTCAACAGGTTCGACTGTTTCCGGTTCTTCCTGGACAGGTTCTTCCAGTTCCGTCTCGACTGCCGGTTCTTCAACAACAGGTTCTTCAACAACAGGCTCTTCAACGGCCGGTTCTTCTACGACCCGCTCGACAGGAGCAGCGGTCTCTTTGCGGTATTCTTCCTCCAGCATGGAAAGCTCTTCTTCGAGGTCAGCTACCAGGTCATGTACATAACGGTTCGCTTCTTCGATGATTGCTTCCGATCTGGTCAGTTCTTTTACTTCTTCCTGAACCGGTTCAAGAGTTTCAGTTACCAGTTCTTCCACTTCCGGTTCTTCGGTCTCCGGCTGCGGTTCTTCCGGTTCTGTCTCGACCGGGATCTCTTCCGGTTCCTGAGCGGGCTCTTCAACAGGTTCAGTGACTTCCGGCTCTTCCTGGACAGGTTCTTCTGCCGGAACTTCCGGTTCATCCAGGATCAGGTCTTCGACCTCAGGTTCTACGATCGGCTCTTCTTCAGGTTCCTCAACAGGTTCGACTGTTTCCGGTTCTTCCCGGACGGGTTCTTCCGGTTCCGTCTCGACTGCCGGTTCTTCAACAACAGGTTCTTCAACGGCAGGTTCTTCTACGGCCGGTTCTTCAAGACCTTCGAAGCCATCCATGATCCGGATCCCTTTCTCGGTCTCGGCTTCTTTTTCGCCGGCGATGATCTCGGAGAATAAAGCATCGATCTCGTCGCTTTCCGCATCGGACATTTCCGGCATCAGCGGTCCATCGTTTGTTTCTTCGACAGTTTCGTTTTCGGGCTGCTGTGCGCCAACGGCTTTTTCGATCTCACGCAGGTAATCTTCCTCTGTCTTCTCGACTTCCGCAGGAGTCTCACCCAGTTCATTCAGAAGCTCATTGAGATCGGTCAGAACGTTGTTCTCGACCTCATCGCTTCCGCGCAGGAAGGAATCAAGGTCGACAGCCCAGCTGTCTGGTTCCTTCTCTTCGAAGAAAGAACGCAGCGGGACCTCTTCGTCCTGTTCCGGCTGAGTCTCATCTATGGCTTTTTTGATCTTTTTCAGCGTTTCTTCACCGCCGTCTTCGTAGTTCTGCAGATAACGGTCAAATGCTTCCGAACCGATCTTAACGATCGAGGAAACGACATCACCGAATTCACCAACAACGTTCTCGAGTCCGTCACCGAATTCCTTGCGGATTTTGTCCAGGTCAACATCTTCGAGGTTATTTAAAAAATCAAAATCATTATTATCTTCATTTTTTGCCTGATCATTCAGATAAGACAATGCCGACAGAACAAATCCAAACAAGACGAGATTCTTAACTTTCATATTCATTCCTCCTGCTTACGATTAGGATACCATCTCCTATTTTATCATAAAACGTTGCAGTGAAATCTTTTTCACAAGTGATTTCTTCCCGAAAACGAACGATTTTGCGGACCATCTGCCTGGTCGAACGGTTCTCGATCGCGTCCGGATCATAGATCATATTATGGAAGACCATGTTGTCGAAAAAGAAAGCGCCCCGCTCGCTGAGGCGGTCACGGAACATCCGGAAATAATCGTCATTGTGCGCTTTCCCGGCATCGACGAAGATCAGATCGTACTTCCCCTCTCCGTCAAAAACGGCGATATCCTCCTCGAAAAGACGGATCCGGTCTTCCAGGCCTGCTTCCGCGATATGCTGCTTCGCTTTTTCGATCATCGCCGGATCGCGTTCGATCGTATCTACCTGCATCTCCGGAAACGCCCGGGCCAGCGCGATCGAAGTATTCGCTTCCGCGGTCCCGAGCTCCAAAAGCCGTCTGACATCGTGTTCCCGGCAATATTTCAAAAGGAAGGACAAGCCTTCCTCTCTTAATTTAGGTAGTTCGTGCGTATAACGATACGTCATTACTGGAGATAGACCGAGGCTGCCTTGCCGTACTTCTCGATCTTTGCCAGCGCTTCTTCGTATGTGTCTGCCTTGGTGGACAGATAGATCTTGCATTTCGGCTCTGTTCCGCTCGGACGTACACAGACATAGGAACCGTCTTCCAGGAAATACTTCAGGACATCGGAGATGTCGTGACCGAGAAGATCATGTTCACCTTCCGCGTCATATGCCTTGCGGAGCTTGTAGTCTTCCTTGCGGACGACCTTGACACCGCCAAGTTCCTTCAGATCTGTTTCACGCAGACCGCCCATCAGCTGCTGCAGCTTTCTGGCGCCGTCAGCACCCGGCAGGGAGATATTGATCTGCTTGTCAGCGTATGCGCCGACGCGGGCAAAGATATCGAAGACGACATCATACAGAGTCTTGCCCTGGGAACGGTAGTAAGCGCATGCTTCCGCCAGCATCAGACATGCCTGGGTAGCGTCCTTATCACGGACGAACGGTTTAACGAGTGAACCGTAGGATTCCTCATAACCGAAGACATAATCGTGATCGCCGCTGATCTCAGCGCGTTTGACCTGATCGCCGATGTATTTGAAGCCGGTGAGTGTCTGGATGCACTCTGCGCCGTAGCTTTCCGCGACAGCCTTGCCGATATCGCTGGTAACGATCGTGTTGTAGACAGTCGGATGAGCCGGCATCTTGCCGAGTTCTTTCAGAGTCATCAGGATGTATTCCATCAGAACAGCACCGGTCTGGTTGCCGTTCAGCAGGATGTATTTGCCATTATGTTTGACACCGACGCCCATGCGGTCGCCATCCGGGTCGCAGACGAGCAGCAGTTCCGCGTCGATCTCTTTCGCGAGAGCGAGAACGCCTTCATAAGCTGCTTCGACTTCCGGGTTCGGAGATTTCGTATTCGCGAAAGCCGGGTTCGGATCTTTCTGGCTTTCAACTTCGTGAACATCATAGCCGGCTCTGGTCAGACAGGTCTTGACCGGAACGTAGGATGCGCCGTGTTCCGGAGAATAGGCGATACGGAAATCCTTGTTTAGATCCTTGCGCATCGTGATGGCGAGGACCTCTTTATAGTAAGCTTCGTCAACTTCTGTGTTAACGATCTGGATCAGTTCATTGTCCATGCCGACGGCCGATTTCAGCGCAAGCATATCCGGGAGCAGATCGATCTCGTCGATGACCTGCTGTGCAAGCGGCGGGATCAGCTGGCAGCCGTTCTCGTCGTAGACCTTGTAGCCGTTGTATTCTTTCGGGTTATGGCTCGCGGTGATCATGATACCGGCATCGCAATGCAGGTAACGGACAGCGAAGCTCAGTTCCGGAGTCGGACGAAGGCTGTCAAATACATATGTCTTAACACCGCTGCTCGCGAGCATTTTAGCACTGTCGTATGCGAATTCCTTGGAATTATAACGGTTATCATATGCGATGACGCAGCTCGGCTGTTCCTTGCCGTTTTTCTTCAGCCAGTTTGCGAGACCCTGTGTTGCCTTGCGGACAGTGTGGATGTTCAGTCTGTTTGGTCCCACTCCCATCAGACCGCGCATACCGGCAGTTTCGAATTTGACATCCTTGTAGAAGGCGTCTTCCTTCTGCTGA
This sequence comes from Erysipelotrichaceae bacterium, assembly GCA_017431225.1. GTDB lineage: Bacteria > Bacillota_I > Bacilli_A > Erysipelotrichales > Erysipelotrichaceae > RGIG5669. The sequence continues at coordinate 174,715 of JAFRLM010000007.1, read as the reverse complement.
TCGGTCAGATTCATCAGTTCTTCTCTGAGAGCCGGATCAAGGTCCGGATGATTCTGCCAATAGGCGATACGTTCCTGTGTATTCATGGTTTTCCTCCCTAAGTGTAAATAAAAAAGAGCCGGATCATTCGATCACGTTTTGCTCTTGTAAAATATTCTTGATTGATTCGATCGCGACTTCTTCGTCTTCGCCCTCGCAGGTGATCGTAATCTCCGCCTGACTGGGGATCCCCAAGGACATGACACCCAGGATAGACTTCATATTGACGGTGTGGCCATCATAGGTGATGCTCACTTGCGATTTGAAGCGGTTCGCAATATTTACGGAAATCGTTGCCGGGCGGGCATGAAGGCCTACGGAATCGATGACAACGGTTTTTAATTCTGTCATGGCTGTCTCCTCCTTTACGCTATTATTCTATCTTTATAAAGTTGTTATTTCAAGGAAATTACTTGTGATAATTCTCGTTGTGGAGGATCTTGAAAGCACGGTAAATCTGTTCTGAAACGATCAATCTTGTCATCTGGTGCAAAAAGGTCAGATCCGACAGTTTCCAGGCGTGATCCGCACGTTTGCGGACGTCTTCACTCAGCCCTAAGGAACCGCCGATCACGAAGCAGAGCTTCCCTTTGGCGGAGATCCATTTGTCCATTTCCGCGGCGAATGAGGGAGAATCATACTCCTTGCCCCGCAGGTCGAGCAGGATCACACATTCGTCATCATGGATGTTCTGCAGAAGGCGTTCCCCTTCTTTGTTCAGGATCGCCTCCGCCGATGTATTCAGATAGATCGGCTCATCCCTGACTTCATCGATACGGAATTTATGATAGCCGTTTATCCGTTTGCTGTAATCATCGATCAGCTGTTTCAGAGGGCCGTCCTTGACTTTGCCGACACAGAGAACGCGGATCATTCGGCCGGTTCACTCCCGTTTTCGATACTGAGATGAAGCGCGAGCGCTTCACCCTTGCGGTTGACCTGAAGGTCGTATTCTCCGAGCCCGCTGTACTGTGCTCTCAGCAGGTCGCTCTCGCTGTTGATCTTTTCGCCGTTGACGCTCAGAAGAATATCTCCCGGCTGGAGTCCGGCATGGAGTCCGAGAGAATCGGAATGAAGGTTCTCGATATAATAGCCTTCGATCTGGGTCAGCTCGATCGCGAGCGAGGCTTTCTCATAATTGTGCATATTGGCTACCGGTTTACCGCGGACACCGAACATCGTCTTATTTGCGGGCTCATTTCTGAGCAGCTTCTCCGCGATCAGACTGATCTCATTGACCGGAAGCGCGAAACTCGTACCGTCGCTGCTGCGCAGAGTGAAGCAGTTCATACCGACCAGCTCACCATTCATATTGAAGACCGGCCCGCCGGAATAACCGGCAGTCAGGATCGAGGACATCTGGATCAGATCGATGTAGTACGTCAGTTCGTTATCCTTGTAGTTCAGCAGGTTGTTGACGGTCGTTTTTTTATTGGAGACCATCGCCAGCGAAACGCCAGGACTGTAGTCGACAACGCGCGGCGCGCCGAAAGTAAGCAGGAATTCGCCCTTCTGAAGCAGTTCGGCATTCCCGAAAGGCACTTCAGCGATCTCATAAGGGATCTCTGCCTCGAGCATGCAGATATCAGAGAAAACATCAAAGCCCTTGATCGCAGCTTCGGAAACCAGTCCGTTTTCCAGACGCAGTGTGATACTGTCTGCGGACAGGGTGTGATAAGTCGTCAGAAAATAGCTCTTTCCATTCTCAGAGCGATAGAAAAGCGCCGTTGAAAGCGTTCCGCCGCTTTCAACAGTCACGATCGCCGGCGCCCGTTCTTCGGCGACCTTTGTAAGATCTGTCGAAAAACCGTTGACGACATTATTGATGATCGTCTCTTCGCTGACAGCCGGTTCCTTGTTGAGCTGGCTCGTCAGAACAACGTTCCAGACAAACAGGATCGCGATCAGGACCAGTAATAAACGCTGAAGTTTCATAAAAACCTCCTAATACGCCCAGGGTATCGAATGACAATCCATGAATTCGCAGGCGTTCGTTGTGCTTCCGTCACGGATCTCGAAATGGACATGCGGACCGGTCGCGAGTCCGGTCATACCGATCTGACCGATAACCTGGCCACGCTGTACGGTATCACCGATCTCGACATAAGGCGGTACATTGAAGTGACCGTAGTACGTCGTAAATCCGTTGTTGTGGTCGATGACGAGATAGTTACCGGAGATGCCGTTGAAGCCCTTCTGAATGACGGTTCCGTTATCGGCGGCATATACCGGACCGTAACGGTCATACATGTTCTGTACGTCTGTGCCCATATGTCCGTAGTAACAGCCGACCGCGCAGGTGATGATCGGGTTGTCGATCGGCCAGATAAAGCGCCCGGTACCGACCTTCGGCAGCGGCTTCGTGCCGACACGGATCACGGCACGCACCGGTTCAAGGGTGACTACGGAAGAACGGATATCCTCATGCGGCTGCAGGACCCCGTTGATCCAGGTCTCCTCACGCAAAACGTTCTTCAGTCCGTTGACTTCTTCGGTGATCACTTCTTCGGTGCCGACGAAGATATTCGGATCTTCGATATATTCCGGAGTATCCGGATAGATGACCTCCTGCGACAGACGTTCTTTGGTGACGACGACGGTCAGCGGGGATGTGTAATACGCGACATTGATGCTCATGCCGGGCTCCAGGATCTGATCGACGTTGGTAATGATATCCGGGTTGATCAGCATCAGCTGGCGCGGCGACATATCGTGGTAATAGGAACCGACACCGGCAAGGGTGTCTCCTTCTTTTACGGTATAGTATTCTCTCTGGGTCTCGCGGCCGTAGCAGAGATATTCATAGATCGTAGCTGTATCGTTGAAGATCTGATCACGTGAAGCGACCGCTTTCTGGGTCGTGATCGTTTCCTGGATACGGACACCGGTCTCGATCGTGCCGTAATCCGTCAGTTCTTCCGCGGCTTCACGGTTGCGGAAGCGCGTAAGCGCCTCTTCGGAAACGAAGTTCTTCAGGAAACGGTCTCTGGCGGCATAGAAATCATCGATGTTCTTTACATAGATAACATCGTATGTACCGCTTTTGGTGGACAGCTCGATCGCTGTCACCGTAACACCGAGATGATTGTCCTTAAGCAGATAATCAAAGATCTGATCATCGATGTCCTCTACCCGGTAAGAGACGTTCTCCTTTACGAAGAACAGCTCTCCTCCCAGACCCAGAGAAGTACCCGGATACTCAGCAGCGTAGTTCTCTTCGTATTCTTTCGCGATCCTTTCCTGGAGCGCGTCGTAGTCTGTGACCACAGCGACCAGATCCTGTCCGTTGTAGAGCTTATAGACGCTCATCGGTTCCTCGCTGTACGAAAAGACCTGCTGCTGCAGCAGCGATTTTTCATTTGCCAGAACTGTTTCCGGAACGTGCTGTTTTTCTTTCGTTAGCGTCGGTCCGTAATAGGCCAGCAGGAACGAAAGGACCAGACACAATCCGATCAGGATGATCTTTTTCATTCTCCCTCTCTGTTCGCAACGCTGTAGAACGAGGAAATGTTGCGGTCGAACGCCAGATGGACAAGACCGGTCGGACCGTTACGGTGTTTCGCGATCGTCAGTTCGACGTCTTCGCGTTCATCGTTGGCGTTTTCTTCATCACGTTTATAGTAGTTTTCACGGTAGATGAACAGAACGACGTCCGCGTCCTGTTCCAGGGCTCCGGATTCACGAAGGTCGGAAAGCATCGGCTTTTTCTCTTCACGTTTTTCAACGCTTCGGGAAAGCTGCGACAGCGCGATGACCGGGGTCTCCAGGTCACGGGCCAGTGCTTTCAGGCTTCTTGAGATCTCGGAGATCTCCTGCTGACGGCTTTCGCTGTTCTTGTCTCCCTGGATCAGCTGAATGTAGTCGATCAGGATCAGGGAAATACCATGCTCATTCTCGTCGGCCAGCTTGCGGCATTTTGCCGAGATGTCCGATACCTTGATATTGGATGTGTCGTCGATGTAGATCTTGCGGCTCTTCAGATTCTGCGCAGCGCGGTTGACTGCGCTCCAGTCTTCATCGCTCAGCTGTCCGGTACGGAGCTTCTGCGAGTCAACGTGGCTCTCCGAGGACAGCATACGCATCGTCAGCTGATCTGCCGGCATTTCCACCGAGAAGATCGCGATCGCGCCAAGCGCGAGCTGGGAAGCGTTCTTCGCGAAATTCAGCGCCAGCGCGGTCTTACCCATACTCGGACGGGCAGCCAGGATGATCAGGTCACCTTTCTGGAAACCGTTGGTGATCTTGTCGAGCGCGCTGAAAGATGTGCGGACACCGGTCACGGAATCCTTACTGTCCTGGATCGTATGGATCCGGGCGAGGTTCTTATCCAGAAGTTCGCTTGCCTTGGTAAAGTCGGAAACGGAACGGGAACGGGAAAGATTGCGGAAAGTCCTTTCCGCGCCGTCCAGAAGTTCCCCGATCTCCGCTACGCCGCCGGAAGCGTCTTCAACGATCTTGTTTCCGGCCTGAATGACCTGACGCAGCAGGGATTTGTCATGAATGATACGGATATATTCTTTTGTATGGGAGCTCGAGATCGTCGCGCTGCTCAGACGCAGAATATAATCATAGCCGCCGATATTGTCGAGAATATCATAGTCTTTCAGACGGCTGGACAGAGAAACACTGTCGATCTTTTCTTTGGCTTCGTACATACTGCGCATGACACTGAAAATACGACGGTGCTTATCCAGATAAAAATCATTCGCGGTGATACCGCCGTCAAGCACGCGCTGCATCGTGTCGTCATACAGCATGATATTGCCGAGCAGAGATTCCTCCGCTTCAATGCTGTAAGGCAGTTCAGTTGCCATCAGATCTCCTCCTCAAGTTTGACTTTGAAAGAGGCGATGACATCTTTGTAGAGTTCGACTCTGACGATGTTGTAGCCGAGACTGCTTAAAGGTGCGGAATCAAGGATCTTCCGCTTATCGATCTTATAGCCCCTCTTGGCAAGTTCTTCCTCGATCTTTTTCGTGGAAACAGAGTTGGAGACCTTGCCTCCTTTTGCCTTGACCCGGAAGACGATCTCCGTCTTTTCGAGTTCGGCCTTTAAAGCTTCGGCTTCCTTCTTCAGTTCTGCCTGTTTCTCCGCTTCCTGACGGTTTTCTTCTTTCAGAACATCCAGGCTTTTTGCGCTGGCGGCGACCGCCAGGCCCTGACGGATCAGAAAATTACGTCCGTAGCCGTCGGATACTTCGACGAGTTCGCCTTTTTTACCAACTTTTTTTACATCAGCTAACAATATAACTTTCATCTTCACTCTTCTCCTCTGTTAAATAACTCCTGACCGCAGCTTCAAGTTCTTCCCTTAAGCTGTCGATCGTTCCTTCTTTACGCTGGACACCGGCGCCGGTCAGATGTCCGCCGCCATGCATCTTCTCCATGATCAGCTGAACATTGATCGAGCCGTCACTGCGGGCGGAGATCGCCATCTCATCTTCCGATGTATGCGCGATCACGAAGCCGGCAGCGATCTCTTTGGTTCCCAACATATCGTCACACGCCTGTGAGATCACAGTGCGTGAATAGATCTCATTATCATCCATTGCCGCGATCACGACATTTTCCTGAAGCTGTTTTGCCTGGTTAATGATCTTTGTGATCTTTTTCATCGTATCAAAGGACTTGCGGTTCCATTCCTCCACGACCGCGGGATCCGCGCCATACTGACGGAGCGTTGCCGCGATATTGAAGGTGCGTTCCCCTGCTCTGACACGGAAGCGGTGGGTATCGATCAGGATACCGAAATACATCATATCTGCTTCCAGCGCGTTCGGTACACTGCGCTTCAGAAGGTAAGGCAGGAATTCGGCACAGACTTCACAGGCCGAAGACGCGCTTACTTCGATATAAGCCAGAAGCGGTTTGGTATCAAGATCCGCACGACGGCGGTGGTGGTCAATGATCACGACTCTCTTCGCGTCCTTTAACAGCATCATACCGTTGGACTGGGCGGCCATATGATGGTCGACCATGATCACCAGGGAATCGTTCTTCAGCCGGTTGATCGCTTCTGTCTCGGTGACGAAGCGGTGGCGTTCCTCAAATTCCTTCTGGTGTTCTTTCAGGACTGCCGCGACAGTCGGTTCTACGCCGCCGCTCTTGGCGACGATCACGACATCGTCCACATATGTCCTGGCGATCAAAGACATGCATAAAGCCGAACCAATGCAGTCTGAATCGGCTTCGTTGTGTCCGAGAATGATCACGTTGCTGGATTCTTCGAGCAGATTCTTCAGTGTATTCGCGATTACCCGGGCGCGGACGTTGGAGCGGCGGCCCTTCGCCTCGCTTGAACCGCCATAGAAAACGGCTTCCTCATTGACCTTGCGGGCAACGACCTGGTCGCCGCCGCGGGTCTGCGCGATCTCCAGAAGCGATGTAGCCATCTGATCAAGTTCCTGCAGATCGGAACTGCCGCGGGCAAACGCCATGGAAAGCGTCATCTCGGTATCGCCCTTCTTTGCTTCGCGCTTCACGGTCTGCAGGATCGAGAAACGGTCAGCGACGAGCTCCGCGAAATGCTGCTCATCCAGAACGAGCATCACGCGGTTATTGCGCAGTGTCTTGTAAACGAGATTGTGTTCCTTGAAATATTCGTAGACCAGAGGACGGATGTTCGTATTGAAATACGCCAGATCGTCTTCCAGTTCGGAAACGTCGTCATAATTATCGAAGTTCAGAAGACCGAGCACAGTCGCTTCCTGACTGTATTGCTTGCTCAGGTCGTATTCTTTGGAGATATCGCGGAAGGAAAGGACGTTCGCGTTCTTCTTCTTGGTAACGTTGTACTTTTCCTCGTTGATCACGATGAGTTCCTCATCGGTGCTTCCGTCGATCAGGTTCTGGATCTCCGGCAGCCAGTTGAAGATCTTTTCGCCGACGTGGTTCATCGATCTCTCGATGAGAAGCGAGGACATCCAGGTGATCTCGTAATTGTCGTTATAGACAAGGATGCCGACGCCGGCATCTTCGAGCGTGTCCCGCATTCCTTCGTCCAGATTGTCTTCGATGTCTTTGCGCATCTCCTGACGGCTGGCATCGATATAAAGAACAACTGCCAGCATCAGCACGATCATGAGCAGATAGATCAGAAGCGCAAACCACAGCTCCATTTTGAAGATGTAATTCAATGCGAGCATCACCAGACCAATGAGCAGGATCCCCGCAGCCATGATCAATTTTAAACGACGATCATTTTTCATGATCATTGACTCTCCTTTCAAGCAGCCTCTGGAGTGGTCCGGAAGCGTATAAGAAACCGATCAGGATCACGACGAGCATGAAGATCGGTACGAACAAACTGAGAAGCACAGCAATAAAGACAAGATTCCGGTGCAGGACGAGACGTCCGTAAAGACTGATGAAGACGATCCCGAGAATGTACAGAGACACAGCGCCGATCATCGCCAGCGTCGTCAGGATGACAGCTGTATTGTCCATCTCCGTGTTCCCACGGTTAAAGAACATCGAAATGACGAGCGGCGCGAAAAGAACATATCCGATGACCGGATGGATCTTCAGATCCGACAGCGGTCTCACCTTGACCTCGCGGATGTGGAAACGCTGCAGCAGCACGATCGTCATGAGATGGACCAGGAGCGCTTCCATGGCGCCCATCAGAACGATCGACAATGCATAAACGATCGGAAGCAATGCGGAAATGAAGTTCTCCGGCAGATAGCCCTGCGGCAGATTTGCGAGGGAGGCTTCCATCACTGCCTGCATCTCTGCATAAAGCTGTTCGACGGACTGTCCGAACAGCGGGATGATAAGCATCGTCAGGACGAACTCGCTGATGACGAAAAGGACGACCGTTATCAGCAGGAGCTTTCCCCGGCTCCAGTCTTTGATGACGCCGTAGCTGTAGACCAGGCCGGCGACGATCGCCAGCGGACAGTAGAGATAGCTCATCAGACCGCCGAAGAGGAAAGTAAGAACAGCTACGCCGAAACTGAGATACAGTCCGTCCTTCCAGCTGTATTTGCATGCATATAGGATAATGATCACGGCCTGCAGCAGAAAGATCAGCTCATCCACTGCCATCGCGAATACGTAACGATCCAGCGCCATGATAGCACCCAGGATCGCCAGCAGCATCGCGCCGTAAGTAATCTTGCGCGTAGAATTCATAAATTTATTATACATTATCGCACATTCTAAAAACAGTTTTCACTTTCTCCGTCTTTTTCCTCCCCTTTTTCTGCATAGATGATAGAATAGAGCCGTTATACTGAGGATCGAGGGATTGATTTATGGGGTTCGGAAAACTATTCACACTGCAGTTTCTGATGTTCGCGGAGATCGCGGTCGGTTACGCTTTATGCCGTTTCAAAGTCCTGAAGCCCAAGGATCGCTCCGTCCTTTCCAAACTGATCATGAATGTCCTGCTTCCCTGCTCAATCATCAACTCTTTCAATATGGAAATGAACTCCACGCTCCTGGGCCAGTTCATCCAGATCTTCATTATTTCCCTGCTGATCGAGATCGGAGGCATCATCTTTAATCTTTTCGCCTGGAACTGGGCTGAGAAAAACGTCCAGCCGACACTGAAGTACGGTACGATCTGCTCCAATGCCGGTTTCCTCGGAAACGCGGTAAGCGAGGGAGTTTACGGTCCGATGGGACTGATCATTACCCAGATCTTTCTGGTTCCTGCAAGAATGATCGCTTTTTCCTTCGGCGCCGGTTATTTCAGCGGAGGCAAAAGTTTCAAGGCGATCATCAAGACGATCTTTACCAATCCCTGCCTGATCGCGGTCATGCTCGGTGTGCTGAAAATGCTGTTCAACCCGCCGTTAGGCCCGATCAACGATGTGCTCGCCAGCCTCGGCCGCTGCGCTTCGCCGATGGCGATGGTCTTTATCGGTATGATCCTCGGCGAGTCCGGGTTCGGTCACCTGCTGTCCAAATATAATCTGGCATATGCCTTCGTGCGTCTTCTGCTGATCCCGGTTCTGACCCTGATCCCCTGTGTTCTGCTGGGTGTCGATCCGCTCGTCACTTCGATCGCGGTCGTTATGGCCGCCATGCCGGCTGGCTCAACAGCCTCCGTCTTCGCCGACCAGTACAACTGCAACGCCGAATTCGCGGCGAACTGCGTGGTCTTCTCTACACTGCTCTCGCTGTTTTTGTTGCCCGGCTGGGTCACCCTGCTGAACGCTGTCCTCTGATAAAAAAAAAAAAAAAAACGATTAAAAAAATCCTGCAGGTTTCCCTGCAGGATTTTTTCGTTTGCGACTAGTCTGCTACGTACGGCAGTAATGCCATCTGACGAGCACGTTTGATCGCTGTTGACAGCATACGCTGATATTTAGCGCTGGTGCCGGTTACACGGCGCGGTGTGATCTTTCCGTTCGGAGAGATGAAGCGCTTCAACAGTTCAACATCCTTGTAGTCGATGTATTCGATCTTATTCTTTGTGAAGTAGCAAACCTTGCGGAATCCTACTCTTCTCTTACGAAATGCCATTTTCCTTATTCCTTTCTATCAATAGAATGGTAGATCATCACTTGAGATATCAAGTGAAGGTGTGTTATCGAAATCGTCGTTCACGTCATTCATGAAAGCCGGTTCCGAAGACGGGGTGAAAGTATTGTAGTTGTTGTTGTTGTTCTGAACCGGAGCCGGAGCTTCACTGCGTTCGGAACGGGACAGTAACTGGACGTTGTCACAGGTGACTTCTGTCACATAGACTTTTTTGCCGTCCTGACCGTCATAGCTTCTGGTCGAGATACGGCCTTCAACTGCTACGATATTTCCCTTTTTGCCATACTGAGCAAGGAAATCAGCGGACTGTCTCCAGGCAACACAGCTGATGAAGTCAGCTGTCTGGTTGGAGCCGTCGCCCTGGTTCTTGCTGAAACGGCGGTCACACGCGAGTGTAAATGTCGCAACAGAAAGATTTGTTCTGGTCTTTCTCAGTTCGACGTCTCTTGTCAGTCTCCCGACAAGCACTACACTGTTGATCATCTTATTTGCCTTTCTTTTCGGCTAAGTTGATGGTCATAGAACGGACAACATTGGAATTGATTCCCATGAGTCGGTTCATTTCGTTCAAGCCATCGTTGTTAGCGGTGAATGTAACGACAACGTAGTAACCCTTGGTCATGCCATCGATCTCGTATGCGAAATCACGGATGCCCCATTCGTCGACATTGTCAATCGTACCGCCGTGTGCAGGAACAATTGCGTGGAACTCTTCGATCAGAGCAGCGCGTTCTGCATCCTCCAGCGTCGGCTTGAGAATATACATCGTCTCGTATTGGTTCATGTTTACCTCCTTCTGGCCTAACGGTCTTATTGCATGAATAAGACAAGGAATATTTCTATTCGCTTGAATATCTTAACACAAGCAGAGGTGCTATTGCAAGAAGAGAAAGTGTGCAAAAATGCTCTATTTATGCTAAAAACTTGTGTTTTGATACGGTTTCGGCAATAATAGATAAGTGTTTAGACCAGGGGGTATATTATGTATCAGATAATCACAGATGCAACTGCGGATTATTCTGCTGAAATGTTAGATGGATTACCGGCTCTCGATGTCATCCCCATGGATGTCATTGTCGGTGATGATAGTTATAAATACGGTCCGGGTGGAGATCTGAAGATCGAAGATTTCTACGCAATGCTGAAGAACGGAAAATTCGCTTCCACTTCCGCGATCAATCCTTATATTTACGCACAGGAATTTGAAAAGTATCTCAGCAAAGGGATCGATGTCATTTATCTCGGCCTCACATCCGGTCTGTCCGGCTGCTACCGCAACGCCGTTCTGGCAAAAGAAGAACTCGCCGGCAAATATCCGGATCGTCAGCTCTATGTGCTTGATTCCGCCTGCGCTTCCATCGGTCTCGGCATCCTGATCGAACAGGCGCTGGAAAAGCAGAAGGAAGGCCTCAGCCTCGAAGAGATCGTTGCCTGGATCGAAGACCGCAAATACAAGGTCGCGCACTGGTTCACGGTAGACGAATTCGAACATCTCAAGCGCGGCGGCCGTGTTTCTGCCGCAGCCGCTGTTGTCGGCACGGCCCTGCAGATCAAACCGATGCTTACCGTCGACCACGATGGAAAGCTTGAAGTAAAAGAAAAAGCGCGCGGCCGCAAACATGCCATGGAGGCACAGATGCGTCACATGCGCCAGAGCTATCGTCCTGAGCTGGGTAACTATCTCGTTATCGGTCACGGTGACGATCTGGAACGTGCCCATCAGCTCGGTGAACTCGTTAAAGCGGAGTTCCCGGAAACAGATATCCACTATACCTTTATCGGACCGGTCATCGGTTCACATACCGGACCGGGAATGATCGCGTTCACCTTCTGGGGGACCGACCGTTAATCTATCTCAGATTTCAGAGAACGGCTCATTAAGCCTCCGATGACCTCGGAAGGCTTTTTTAATTCATAAAGGACCTGATAGACCGCTTCCGTGATCGGCATATCGATCCCTTCTTCTTTCGCCTTTTCGTAAACGACCTTTGTGGTAGCGATACCCTCGGTCGTTTTAGTATTGTTCTTCAGGAATTCGGCAGCGTCATCCGCTTTGCCGATCGCCAGTCCGGCCTGATAGTTACGGGAATGGACCGAGGAACAGGTAACGATCAGATCGCCGACACCATTCAGGCCGAGGAAAGTCTCCTGCTTGCCACCGAAATGCAGTCCATAGCGGGTGATCTCATGCAGACCGCGGGTCATCAGAGCGGCACGCGCGTTATCGCCCTGGTTCAGACCGGTCAGGATACCCGACGCGATCGCCATGATGTTTTTTAAGGCAGCGGCGATCTCGGCACCGAGGACATCTGTATTCCGGTAGACCCGGAAATAGGAATTCGCGAAAAGTTCCTGCACAGTGCGGGCAGCTTCCTCGTCTTCGCAGACAGCGTTGACGCTGGTCAGAAGACGGATGATCACCTCTTCCGCGTGGCTGGGTCCGATCAGGGAAACGACTTCAGATGCCTTATCTCCCATCTGTCGGCGGATCGTCAGCGACATTCTGTCTTTCGTCGCGGGATCAAAACCTTTTGCGACGTTTATGATGATCGCCGGCTTTTCCAGGCAGGCAGCCACTTCTGCCGCGGTGGCGGAGATAGCGGCGACCGGAACGGAAAGAACACAGACTTCCGCGTCTTTTACGACATCATAGCTCGTAGAAGCCGTAAGACGATGGCTGATCTCTGTATTCCCGAAAAACTTGCTGTTGCGGTGATACAGATTGATATCCGCTGCTTCGGCAGGATTCCTGCCTTTGAGAACGACTTCGTGTCCGTTATCCGCAAGAACCTGCGCCAAGGCAGTGCCCCAGGAACCGGAACCGATGACGGCTATTTTCATGATGACTCCTTCTGTCTGGCGAGGATCTTGATCGGCACACCTTCAAAGCCAAACGCCTCGCGAAGCTGATTTTCAAGATAGCGCTCATAGGAGAAATGGAACAGCTCCGGATCGTTGACGAACAGAACGATCACGCACGGCGCGGTCTGCACCTGGGAAGCATAGTAGATCTTCAGTTTGCGGCCGTTGTGCGCTTTCGGAGGATTGTTCAGCTGCGCATCGTAGATGACTTCGTTTAAAACGTTTGTCGGGATACGCAGTTTTGTATTGTCATAGACCTGCTTGATCAGCGGCAGGATCGTCTGGATACGCGCCTGATTCTTCGCGGAAACGAAGGCGATCGGAGCATAATCCAGATATTTGAATTCATCACGGATCTTCTTGGTGATCTTTGACATCGTCTTGTCATCTTTCTCAACCAGATCCCATTTATTGTAAACGATGATCACGCCCTTGAGCGCCTCATGCGCCAGTCCAGCAACATGCTTATCCTGTTCGATGATCCCGGTACCGCCGTCTAAAACGACCAGGACAACATCGCTTCGGTCGATCGCGTTCTTGGAACGGAGAACAGAATACTTCTCGATGTTTTCGTATACCTTTCCTCTTTTGCGGATACCGGCTGTATCGACAACGACATAGCTCTGACCGTCAACTGTGAAAGGTGTATCGATCGCGTCTCTGGTCGTTCCGCTGATATCGGAAACGATGACACGGTCCTGTTTCAGGAAAGCATTGGTAAGGGAGCTCTTGCCGACGTTCGGACGTCCGATCACCGCAAAATGGATGCTTCCGTTTTCTTCCTCGATCTTTTTCTCCGGCATCAGCGCGACGCACTGATCCAGAAGATCACCGATACCGATGCCGTGGACACCGGAGACCGGGATCGGATCCGAGAATCCGAGCTTGTAGAATTCATAGATATTCGCGATCTTTTCGGTATTGTCGATCTTATTGACCGCAAGGATAACGTTTTTCCGGCTGTTGCGGAGCAAAGAAGCGACAAACTCGTCGTCTTTGGTGATACCGTCATTTCCGTTAACGACAAAAACAAGCACATCCGCTTCTTCGATCGCGATATCGACCTGCATGCGGATCTCTTTCTGGAAAGGCTGATCTTCCAGCTGGATACCACCGGTATCGATCACCCGGTAGGTCTTGGAGAGCCATTCGCAGTCACCGTAGATCCTGTCCCTGGTCACGCCCGGGGTATCTTCGACGATCGCGAGTCTTTCCTCCAGCATTCTGTTGAAGATCGTTGATTTACCAACATTCGGTCTTCCTACGATCGCAATTGTTCCATCAATCATCCTGCTGCAACCTCTCTTCAATGATCGAAACGATCTTTTCGATCACTTCATCAAGATCAAGATCCGAGCTGTCGACCAGGATCGCGTCCTCGGCCTGCATCAGCGGCGAATGTTCACGATGTGTATCCTGATAATCTCTGGCAATGATCTCACTGAGGATCTGTTCGTAATCCGCTTCGATGCCCTTCTCAAGATTCTGTTTCGTTCTGCGCTGCGCTCTGGCTTCCGCGGATGCGGTCAGATAGATCTTGACTTCCGCATGCGGAAGAACGACCGTACCGATATCGCGGCCATCAAGGATATAGCCCTTTTCCTCCGCGATCTCCTGCTGGATCTCGACCAGACGGGCTCTGACACCTTTGAGCTTTGATACGTCGGATGCGGCGAGGGAGATCTCGTTTCCGTAGAGTTCCTCTTTGAGACGGAGCTCACCGATCTCGATCGTTCCGTCCGGTTCGACCGCGATACGGGTCTTACGCAAAAGATCAACGATCTTTTCTTCGTCGTCTAAAGCGATCTTTTTGGACTGAACATAATACGCCACTGCCCGGTACATCGAACCGGTGTCAAGGTGTGTATAATTCAGTTCTGCAGCGAGTCTTTCGGCTACGCTGCTTTTTCCTGCGGCGCTCGGGCCGTCAATTGCAATGTTGATCTTTTTCATATTTTTCCCCATAACTTAAAAAGAAGGCAGGAACCTGCCTTTCTTTTTTATCAGATAATACCTTCTGTTTTCAATAAGCCGTAGATCACAACTCCGAGAACAGCGATCAGTGCGATCGTAAGCACGATCAGAATGATGTTCAGCAACTTGCTTGGAGCAGGTTCTTCATCGTCATCTTCGTCTTCGATAACAGTATTCGTTTTGGTTTTTTCGATAATGAACGGCTTCGTTTCATTAAGTAATTCGCTTGTCGGTTCAACGATCTCGGCGGTCTCTTCGACAACTTCCTCTTCCGGCTCCGGTTCTTCGAGTTTCTTTGCCAGGACCGGGTGCTCGATCGTATCTCCCTGCGGCTCCGCCGCAGCGAATACGCGGGTGCTGTCTTCAGCTTCTTCCGGCTCGAAAGTCTTTTCCGGCTGAACTACCGGGTTCTCTTCCGTCTGGAATTCACCCATCAGTCTTTCGATCTCGCTTGCGAGAGAAGTCTTGCTGTAGGTTCCGGAGATGCCCATCATGCGTTCGATCTCGGAACGATGAGTATCTTTCGTTTCATCCTTGACTTCCGCTGCCGGCGCTTCTTCTTTTTCTTCACCGGCTTCAAGAGCAGCCATGATGTTGTGGATCTGAAGTGTCAGAGTATCGTTGAATTCCTTTTCGTTCTTTTCTGCTTCCGGTTCAGTAGCTTTCTCAACGACTTCCGGAACGGCCTCTACGACCGGTTCAGCGACCGGTTCAACTGTTTCTTCGACCGGTTCCGGAACAACTTCCTTGACCGGCTCAACGACCGGTTCTTCATGATGGATTCCTCTGATCTCATCAAGGATCGTATTCGGAACTTCGTCCGCAGTAACGAGTCCCTGTGCTTTGTTGTACTCGGTTACTTCGTTCAGTGTTTCTTTCAGGAAGTCAACCGGTTCTGCTTCCGGTTCAGCCGGTGTTTCGACAACAGGTTCAGCGACCTCGATCGTTTCAGCGATCGGTTCGACGACTTCTTCAACTGTCTCAACTACAGGCTCTGTGACTTCTTCAGCAACTTCCGGAACTGCTTCAACAACAGGTTCTGCAACTTCTTCGACGACTGGCTCTGTGACAGTCTCGGCGACTTCTTTGACTGTTTCTACGACAGGCTCAGCAACTTCTTCGACCGTCTCAACGACTGGTTCAGCTACTTCCTCAACAACTTCCGGAACAGTCTCTACGACCGGTTCTTCAGCAGGTTCAGCGACCGGCTGCGGTTTTTCAGCAAAATAGAATGGATTGAAGATCTTTGTCGGCTCTGCGTCGATCTCCGGTTCTTCAACCTTTTCGACAACAGGCTCTGTGACTTCTTCGACGACCGGTTCTTCAACGGTTTCAACAACTTCTTCAACGACCGGCTCTTTGACAGTCTCGACTACTTCTTCAACTGTCTCAGCTACAGGCTCAGTAACTTCTTCTACAACTTCCGGAGCTGCTTCAACAACAGGCTCTGCAACTTCTTCGACAGTCTCAACGACCGGTTCAGTTACTTCCTCGACAACTTCCGGAACAGTCTCTACGGCCGGTTCTTCAGCAGGCTGTTCGATCTCCCACGGGAAGAGATATGTGCTGTCGCTTCCGATTTCCGGTTCAGCAACCTTTTCAACAACAGGTTCCGCGACTTCTTCAACAACCGGCTCTTCAACAGTCTCAGCAACTTCTTCAACTGTTTCAGCTACAGGCTCGGTTACTTCTTCAGCAACTTCCGGAGCTGCTTCAACAACTTCTTCGACCGTCTCAACGACTGGTTCAGTTACTTCCTCAACGACTTCCGGAACAGTCTCTACGGCTGGTTCTTCGACGACCGGTTCTTCGACAACTTCCGGAACAGTTTCAACGACTGGTTCAGCAACCGGTTCTTCAACAGTTTCCTGGACTTCCGGAACGATGATCTCGATCGGTTCCTCAACTGCTTCAACAACAGGTTCCGCGACTTCTTCAACAACCGGCTCTTCAACAGTCTCAGCAACTTCTTCAACTGTTTCAGCTACAGGCTCGGTTACTTCTTCAACAACTTCCGGAGCAGCTTCAACGACTGGTTCAGCGACTTCTTCGACCGTCTCGGCGACCGGCTCGGTTACTTCGGTCACTTCTTCAACGACCGGTTCTTCAACGGGCTCAGTTACCGGTTCGGTAACGGTCTCTTCTGTCTCGTTCTTTCTGTCCCACGGGAAGATGAACGGTTCATTTTCTACCGGTGTCTCAACAGGTTCTTCAACGGTTTCAGCCGGTTCTTCTGCCGGGGTCTCTTCAGGTTCTTCTCTTACATCCCACGGGAATACAAAGCGGCTTTCCGGTTCTTCTTCGACCGGTTCTTCAGCTTTTTCTGCTTTTCCTTCGCGTTCAGCAGTCCATTCAAGGATGATATCTTCCGCTCTTTCCGGAATGATCTCATCTACCTGTGTTTCGGGTTCTGTTGCCGGTTCTTCTACAGTCTCAGCAACTTCTTCAACGACCGGTTCAGCGACAGTCTCTGCAACTTCTTCGACAGTTTCTGCTACAGGTTCAGTAACTTCTTCAACAACTTCCGGAGCTGCTTCAACAACAGTTTCAACAACTGGTTCTGCGACTTCTTCAACAGTCTCTGCAACTTCCTCGACCGGTTCCGCTACTGTTTCAGCGACTTCTTCAACGACTTCCGGAACGTTTTCAACGACCGGCTCAGCGACTTCGACAACTTCGCTCACGATCTTTTCCGGTTCTTCTGTGACAGGCTTTTCATCGAAATTGAAAAGATTAATTACATCATCGGAGAGTTTCTTGACGTCTTCGGTGGTTTCTTCAACTGCTTCATTGGCTTTGTCATCTGCTTTATCGGAGTCTAATTCTTTCGCAATATCCGCAAGCGGGATCTCGAAAGTTGAGGTGTAGTCATCGACATCTCCTGTCAGCTCCTGAATGACGAAATTGTACTTTTCGGTCAGCCCTTCTTCAAGTTCTTCGAGCTTTTCTTCAACTGTTTCTTTAACTTTTTCGACCTTGTCTTCGACTTTTTCGACCTTGTCTTCGACTTTTTCGCCCAGTCCCGTTAAATTGTCTTTTGCCTCTTCGGTGATCTTCTGCTGAAGATCGTTCAGCTTGTTTCCGTACTCGCTGAGATGAGCCGTATTCAGATCGACCTCATGGTCGTTTTCCAGACGGTTTCTCAGTTCCGCATACTTCTGTGTTCTCGATAATTTAGCCATGACAAAAAACCTCCGTTAGTAATCAAATTATATCAAAATAGCTTTCAAAATAAAAATATTACTTGATTTTCAGGCATTTCTCTGCTGTTTCCAGATCCGCTTCTGCTCACAAAGAAAAAGAATGTCCCTATATAAATAAGTTGAAACAGCTCCGGCGGGACATCGGCCGAAAAAAAGTTTGTGAAATATCTTTATTTTTTATCAATATGTTTTATAATGTTAGAGAAAGAAAGACAGGTATCAATGTGAAAAAGATCTTAGTTATCGGTTCCACCGTTGCTGATATTCATATTCATCTCGATCAGCTCCCGACGCTGGAAGAGGATGTCAACATCCATTACCAGAAAATGACTCTGGGCGGATGTGCCTTTAATGTCGCTTCCGTGATCGCGGATCTCGGCGTTCCCTGCACTCTGTTCTCACCGGTAGGCAAAGGCATTTACGGCGACTTCATCCTGAAGGAAACCGCTTCCGCGAAAGCGCAGCCCTGCCTGCGCAGTGACGAGGAGAACGGATGCTGCTACTGTCTGATCGATAAGGAAGGAAACCGCACCTTCATGAGCGTTCATGGCGCGGAATACCATTTTAAGGAAGAATGGTTCAATGAGCTCGATCCCGCTCCGTATGACCTGATCTATGTCTGCGGACTGGAAGTCGAGGAGGAAAGCGGAAAATACATCATCGATTTCCTGAAAAAGAATACGGAAAGATATATTTGTTATGCCCCGGGCGGAAGGATCTGCGAGATCCCGGTCGCCAAAAACGAGGAGACGATGAGTGCCTGCTCACTGCTGCATCTCAACCGCAGGGAGGCTCTCGCCTATCTTGAAAAGCTGAATGATCCGGCGGAGAATGCCCGCGAAGCGGCAAGGAAACTCAACGCGCGCTATAACTGCGACGTTGTCATTACCGACGGTGCCAGAGAAGTGGTTTCCTGCGAAAACGGAAATCTGCGTGTTTATCCGGTCAAGCCGGTCAAACAGAAGAACTCGACAGGAGCCGGCGATGCCCACTGCGCGGCGATCCTCGCCTGCAGGGCCAAAGGGGAAACTTTGGAAGAAGCCGTTCGGCATGCAAATGAAGTAAGCGCGAAAGTCGTAATGAGCGACAGCTCCGGAAAAGAATAAGATTCCTTCGATAGGGGGAATTTTTTCTTCCGGAGATCTCATATATATGATAAAGAAGGAGGAAATTCCAAATGAAGAAAAAAGAAGAGATCAAGAAACTGCTGGTCATCGTCGACATGGTCAACGGCTTTATCCGGGAAGGCAACATGGCTGACCCCGGGATCGCTGAGATCCTGCCGGCGATCCGGAACTGTATCGAAAGTTCACGCTGTGACGGCCTGGCATTCATCCGTGACTGTCATCCGGAAGACGCAGCGGAATTCCGCAAGTTCCCGGTGCATTGTGTTGCCGGAACGAGCGAAAGCGAGCTGGTCGATGAGCTGAAGGAATACGCTTCTGATTCTCTGGATTATGAGAAAAACTCCACCAGCGCGGTCTTCGCGCCCGGCTTCCTGGAAGATATCGACGCGATGACATCACTTGAGGAAGTTATCATCGGCGGCTGCTGCACAGACATCTGTGTCATGAATCTGGCGATGCCGCTGACCAATTACTTCGATCAGAACAACCGCAAAGTCACGGTCCGGGCACCAAAAAACCTGACCGAGACCTACAATGCCCCGGCGCATCCGCGGGCGGAATACAACGAGATGGCGAACCGGCTGATGGAACTGTCCGGTGTCTCAACGGAGGAACTGTAAATGAAAAACGCGCGCAACTATTCCCTTTTATCCGATGCTTATGAATTCATGATGGCTGATGCCTATCTGCGCAGCGGCATGCAGGATCTGCGGGCAGTCTTCGATGTCTATTTCCGCAAGACCCCGAATAACGGCGGCTATGCGGTCATGGCAGGACTCGATAAGGTCATCGATTATCTGCAGAATATCGAGTTCAAAGAAAAGGATATCGATTATCTGCGTTCGCTCGGTCTCAGCGAAGGACTTCTCGAAAAGCTCAAAGACTTCCATTTCAACGGAAATGTATACGCGATCCCGGACGGAACACCGGTCTTCCCGAACGAACCGCTGATCACGATTGAAGCTCCGATCATCGAAGCCCAGATCGTGGAGACAGCGATCCTTTCCATGATAAACGGCCCGATGGAACACGCCACAGCTGCCAGACGCATCCTTGACGCTACTCCGGAGAACGTGAAAGTCATGGAATTCGGTGCCCGCCGGGCAGACGGTCCGGAGGCAGCGCTCGACGCTTCCATCTACGCGCTGATGGCCGGCTGCAGCGGCACCTCGAATGTCCTTGCCGGCAAGGCGGAAGGAACAAAAGCGCTGGGAACGATGGCACACAGTTTCGTCGAAGCCTTTGACAATGAGTACGACGCTTTCCTGGCTTTCGCGAAATGCTACCCGAACAACTGTCTCCTGCTGGTCGATACTTTCGATACCCTGCGTTCCGGTGTGCCGAATGCGATCAGGACATTTGAAACGATGCGCGAATTAGGCATGCCGCTCGACCACATCGGTATCCGTATCGACTCCGGCGACCTGGCTTATCTTTCCAAGAAGGCGAGAAAGATGCTGGACGACGCCGGCTTCCCGAACGCGACGATCTGTCTGTCCAATTCATTGAACGCGGAAGTCATCCTCTCCCTGCGCCTGCAGGGTGCCTACTTCGATTCCCTCGGTGTCGGCGACAATATCTCCAAACCGGAAGGACGCATGGGCTGTGTCTATAAGGAAGTCGCGATCATCGAAGACGGAAAAGTCATCCCCAAGATCAAGCTCAGCAATGACGTGATCAAGATCGTCAATCCATCCTTCAAGAACCTATACCGCGCTTTCGATAAGGAGAGCGGGTACGCGATGGCGGACATCGTCTGCGAAAAGGACGAAGTCCTGCCGGAAGATAATATGCAGATAACCTCCCTCACCCACTTCGATAAATTCTCGGTCATCCGCAACTATGAGCTGAAACCGCTGCAGGAAACGATCTTCAAAGACGGCAGGCTCGTCTATACGCTGCCTAGCAGCGAAGAGAGAATGCGTTACTGCCTGGCCGAGATCGAAAAGCTCTATCCGGAAGTACGAAGGATCGTGAATCCGCATGAATACTATGTAGACGGCACTGACCGCTACATCGCCCTGAAACAGAAAATGATCAGAGAGGCAGGTAAGACAAATGTTTGATCCGAAAAAAGAAGTCGAAGGCATCGTTGCCTTCATCCGTGATTACTATGAAAAATGCCATCTGAAAGGCGTTGTCCTGGGGATCAGCGGCGGTAAGGACTCCGGTGTTGTCGCTGCCCTCTTCGTCAAAGCGCTGGGCAAGGAAAATGTCGTTGGTATCACCATGCCCTGCCACAGCCCGGAAAGCTGCGCGGATGACGCGAAATTAGTCGCCGAAAAGTACGGCTTTGAGCTGATCAATATCGATCTGACTGCCAGTTTCGACGCGTTTGAGAATGAGATCACCAAACTCGGCGCAGATGAAAATGATCTCGTCAACAGCGAGATCAATCTGAAGCCGCGTCTGCGCATGGCGACGAATTATTATGTCGCAGCCTGGTATTCGGCGATGAAAGGCGGCACCTATCTTGTCGCCGGCACCAGCAACAAATGCGAGCTGTATGTCGGCTATTTCACCAAAGGCGGCGACTCCACCTATGATATCGGCGTCTTAAACGACTATACCGTTGAGGAAGTCATCCGTATCGGCGAGGAACTTGAGGTACCGCCGAAAGTCCTGTATAAAACGCCGAACGATGACCTCAGCAACCAGACCGACGAGGATAAGCTCGGTGTGACTTACCGTGAGATCGCGGCTTATATGAACGGCGAACCGGTCAGCGAGGAAGCGTCCAAACGGATCGAGAAGCTGCACGCCGGCGCTGCCCACAAATTCCACATCCCGGTATATCAGCGATGCGCATAGCGGTCTATCCGGGAAGCTTCAACCCCGTCCACAAGGGCCATATCAGGATCGCGCGTTACCTTCTGCAAAAAGAGATCACCGACCGGGTCCTGATCGTGCCGACCGGCAACTACTGGGATAAGCAGGATCTTCTGCCTCTGAAGGACCGGATCGCCATGTTGAAGATCTTCGAAAAAGATGGGATCGTTGTCGAGGAAGAAGCAAACGAGCTTCCCTACACCTATCAGCTGATGCGGGAACTCAGAAAACGCTATCCGGACGATGAGCTTCAGCTCGTTCTGGGAGCGGATAATCTGCCCCGCTTCGATGAATGGAAGAATTATAAAGAGCTTCTGAAATACCCCTTCCTTTTGGTCCGCCGGAACGGCATCGATATCAGGAAGGAAATGGCGGAACTGAACAAAAGCGATTATCACATCCTTTTACTGAAGGAGATGGCCGTTTCGAGTTCCTACATCCGCGAACATCTGGAAAACTATGAGGAAGTGCGCAGCATGCTGGACAACCGGGTCTGGCGCTATCTGAAAAAACTGCAAGCAGAATAAAAGAGCCCGAGGGCTCTTTTAAAATTCCTTGTTTTCCATGATCTTTACAGATACTATGTAGAGCAGTCCTACCAGAAGAAGGAAGATCAGCAGCAACGTGCCCAAAAGAAGCAAAGCCGGCTGTCCCTGCAGGAACGCGATCGTTCCGGATAGTTTCGGAAGGAGCTGGTCCTTCATGGATCCCACAAAGATCGCGATACCGGCAAAACCTCCGTATACGATCATCATCACCAGACGGCTCTTTTCCGCGCCGAACTTCAGCTGCAAAGCGATCATCAGCGACTGCATCAGGTACAACGCCGGCAGCATACCTGCAGCAAATGACAGATAGTCTTCCAGAACGATCGGCTGTTTGCGGATGAGAGAGGCCAGAAGTGAGAACAGCACGCCGGCTGCCGCACCGATCATCTCCGCCAGGAAACAGAACAGGAATTTTTCCCGGATATAGGTCCTGGCATTGATCGGCAGAGACATCAGAAACGGAAATCCGTTATCGTATTCATCATAGGTCAGCGTCCCGAGGGCGAGGGTCCCCATCAGCAGGATACCGTAACCGACGCCAAACACCGGGTCCATGGACAGACTCATTACCAGGCAAATGAACGTAAAGATCAGAAGACTGCGGCTGTTGCGGAAAGCCAGAAAGAAATCTTTGATAAAAAGGCCTTTCATACTACTTCTTTCCTCCTGTCAGCATCAGGATCAGATCATCGATCCCGGCGCGTTCAATGACGAGACCGGGATAGTTCTCCTGAAAGAACTGCTTTTCTTTTGTCAGACAACGGTAGCCGAATTTCTCCTTTACCGTTTTCAGCAGATAGTTCTGATCCAGCATCGGATATGTCTCCTCGTCGCATTTCAAAACAGCGTACTGCGAGAGTATGACATCCGTATCCTCGTGCAGGATCAGTTTTCCGCCATCGATCAGATAAACATCATCACAGAGGTTTTCGAGGTCACTCGAGATATGCGAGGAGATCAGGACCGAAGTCTCCGGCCGTTCCTCCATATATTTCCGCAGCATATCCAGGATCTCATTGCGGGCTTCCACATCAAGACCGGCTGTCGGTTCATCCAGGACCAGCAGCTCGGCATTGACAGACAGCGCTGTCAGCACGCGCAGCTTCGCTTTCATTCCGGTCGAGAATTCCCGGATCGGTTTGTTGAGCGGCAGGCGGAACTCATCGCAGCGCTTCCGGAAAAGTGCTTCATCAAAACGCGCATACATATTTTTCAGGATCTTAGCGACAACATCCGCATTCAGATAGCCGCTGAAACCGGACTCCGCCAAAGCGACGCCGATCTTCTGTTTTTCCTCGCCGGTCAGTTTGCGGGGATCTTTTCCGAAGACCTTTACGCTGCCGCCGTCTTTCCGGATCAGACCCAAGATCGCCTTGATCGTGGTGCTTTTGCCGGCACCGTTTTTGCCGATCAGTCCGCTGATCCGCCCTTCCGGTATGCTCAGTGAGACATTCAGTTCAAAGTCCTTATATTTTTTGACAAGATCTGCGATCTCAATCATAGTTTTATTCCTCCAAAAGGATATCCAGCATGTCCCGGATCTCTTCCCTGCTCATTCCCGCGGCCTTCGCTTTTTCGACCGCTTTGCCGAGCTCATCCTCCACTGCTTTCCTTCTCGCTTCAACCGCGAGCTGGCGGTCCGCCGCGTTCACAAAAGTTCCCTTGCCGTGCACCGTCGTGACGAAATTCTCCGCTTCGAGATAGTCGTAGGCTTTTTTAACGGTAAGGGCACTGATCTTAAGGTCAGCAGCCATGCTGCGGACAGAGGGCAAAACTTCCCCTTCCGCGAGTTTACCGGAGATGATCTCATTTTTGATCTGGGAAACGAGCTGTTCGTAGATCGGGATCATTGAGTTGTTGTTGAGTATAATGCGCATTTTTTACCTCACAAACAGTGTATAACAGTATATAACTGTTGTCAACAGGATCTATAACACACGGATAGATCGCTGCTACACACCGACTGCTTTCCGGTTTTTATAAACTGCCGGTCTTTTTTTCTCGCTCCGGATCGTTTTTGTGTAAAATGGTGTTCATGAGTAAAAAACAGAACGATTTCGGCAGCGGCAGCATCCCGAAGGTGATCCTTTCCCAGTCCCTTCCACTGATGCTGGCACAGCTGGTCCATCTTTTATATAACGTCATCGACCGCATCTATATCGGCCACCTGCCGGAGATCGGTTCCCTGGCTCTGACCGGCGTCGGTCTCTCCTTCCCGATCACCACTCTGATCATGGCTTTCACCAGTCTTTTTGCCTACGGCGGTACCCCGATCTTCGCGATCGCCCGCGGGCAGGAGGATACGAAAAAGGCTGAGCACTACCTGGGTCAGGTCTGCGGCATGCTGGTGTATACCTCGGTCGTGCTGTTCTTTGTCGCCTGGTTCTGGCGCAAGCCGATCCTGTATCTCTTCGGGGCGAGCGACTCCTCCTACTTTTACGCGAACGAATATCTGCGTTATTACATCTTCGGCATCACCGGTTCGATGCTGGCGACCGGCCTGAACGGTTTCATCAACGCTTCCGGCTACTCCCGCTACGGCATGATGACGATCTTTCTGGGCGCGGTGCTCAATATCGTTCTTGACCCGCTGTTCATCTACGGCTTAAACATGGGTGTTCGCGGCGCGGCCATCGCGACCGTCATCTCGCAGACAGCCTCTGCGCTCTACGCGCTTTATTTCTTCTTAAAGGCAGACGCACCCTACAGACTGCGCAGGGAAAACATGGTCCCCGACTTCTCCTGTCTCAGACAGATGATCCCGCTCGGCGTCACCGGCTTCATCATGCAGGGCACTTCCGCCCTCGTGCAGATCCTCTGCAACGTCATGCTGCGCAACTACGGCGGCGATCTCTATGTCGGTGTCATCACGATCATCAACTCGATCCGTGAGATCTTCCAGCTGCCGGCTTCCGCGATCTCCAGCGCTTCCCAGCCGGTCATGAGTTTCAACTACGGCGCCGGCAAACCGGAACGAATCCGTCAGAGCATCCGTTTCACGACCCTGATCATGGGGATCTATACCACTGTCGCTTTGGCGGCAGTCATGCTGTTCCCGGAATTCTTCATCGCGATCTTTACCGATGATGCTTCTCTGACAGCACCGGGCGCAGCAGCGATCCGCATCTATTTTGCCGGTTTCTTCTTTATGACCTTCCAGCTTGGTGGCCAGGCTGCCTTCACCTCTTTGAAGCGGGCGCCCCAGGCGATCTTCTTCTCGCTTCTGCGAAAAATCATCATCGTTGTGCCACTGACGCTGCTTCTGCCCGGTCTCGGGTTCGGGGTCAACGGTGTCTTCCTGGCGGAACCGATCTCCAATATCGTCGGCGGACTGGCCTGCTTCCTAACGATGTACTTCACGATATACAAAAAGCTTCCCGCCGAAGCAGGAAGCCTGAACCAGACGGATCGCTGATCCGTTTTTTTTATTTGTTACGCCTGAAAGACTTTCTTACCGGCGAACCAGGTCTCGCAGACCTTGATCGCGTGGATGTGACGCGGATCGACAGCAAAGGGATCTTCCGCCAGGACGGTGAAATCCGCCTGGTAACCGGTCTTGATCTTTCCCTTGCGGTCTTCCTCAAAACTGCCTCTGGCAGCGTTGACGGTAAAGGAATCAAGCGCCTCTTTTACGGTGAAGGCTTCTTCCGGGAGATACGGACCGGTGCCGTCGAGAGAAGTACGGGTGACTGCGCATTCGATACCTTCGAGAACATCCGGCAGTTCGACCGGACAGTCAGAGCCGTTGGAAACGCAGACACCGTTCTTCATAAGTGTCTTCCAACAGTAGCTCGTGGAAGCGAGCTCCTTGCCGACACGCTTTTCAACGATGTGGTTGTCGTAGTCAATGAAGATCGACTGCGCGTAGACATGCAGTTTCAACTCCTCGATACGCTTCAGCTGATCAGCGCGGGAGATCTGGCAGTGAACGATGCCGTGACGGTGGTCTTCACGCGGGTTTTCCTGTAAGGCCAGATCGATCGCGTCCAGGACCTGATCAAGGCAGGCGTCACCGATCGCGTGGATCGCGATCTGCATATTGTGCGCGTTGGCGTAGCTGACCATCGCGTTCATATGTTCTCTTGTGAACAGCGAGAATCCGGATGTTGAAGGATCATCGGCATAGGGTCGGGTGAGATGCGCGGTGCGCGCCCCTAAAGATCCGTCGCCCAGCATTTTCAGCGGGCCGATCTTGAAGCAGTCGCTGCCGGTGCCGGTAACGTTTCCTGCTTCCACGAAGCGGGTCAGCTCCTCAAGCGTCGTGAAATTGCTCTGCTCATAGACACGGACAGTCAGCTCTCCGCTTTCCTCAAGTTCCTTGTAGGCGGCATTTACCGTTTCAAAAGGAACTTCGCGGAAAACGCAGTAGTCATCGGTCTGGGAACTGGTGACACCGAAAGAGTTCAGCGCCTTGCAGGCAAGACGGATCATATCCTTGATCTCTTCCTTGTCCGGAAGCGGAATGAAGGGATCGAGCAGTTCATCGATCGCGTTGTCGTAAAGCCGGCCATCCGGTTCACCGTTTGCTTCCCGTCCGATGTCGCCGCCGATCGGCGCTTTTGTTTCGGCAGTGATGCCGGCGATCTCGAGAGCCTTGCTGTTGGCGACACAGCTGTGACCGCAGCTGCGGGTGATCACGATCGGGTATTCCGTGGAAAGCGAATCCAGGTCATGACGGTCGGGCATACGCTTCACGTCCGCAAAATAGTCCTGGTTCCAGCCGCGGCCGCGGATCCACTGTCCCGGACGCAGTTCGAGGGAATCGATGTATTCGCGCAGATAGTCCAGCATGCCTTTTAAAGAAGAAGTGTGTTTGGCGAGATCCGCCATCTTCAGGGAACTGCCGTAACCCAGGAGATGCATATGGGAATCATTGAAAGCAGCCGAGACGAAACGTCCCTGCAGATCGACTTTCGCGTCATATGCGTTGTTCTGAAGTTCTTCGTTTCCGACTTCCGCAAAACGGTCGTCCTCGACGATGAACGCGGTCGCGCTGCCTTCGCCTGTATAGATGTTGCCGTTGTAATAGAGCGTTCTCATCTTTCTTCCTCCCTGTCCAGTTCTGTATATTTCCGATTGCTGCCCTTCGCTTTTTCGACCGGGTATTTTTTCGCATTCTTTTCCAGTTTATCCAGCAGGATCTGATCCATATCGAGTCCGAGCTTATCCGCCAGCTGGATACAGTAGTTCATCACATCCGCCAGCTCTTCGGCTGTGTGCTCCGGATCGTATTCACCGCTCCACTGAAAACATTCCAACAGTTCCCCGGCTTCGATCGCAACCGATTTCGCGAGGTTTTCCGGCGAATGGAACTGATCCCAGTCACGGTCTTCCGTGAACTGCAAGATCTTTCTGACGGTTTCTTCCGAGATCATTCTTTTTCCTCCTGTTCCTTCACGCTTCCGCAGCGTTCGATGAATTCAACGATCTCCTGCGGATCATCGGAGAAAAGGATACGTTCAAAGTATTCCGGACGGCCGTAGCCGTTGAAGACAACATTCTTCAGCAGTTCCTTTACACCGTCATAATAGCCTTCAGTATTGAGGAAGACGATCGCTCCGCTGACGATGCCGAGGCTGGAAAGCGAGATGACTTCGGTGATCTCATCCAGTGTTCCGATACCGCCGGGCATGGCGATAAAAGCGTCCGCGAGGTCGATCATGCGGCTCTTGCGTTCCGCCATCGTATCCGTATAGATGCATTCCGTAAGACCGGGATGTGTCCGTTCCTTGATGACCGGTACATCCGGGACCACACCGATGACCTTTCCTTGATTCGCAAGCACCGCGTCGGCGATCGCGCCCATCATGCCGGTCTTGGAACCGCCGTAGACGAGCGTATGTCCGTTTTCGGCCATCTTTCTGCCGAGCTGTCCGGCACGTTCTGTGAATACTGATTTATTGCCTGCGGAAGATCCGCAGTATACTGCTATTTTCATGGCTCGCACCCTGCCTTTTCAATAAGAAAAACTTAACACAGACGTGTTAAGCTTTCAAGCAATGCGATATATCTTCCTTTACTCGGTTGTTTCCTTTTTCCGGCCCCGGCGGAGCTTGCCGAAGAGCTTTCCCACCGGCTTGCGCAGGATCAGACAGAGAACCACCAGAAGCAGGATCACCGGCAGATAATAGACAAGACCGATGAAGAAGTTGCCCATGCCGTCCGCGAAGTCGATCCAGGATTTCTCAAACGCCTCTTTCAGGCGCTGTCCGAAGGATGTGCGGGTATAGGTCTTTACCTCACTGATCTCGATATCGATCGTGCTGTAGGCGACATCTTCGTCCATCTCCGAGCGGTAGGATTTCAGGATATTCAGACGGGTCTCCACATCTGTCAGTTTCTCTTCGATCAGGATGATATCGCTGAGATCCTCAGCCTGCGCCATGAGTTCAAGAAGACGCGCGTGCTGGGTCTCCAGAGCTTCGATCTCGATCTCGTTATCATTGTAGCGGCGGGTGATGTTCTCGACGTTCGTATGGATGTTGGTGATCGAACCGGAACCGCTGCGCAGCGCTTCGATGAAACTCTCAAAATCCTTCGCGGGGACGCGCAGGGTCAGTGACAGATTGCGGCGGTTGCCGTAATTGTTTTCGGTCATGTTCTGGGTGATGCCCTGATACTGTCTGACCAGCTCCGCAAATTCCTTGAGGAAACTGTCCATATCCTTCGTCTCGACCGACATCCAGCCGGTATAGACGAGTTTCTCGGTGTCGCTCTGTTCCAGGGAGATGCCGCTGTTTGAAGCCTGCGGCGCCTGTTCAGCTTCCGCGTAATCCCCTTTCGCTTCCTCGCTTGTAACAGCGTAGGAGCCGGTATAGTGGTTCGTCCCGCTTTTCGAGGAACACCCTGTCAGAAGCACGACGAAGAGACATAATGCAAGCAAGATCTTTTTCATTTTCTTATTCTCCTCAGCGGATCGAACCGACCGCTTCCGCAATGATATCAGCACTGCAGTTTTCACTGCCGCGGATCTCAAGACAATAGTAGAATCCGTCTTTCTCCCAGTAGACAGAGCAGCCGTCGCTGTTTTCGATGACTGTTGTATACGGCAGCGCGTCCTGCATTTCCCTTCCGTTATCGGAAGACGGCATCACGGACGGATACGTGAACGGGATATCTTGGCGCAGGACAAGGAACGTTTCCCTGCCTTCACTGTCACAGTAACCGGCAGCTGAGCTGTGCTCATCCCGGATATAGCTTTCGGAAAGACTGCTGCCGGCGATCGTTTCCGGAAGTTCCGCAAAGAGCTCTTGCATCTCTTCCTCCGTGACCGCTTTTTCCTCCATCACATCGTTGGCAGCACTCGGTGCTGAATCCGAGGCGAAATTGTTGAAGACAGGCCTGTTGTAGAGAGGATAGAAGATGCCGACGGCAAGCAGCAGGACCGCGAAAGCGGAAACGAGCTTCCAGCTGCGCTTAAAGGTAAAGGAACGGCGTACCTTCTTCTGATAGGGATCCGCTTCAAGCAGGAACTGTTCATCGATCCCGTTCATCGCTTTCAGGAGATCTGTATTCTTCATATCTCGTAGCCCTCCTCCTGCAGCCAGACGCGCAGTTTTTCACGGGTCCGCAGCAGCGTCATCTTGACCTTGCTGTCGGACAGATGCAAATTGGCGGCGATCTCTTTGACAGTCGCCATATAGTAATAACGCTGTACGAAGATGATACGGGTCTCCTTATCCAGCTGCCGCAGGAAATCGTTGATCGTATCCTTTAAAAGTGTCAGGTCAACGTTTGCCTCAACATCTGATTCCTTTCCGATCACTTCGCTGAGCTCGTCAAGTACGACCGGCGTCTCACCGGCTCCCCGTTTTTCCGCCGTCAGCTTCTCGTAGAGATTCAGCGCCAGATTGCGGGTGATACGCCCGAGATATGCTCCGAGTCTTTCCGGACGGTTTGGAGGCATGGATTCCCAGGCTCTGAGCCAGGTGTCATTCACACATTCCTCGCTGTCGGAACGGTCAAACAAGATATTCTGGGCGATCTTAAAACAATACCTTCCGTATTTTCTGTCACTTTCCCTGATTGCATTCTCGCTGCGCTGCCAGTACAGCTCAACGATCTCGTAATCTTCCATTTCTGCCTGTTGTTCCTCCGCGGGAGAGAAGAGTTCTGACGGCTTTACCCTTCTCACCCTAACAGACAGGAAAAAGAAGTGTGCGGTCACATTTTTTATATTCAGAAAAGAACTCTTTCTCTGTTTTCCTTATTGTGAACTACCCGGCAATTGAATTACCGGGCATCAGGTTGACACAGCCAATGGCCGTGCAGCTCCTGGGTGCGTCCATGACACCTTTACTGCTGTCTTATTGAAAAGACTATACAGCTGCTTTGATTACAATGGGATCGGATATTCCCTTCACCGGAATCTCGGTTTCTTTTTCGTTTTCTGCCAGATACTTCCTCAGGATATTGAAGGCTCCTACCGCATCTGCGTTGAATACATCCTTTCCCTCTTTATACAAACCGCGTTTTACGCGCTTCTTTTTATCCGCATACGTTCTGCTTACAGAAGGCGCATACGGACTGCACTGACTGGTATATGTTTCTTTCTCTTTGACCATTTGAATACCGTACAGTGCAAGCTTGTAGGACAGCATCTCATAGATTCTGGAATAGGGAAGACTATGAAGCTTCTGGTTTACCACGTGTCCAAGATCGCCTGTTTTACAAATGTTTCGGATATCGCCGATCACAACCGCAGAAATACCTTTTTCCCTGCAGTATTCCGCAATCATTCTGGTGACCTTGTGGAGGTAATCATTGATACAGTTATACTTCTTCCGGTAGATCTTTCTCAAATGCGCAGATGATTTTGGGTATTCGATACCTTTTGCAGACTGGATCTTACTCCATTGCGCCTGTATCCGTGCGATCTCTTTGTCATACCGGTAACAGATATTCAGATATTTCCGTCCCGCAATGAATGTCTTCCCGTCACTGTCGTAACAAGCGAAAAGGTTATGCAGTCCGAGATCAACGGACAGATAATGGCCGTTTCCCTCCATGGGCAAAGGACACTTCGCTTCATAGATCACGATCACCTTAGCTTTCCCGTTTTCCGGAGGATACACTTTGATCTGCTTGATGGTATCTGTATCCTGGAAAATCTGATTTTCCAGATAAAGGTAATTGTCTTCGATACCATATTCTGCGCGCATGTATTTCTTCAGTTTCCCGGGGAGGCTAAGCCGCACCTTCTTGTCTTTTTTCGTGTGTACGATCCCGTTCTGCATATAGGTGATTTCCATCGGTGCCTGTTTAAACCCGGGCGGATTCGGGTTTTTGATTCCGCCTGTTTTCAGAAGAACGTGGTAACTTTTCCATGCCTTATCCAGCTTTTTGCATACTTCCTGTGCTGTCTGGGAAGGAAGAGATTTGAACCAAAGGTCATCTTTATGAGCTTTCTTCTGGCAGTACCAGTCAGGGCGCTTCTTTTGCCCCAGTTCCCGGTAATTCTTCCTCTCGTAATTACACACGTTCCAAAGCTTATATGCCGCATAACAAAGATGTCCAAGAATATTGGACTGATTTTCGTTGAGTTTTATAACTGTCTTGCGGCTCAGCAGCACTTCAATTCATATCCCTTCTCAATAAGCTTTCGACTGATGTTCAATATAGCGCCGGATATTTTCTTCTGAAACGGAGCCGATCGTTTCCACATAATAAGAGTGATTCCACAACTGTCCCTTCCATAACTTCTGTTTGATTTCAGGAAACTGTTCAAACAGCTTTCTGCCGGTAATACCTTTCAGATATTTTATGATAGCTGTTATGGAAAGCTTTGGAGGTCCCGATACAAAACAATGTATATGATCGCCTTCACTGCATTCAAACAGATGAACAGTAAATCCTTTATCCTCAGCGATTTCCTGCACAAGGCTTTTCAGATACGTTTCGATCTCAGGAGACAGGATCTTTCTGCGATATTTGACAGACCATACCATATGATAATTGATATTACATACAGAAGTCCTGTAATGAACGAGGTATTCTTTCATACACATAGTATATCATTTTCTATGTTTATATATGTGCCGGAATGACGAAAAGAACCAAAAGATTCTTTAAGGTGTGCTTTCATCTCGGCAATTAAATAACCGAGGATTCCCGCTTAGTTTCCTAACAAATCCTGATAAGTATTCCGCACATCAAAGAGCAGACAACATCTATGTTGCTGATAAACACCGCAAAGATGAGACGAGGAAGAATAGATGATGACACAAAAAAATGAGTTTCAAACTCATTTTTAGTTTCTCTTATTTGCGCACCGGCAGCTCAAACCAGTCGAAGGTTTCGTCCTGCGCTGAAGGAGTAAAGCCGCAGCTTGTAATCATTCTGCGGGAAAGAGCGTTCTCCCGGTAGCAGCGCGCACGTACTACAAGCTTTAAAACATCCACGGCATAACCGGATGCCATCCTGAATGCGGATCTCCCCAGTCCTTTTCCGTGGTATTCCGGAAACAGGCGCAGACCGAGCTCCGCCGAATCCGGAGTGAAATTCCATAGGACCGCTTCCCCGATCATTTCACCGTTTTCAGAAAGCCGGACCGCCAGGTTCAGGGAATCCCCGGCCTGCATATCGTAAACTACAGAATCATAGAAAGCTTCCTCGCTTGGCGGGGAAGGAAGATAGAGATCCTCACGGTAGTCATAACCCCAGAAACGGTTGTTTTCGATATCCGTATTCAGCCGCAGATAGGCGGCTTTGTCGCTTTCCCGGAATTCCGTCAGAAAGATGCCGTTTTCTTCAAGAGTCAGGGGCTGAACAGCCCGTAAAGCCGGGGTAGCGACATGCACGAGATACTTATGTTTCAACATGAGCGGCTGGTACTGCATCTTCGAGGTACGCAGTCCCGGATCACCGGAATCATCTTCCCGGTTCACATATTTCAGAGGATGACCGAGGCTATCGCAGACAAAACGGACAAAACCGGAATACAATGCCGGGTAGATCCCCCGGTAGCGGCGCAGCGCTTTTTCCACGTGGATCACCAGCATATCTCCTATTACTTCGCCGATACTGAAAGCGGCAAGCTTTTCTTCGATAAACAAGCCGGTAACAAACATTTCAAACTGCGCGGACACAGAAAGCAATTCCTTCGTCCGTTCGACTTCGAAACGCTCCAGTGCCAGTGCATCCGGATGTTCCGCCTCATATTCCCTCAGCATCTCTTCGACTGCCGGATGGTCTTCTTCACGAAGAGCACGGATGACGGGCTCCCCGTACAGTTTTTTGAAATTATTGATATGATTGCGCTGACCGCTGTATTTCTTTCCCCGGAAGGTCATTGCCTCCTCGAATGAATAGATATAATCGCTCCAGCGGCGGTCAAACGCATACTTTGACGGATTTAACCGGCTGTCGCTTTTGACCTTATTGAGAATTTCTTCGTCGACCGCGAAAAAGCGCAGCGGCAGATGCTGCTCTTCGGTATAGCGGAGCAGTTCATCGATCATTCCCTCCGGATCCTTCCCGAGAGGATAGCTGAATGCCGGCTGCACCCCGATGTCCTGGCGAATGACAAACGTTTCATCGCGGACACAGAAAAAGACATTCATGCCCTCCTGCCACATAATCAAATAGCCGGCAGTCAGATCACTGCATAAAGACGGATTCTGTCTGATATAGGGAAGCGCTTCAAGGAGTGCCTGCGGAGAAAACGGTTTGAACTTCAACATATACTGTCCACTTATTGTAATCGATTTTATACAATTATAACCGTATCCGCTGTTCATTCCTGTCAGAATGCTCAGGCGATCGCATTAGATAATAAAAGCCCGTGCCTCTGCTTTGCAGGTCCGGACTGTGATTCTTAAGAGTATAGATAAATAGGATGCTATCTTTCCGTGTCTGCCAGTGTGTCGCAGAACTGTTCGAATTCTTTCAGAGTGCTGTAGGAATCAAATTCGAATTCCTGTCCTTTCGGGTCCTTCCCCTCCCGGTAAAGAAACATCCAGGGACCGCTGTCGCCGCTCTCAGTATGTTCCTGACGGTTGCGGACCGTGCCTTTCTGCAGGAAGGATGCGAATTGCTGCCATTCCTCCTCCGTCAGCTCAAATTCGCCGAAACGGTTGCGGTCCGCTTCGCCCGCCGGTCCGTAATCGTCGATAACTTCACGGCGGTCATGGAAAAACATATGCTTTCCGTCTTTTTCATAGAAGTAGTAACGCTGGTATTTCGCATTATAGTTGATGTTCTCGTAGGTGTAATAAAACTCTTTGAAACCATCCATGCGGATCTCTCCTTCCTCTGTCCCAAAACCTCTGCAGGCAAAAAGCGTCAGCATCATCAGCATGATAGATAATATAGTTACGTATCTTTTCATCTTGCACCTCGTGGACGCGAGTGTCCGGATAAAAACTTCCGTCGGAAAACCGGCGGAAGGCTTTATTTCATGCGGTTGATCAGTTTGAAGGGAACGACATCCTTGACTGCCTCTTTCGGCGTGAGACGGACTTCGCCGTTATCGAGATCGATGAGGATATAGCGGTCATTGCCCATGCCAAGCTCTTTCATGTAGCTGAGCTGGCGGAAACCGTGACGGCTCTCCATTCTCTGCCAGAGATCGTGATGCTGTTCCTCAGTCATCGCCTGAATGAGGTCAACACAGGCGGTATCGATCGCGCAGATATCTGTGGAAGCCAGGATGCCGACGTTCGGGGTAACGACCGGTGCGGCCTGAACACCTTCGCAGTCACAGGAAACGGACATGTTGCGCATGACGTTGACATAGGTAACGTTCTTTCCGAAGAAGTCGATCGTTGCCTTGGTGGACTCGGTGATCTTCTCCATCAGTTCTTCCTTGTTGACGCCCCAGTCATCGCCGTCCTTGGCGTGGATCATACCTTTACCGATACGGCCGTCAGCGCAGCCGATACCGATGTTCTTGTTGGAGCCGCCGAAGCCGCCCATCGTATGGCCCTTGAAGTGGGTCAGCACGAACAGGGAATCGTACTGGGTCATATGGGAACCATGGGTCATGTGGTCGAACCATTTGCCGCCTTCGACCGGAAGATCGACTGTTCCTTCCTCATCCATGATATCGACCGGACAGAAATCCCAGCCGTTGACTTTCAACGTTTCACGATGTTCTTCGGTCGTGTAGCGGTCACCGGCATAGAAGGTATTCGTTTCGACGATCGTCGCGTCCTTCAGGGTCGGTTCATTCTCCATGACTTTCTTGACCCAGCTTGCCGGGGTGAAGTTCGGACCGTTCTTTTCACCGGTATGAAGCTTGATCGCGACTTTGCCGGTCATGTTGGCACAGACTTTCTCATACGCTTTCATGATGCCTTCCGGGGAGATATCTCTTGTAAAATAAACGATCGATTCGTTGCCGGTACGTTTTTCGGCCGGTACGTATACATTGCCGTCGGTTGCTGCTTTGATTTCTGACATATACAAACTCCTTTTCTAGACTATCCTATTATATCTTATTCGAGAGTTACTTGTTCGATTTCGCCCTGCAGATCGGGAATAAAGCGGGATGCGTTATCCGCGAACTGCTGTCTGTCATCACTGACAAAGTAACGGCGGATGCCCTGCCCCTCTTCTGCCGGGAATGCTTCTTTCAGCACTTTCGCGGCGGCATCGGAAGAGGAGATCAGATGGATCTCCGGGGCAAGGGACTGGATCGCTTCCTTTAAAAGCGGATAATGCGTGCAGCCGAGCACGATCGTATCCACACCATAGCGGATCAGCGGTTCCAGATATTCGCTCAAGACCATCCGGACGACCGGATCGTCTTTTTCAAAACGTCCGTTTTCGACCAGCGGCACCAGCAGCGGACAGGGAACGGAGATGAGATCCATCGTCGGATCCTTTGCCAGGATCGCGCGGTCATAGGCCTTGGAGGCGACAGTCGCCTTTGTGGCCATGATCCCGATCTTTTTATTGACGGTCGAGCGTACCGCTTCCGCGGCTGCCGGTTCAATGACACCGAAGATCTTCTCTTCGGGATAGGTCTCGCGCAGAAGCTGTCCGGCGACCGAATCCGCGGTATTGCAGGCGATCACGATCGCCTTTAAGGGAAAACGATGCAGAAAGGCCACATCGTTCAGAACGAATTTGCGGATCTGCTTTTCGGATTTAGTGCCGTAGGGAACGTGGGCTGTATCACCGAAATACAGCAGATTCTCCGAAGGCATCGACTCCATGATGCTTTTAAAGACGGTCAGTCCGCCGACACCGGAATCGAATACACCAATATACTGTTCGCTCATAAGGCATTCACGATCGCCTTGAAGTGGCGTCCTCTTTCCTCAAAGGAA
The DNA here is from genome assembly GCA_017431225.1 of Erysipelotrichaceae bacterium. GTDB lineage: Bacteria > Bacillota_I > Bacilli_A > Erysipelotrichales > Erysipelotrichaceae > RGIG5669. The sequence goes on along the minus strand of JAFRLM010000007.1, from coordinate 138,368 downwards.
GAATACTGGTCGAAGGAGGATGTGGTCGGGGAAAGCAGGACAGTGTCCCCTGCTTCCGCAAACTCCTTCGCGAGATTTACGGCTTCCGGAAGATCTGTGACGATCGAAGCGGCATCGCCGACGAGATCCGTCGCGATGCGTCTGCCGGAAGCGCCATAGCCGATGACTTTCTTGACCGGCCCGAGATACTTTTTCATTTCATCCATCGGAAGGCCTTTTTCGAAGCCGCCGACGAGCAGGATCACACCGTGATCGAAGGATTTCAGCGCGGTGATCGTCGCGTCGGTATTGGTTCCCTTGGAATCGTTGTAATAACGCACACCGTCGATCTCACGGACGAATTCGATACGGTGCTCGACACCTTCAAAAGTGCGGATGACTGCGCGTAAGTCCTCACGCGGCACACCGAGCTCATAGGCGCCGGATGCGGCGACCAGGATATTCTGCAGGTTATGCTTGCCTGGAAGTTTTACTTCTTCAAGCTTCACCAGTTCTTCGCCGTCCAGCAGCAGACGTTCGCCGTCAAACCAGGCATCCGCCTCTTTCTCCAGGGAGATGCTGCGGCTACGGCACGGCAGCGGGCGTTTTTTCAGATATTCCTTCAGGACCGGATCGTCGATATTCTCGACAAAGACGTCCTCTTTAAGGCTGTTTTCATATACGCGGGTCTTGGAGAGATAGTAATTCTCAAGACTTCCCATGAAGTCGATATGATCCGGCGTCAGGTTCATGATCGCGGAGACTTCCGCGCGGAAACCGACAATATCCGCCAGCTGCGCGTTGCTGATCTCAAGCGCGATATAATGTCCCTCGTTATTCAGAAGATCGGCATCCAGAACGATCTCGCAAAGAGGCGTTCCGATATTGCCGCCGACATGCGCTTTGTCGCCATAAGTCTTTTTCAGGAATTCATAGGCCAGTGTCGTTGTGGTCGTTTTGCCGTTTGTGCCGGTGATCGCGAAGATATGCTGCGGTTTCATGAAGCGCCAGGCGAGTTCGATCTCTGTGATCACTTCGATCCCGCGGTTCTTCATATCAACGATAAAAGGACTGACCGGCGGCACACCGGGGTTCTTGATCACGAGATCCCAGTTCTCTTTGAAGATCTCGTCTGTCTGCGGGACGCATTTGACACCAAGCTGCGAGAGCAGCTCTGTTTCTTTAAAATCTTTACGTTCTGTTAAGGTCAGATCGCGGGCGCCGAGCTTATACAGCAGCTTAAGGGCTGCGATACCGCTTCTGGCTTCTCCGATGACCAGTATTTTCTTTTCGTTCAGTTCCATAGAAATCACCTTGTCTTATTATAACAGTATTCTTCCCGCCGGAACCTTTTTTAGGTGCCGGTCTTTATAGTTCAGAAAGCGGTCGATCGTCTGATCGTTTTCTTCCGGGAAAACACTCTTCAGTTTGTTGAACAGGATCGCATAGGATTCTTCCGGTTTGCGGAGATAGACCTTTTCGGTAAATTCCGCGCCCCGGGAATTCTCCGGAGTCGTATAGCGGGCAACGCCCCAGCCGTACGGTTTGCCGTGTTTATCAAGGTCGTATTCAAAATCCTGGATCGTCACATACCCCTGCATCTGCAGGCGGGTAATACGGCTCTCAAATCCGCTTTTTCCCTCTTTCCCGAAATAGCCCGTCTTCTTTTTCAAAGCCCGGCTCAGAATGCCTTCATAGTTGCCCAGGGTCTGCAGGATCGCATAATCCTGCTCATCCCCGAGACCGTCTTCCATACGGGCGTCGTAGTCATAGCCGTCACGGCGGAAGTTCGCGAAATCCGGAAAGAGTTCCGCAGAGATATAGGCCGCCCGGTTTTCAAAGAATTTTCCGTAATAGCAGCCGCTGCGCAGGATCGCTCCTTTCCATTCCCAGGGTCCCGGGAATTCGGTGAACCAGAGGTCTGCGGGCGTATGTTCCTCGATCGAGAAACCGCTGATCCGGTTGCGGAAAAACGGCACAATGCCGTAGGTCTCTACGGCATTGATCACATCTTCGGGTTTTCGGAATACAAGTGTTTTATCCATTAATTCAATAGGGTCCATTCTGTCAGATTCTCCGAATAGTAGACTTTGTTGCTATCCGGACGGGAGCAGTAGAAACAGTCGATCTTTGCGGAATTGGTGGGGTCGTCACCCAGTCCGAAACAAAGGTAGTACTGACCTTCGATCTCCATATCCCAGAGCGGCCGGATCTGCTTGCCGGCATTGAGCTTTGACTGCACATCCTCACGGTACATGATGTTGTCAAAACAGGCCTGCTGGTAAAAGGGGACATCTCCGTTCTCCGTCAGCCAGTCGTAATCGGAAAGATCGAGGATCAGCATGTTCATATTTTCGCGGATCCTGCCGTCATAAAGCGAAAGAGCCGGACGGATGCTGACAGGTTCTGTTCCTTTGGCGACGACAGTGGCCTCAGCTGTCGGGTTACCCGCAACGATCGTATCGATGAATACGATCGGGGTTCCGTATTCATCACGATACAGGACCGAACCGTCTTTCAGGCTGTTGAGCGAGAGCGTCGCGTTCTCTTCCGGGACCAGGATCAGCATCATGTAGAGCTCGCCTTCACGGATATCGCCATAGACGATCTGATCCTCTTCCATATTCAGAAGAAAAGGATAATTCTTGCTGATCAAATCGAATTTCTGGTCGATCTCCTCTTGGGAACCGTAAAGCGTTCCGGCATAAATGATACCGAGCTTTGCCGGTGCCATATACTGTCGCATCTGGTTTATCGCTTCATCCACAAACTGCACTTTGGGTTTCTGCGTTGGTGAAGCGGTCGGTTTAACGGTGTTGCTTGTCTGCGTCGCCGCTGTCGGGGCAGGCGTCGCAGTAGGAGCTATCGTCGGATCCCCGGAAACATTTTCCGGGTTTTTCGTGCAGGCAGTAAAACTCAGTAAAAGCAGCAAGACCAACAGCAGTTTCTTCATAAACGAACTCCTTAGTTACAGAACAGTTCCTCGCGTTTTTTGAAATAGAGATAGTTGATGAGAAGCGGAATGCCTGTAATGATCAAGACCGCCATTACATCATAGACATCCACATCAAATGTATGGCGGAGACGGACCAGAACATAGAAGGTGCCGAGCAGAAGATTCGCGATCTTGATCCAGATCAGCATCTTTTCCGAATTCTGACGGAATCCGCGCATCCAGATCGCGATAACGATATACATGACCGCTTTGAACAGATGGAAAGCCGCCATGATATAGTTGATCATATTCATTCTCGGGATGTACAGATCGATATCCATAAAACCGCCGGAAATAAAGATAAGCATCATCATCAGATCAAAGAACGCGCATACATAAAGATAGCCATAGACCTGAAAATAGTAGAATCCTAATCTGTAACCATTCTTTTTCATACCTTTATTTTATCATCCTTTGCAAAAATAAAAGAGCGCATGGCTCTTTTATTTCATTTCTGTCATATTGGAAAGATCGAAGTCTTCCAGTTTCAGCACATCGATATCATCTTCCGGATTGTTCAGCAGACGGGCAGACTGGCGCAGGATCGCGTCCTCGACCAGGTTTCTGGCCATACGGCCGTTACCGGAGGTAACATCTTTTCTTGCCTGCATCAGCGTGAAGTAGTTCTGCAGCGGCTGCTTTGCTTCTTCCGCGATCTTGTAATCCTTGCCCTTCGCGATCGAGCAGGCGATCAGCATCAGTTCTTCGCCGGTGTAGTCCTCGAAGTGGATGATGTTCGCAAAACGGGATTTAAGACCGGTGTTGGCAGTCAGGAATTCCTGCATTTCCTTATCGTATCCGGCGAGGATAACGATCAGGTCCTCACGGTGATCTTCCATGCCCTTGACCAGTGTATCGATCGCTTCCAGTCCGAAGGAATCGTCTCTGCCGCGGTAAAGCGAATACGCTTCATCGATGAACAGGACGCCGCCCAGCGCACTTTCGATGACATCCATCGTCAGCGGCGCGGTATGACCGACATATTTACCGACCAGGTTCGCACGGGTAACTTCAACGAGCTGGCCCTGTCTGAGGATCCCGCTCGCCTTCATCAGGCGGGAGATGATACGGGCGATCGTTGTTTTACCGGTACCCGGGTTGCCGGTAAAGATCATGTGCTTGGAAACATCGTAGGTCTTCAGTCCCTTCTGACGACGCAGCTGGTTGACCTTGACCTGTTTTTCCAGGCTCAGGAGATAATCCTTGACTTTATCCAGACCGACGATCTCGTCGAGTTCCTTCTGGATCTCGGCTCTCTCGGCTTCGGAATCGTTTTTGATGCTCAGCGGGAAACTGTGTTCCGCATCCTTGGCAACAACGTCTGTTCCCTCATGGATCAGCACCAGACTGTTAAGGCCGTCCTGGCGCAGTGCGAGTTCGACCAGGTTGTCATAGACTTTATTGATGACCGGAGAGATCGAATCGATCCCGTCGTTCGGTTCATAGCAGGTAAGGAGATAATCCTTGAAACTCTGGGCAACATCCACCTCGATCTCAAGCTGGGTCTTGCATTTGAGAGAAAGATCATCCAGCATCTTATCAACGAGGATCTTCAGTGAACCCTCATCATACGGAACTGTCTTGATCTGATCGACGATCGTTTCGACGAAGCTCTTGCCGAAGACATCCATGACGGAAGATGCTTTTCCTTCGGTGATGAAGACCAGGGTCTTATTGTTGCCGTCGAGATGATCGATCGCTTCTTTTGTCAGTTTCTGAGTCGCTTCCTGCAGCTGGTTATTCGCAAAGACATAACGCTTATTGAGGATGCACTGTCCGTTGATGACAAGGTCTGCCAGCATACGGTTGTAGACCGGGCTTGCCTGCGTGAAGTTCTCAAAGATGATGACCGGATTCTTGCCCTGAAGAGCAGCATAGAGATCCTGCAGGAAGAGCGCTTCCTGAGAGGAAGACTGGTAACGGGACATATCGATCGCGATGACTTCGGAAGAAACGGTGAGACCGTGTTTCTTGAGCAGTTCTGCCATCGTTTCGACGAGCAGGTGTCTGCCGGAACCGTTGGAACCCATCAGCAGGATGGAGTTGCGGATCTTCTTCGGATCGGAACCGGTCACGAACGGACGGCGGAAAGCGACAGTGATATCATCGACTGCTTTTTCCTGACCGATGCAGATCTCGTTCATTTCCTTCTCGATCTCTTCAAAGACTTCTTTGGAATCCTTGCCGACTACGACTGTCTCCGGCAGATCGATCTTGACGTTGAAATCTTTCTCGATCTCCGCTTTCAATGAATTGATCTTATCTTCACTGTAGCTGCTGCGGGCAGTCATCTCCTGCAGCTTCTTTTCGTTCTCAGCGATGATACGGTTCAGTTCATCCTCGGTGCTCTTCAGCATATCCATCGAATCGGTATAAACGGAAGAATACGGGCGCTTTTTGCCCAGCACTTCGTTCATCAGTTCATCTTTATCGACTTTTTTCATAGATTCAACCCCTTGCGTAACTCGTTCTGGATCTTGGTAACGATCAGTTCCTTGGATTTCTTTAATGCTCTGTAAACATAGATCAGGCCGTCATAATATCCTTTGACAAAGATCCTTTCACGGTTGATGTGGTTATACTTCGTGATCTCTTCGTTGACACGCGCTTCTACGACCGAAAGGTCTTTGGAAGCAGCCTGTGCCTGTGCCATGTACTTATTGAGTGCCTCTGCATGGCCTTCCACATACTCGCTGGAGTTATTCGGACCGTAGTCCACGTTCATCAGCAGTTTCTGGAAGCAGTCATAGCGTCCGCTGAATTCACCGATCTGGTTGACGGTCGGCAGAGACGGTCTTTTGACGACCCGGGAATTGTAGTTTGTTCTGTAATTAATGGAATTGCCGGAATTGTAAGAAAGGACTCTCTTTAAGAGTTCTTCCTGACTTTCATTGCTGGTAAGGTTTTTGTCAAGTTCCGAAAAGACTTCGTCGAGGAAGTCGTTTGATTTGTTTCTCTGACTCATTTTGCATCCTCCTTGAAAGGATTGCTTTCTACGAGACCGTCCTTCTTCAGCAGTGACTGAAGAGTCGTGATATCCGCGGAAAGGTTCATATAGTCTTCTTCATGAAGCGATTCATTGATCGTCTTCAAAGCTTCATTGATCAGGATGATCGTCTTGATAAGCTGTGTCTCGGAATCCTTGAATTCCTTGGAATTCGTTCCGGTCTGCTGCAGATTGCGGTAATTCTCGAGGATACCGGTCAGGATCGGCAGATAGTAATCATACAGTTTGGACAGCTTTGCTTCCTTGTTTTCCTTTTCAGACAGATCGATCTGCTTCAGCAGAGCGCAGGTCTGGAACAGGCTGTTGGAGATCTCCTCGTTCGGGATGTCTGTATTCAGCTGGTTGATCTGATCGATATACTTCTGGGCATCGGAAAGCTTCTTGCCGGCCTTGACCTCGTTTGTCTTGACTTCGGCACCCATGACGTCTTCCTTCTGCTTGGCAAAGGCCAGAAGCAGATTCACGACGGAATTGTAAAGGACCGGATCATATTTCTGGAATTCCTCGAGTGAGAGGATGTTTTCCTCGCCATAGGAAATGTACAGGTTTTCGACAGTAGTAAAAGAACCGTTCTGCGTAGTGAGAGCGATGTTATCCACGACCGGCAGACGGTAGTGGTCTTTGAAATACTCCCGCAAACGCTGATCGATAAGATTGCGTTCCTTGTTGGACATGTTGGTTGTTTTGGTGTTGGTTGTTGTGGTTCTTGTGTTGTTTCTGCGCTGGCTGCTTTGGATGATGTTCTTGATGATCTGGTAGATCGTGTATCCGAAGATACCGACGATCGCAAGTTCGAACAGACCGTAGAACAATTCAAATCCGCTGCTTAGCAGAATAAAAAAGAACAACCAAAACCCAAACCCTGAACTTCTTCTTCTCATGTAACTAATTATACACGAAAAAAGGAAGTACAACGCACTTCCTTATCCCTTATTCTTTGATAGTCTGAGCTGATAAACAGGCGATTTTAAGCCTCTTCGGCAACTTCGCTTTCCGGAGCCTCGACGACCGGCTGGATCTCTTCGGAAACCGGCTTTTCCAGTTTTCCTCTCCACATGTCGGAGATCGAAACGAAGCGGATGTTGTCAGCGTTCTGCTTAGCCTGATTACGCTGCGCCTTGACGTTTCCGGCGAACTTCGTGTTCAGGATCGTCTTATCGACCATGTACTGAACATATGTGAACTTCTTGATCAGGAACCAGCGGCTGATGCAGGAACGGATCAGTTCCTCCTTCTCCTCCGTGTTTTCGAGCTTTTCTTCCAGCTCACTGCGGATGCCGTCGGATAACTCTAATGCGTGTGCAAAGCTCTCCTCATAGTTGTTGAAATGACGGCGGTCCAGATCACGCTGGATCTGTCCTGCCCTTTTGGTGAATAGCTGCGAATAGACCTCCTTAACGCGGTCCTTGTCTGTGAGCTCCATAGCAACGATGTCATTCTTGGAATTCTGGAATTCGCTGCCTGGTTCTGTAAGTGAATAATACATGCCTTTCGCATAAATATAGTCACCGCCTACAAGGATCAAAGCCTTTTCTTCCTTATCATTTTTTGCATAAAGAACATAAGGAATTACAACGGCCTTGTCTTCCAATTTAAAAATGTCTTTATAACGGATGATCTGATTAGAAATGGACTCTCTGGAGATACCCATTCGGAGGTTGACGATGATCTTGACATCCTTATCGATGCCGAAGACTTCTGAGAGGACATCTTTATTTTCGTCCTCGTCGGCGATTGTTTCCAGGTAATCTTCCAGGAAACCGTTGAACTCACACAAAGGCGAACCTTTGCGTGCATCCTCTTTCGAGGACAGTAACTCGTAAACTCCCATTTGGTTCCTCCTATATACAGTAAACCAGTATCATTTTACAATGAAAGGTCGAAAAAAGATAGTATTTTGGCTGGCTGATTAAGCTATAATGAAAGCACGTAGGAGGTACTCCAATGAACGTTAGAGAAGCAATCCAGAAAATGAATGAAAAGATACTTGAAATCCGTCTTGCGGCCGCAGAACAGCGTCCGCTGCTGAACGATGAAGATAAGGAAAAGCTGGACGAATTAGTCAATAAATCCATCGAAGTCGTTAAGAATGCCGGCAATAAGATCGAATCGACCGTCAACGAGCTTGCGCAGGATGAAAAGATCGATGAGTTCCTGCAGAGAGTCGGCGATCGCTGCGAAGAAGCCTGCAATTTCACGATCGACCGTATCCGCAGCTTCGGCGCGGAGTACGCCGTGAAGGAAACAGAAGAAACTCCGGCTGAGGAAACACCGACTGAACCGGTCGCAGAGACCCCGGTCGAGAAACCGTCTGAAGAAGTGACTGAAGAGACTCCGGAAGAGACCGTTGAAGAAGCAGTTGAAGAAACAGTCGAAGACGTCAAGGAAGCCTTTGAAGAAGTCCGCGATGAAGTCGAGGAAGTCAAAGAAGAAGTCAAGGAAACTGCGGAATGTGCTTGCGAGACCGTAAACGATACTGTCGAAGAGGTCAAGGACGCAGTTACCGATTTCGTCGAGGAAACATGCGAATGCGAATTCAAAAGCGAAGAGGAAAAGCCGGCTGAATGCTGCTGCGGCGAATCTGAACAGAAAGAAGAATGCTGCTGTAAAGAAGAAGCTCCCGCAGAAGAGACCCCGGCAGAAGAGCCTGTAAAAGAATTCAAAGCTGAACCGGAAGAAAAGAAAGAACCGTCCCCGGTCGATCTGTTCCTCATGAGCGATGATGTACAGAGTGTCGTCAAAACGGTCAAAGATGTCAGCACGAATGTCCGCAAGGGCTTCGATGATTACTACAATCGTCCGGAAACACAGGAAGATATCCGCAAAGCAAAGAAAGCGATCCTGGATCTTGCCGAAAAAGGAATGGAGATCCTCCGCAAGGTTCTCGCAGACGATGAATAAAACGACGCTCAGCGTCGTTTTTTGTTAGAGCGCTATGTTTTATTTTGTACGTCACGGAAAGACCGATTATTCAAAACGGAATACCGGGATCTATCAGGGTTTCGGCGTCAATCTCGCTCCATTATCCGAAAAAGGTATCCAGCAGATCGATGAAGCCGCAAAAGACCCCTGCCTCCAGGGTGTGGATCTGATCCTGTGCTCGCCCTATACACGTGCCGTTCAGTCCGCCGCTAATCTCTCCCGAAAACTCGGAGCTGACATCATTATCGAGACTGACCTTCATGAATGGGTCGCGGATACAGATTACCGTATAGTCAGCGACGAGGAAGAAGACGCCGCCTATGAAGCATATCTGAACAGCGGAGGCAGACACAGCTCCGAAGCTGACCGCTGGGAGGAAACGGAAGCATTGCGAAAGCGTATCCTGAATGTCCTCCGAAAATATGAAGCTCATCCGAAAGTGATCGTCGTCGGGCACGAAACGATGATCCGCGCCGTCACCGGCTGCGGACACATAAAGTGCGGAGCGATCATTGAATTCCCGAAACTCATTTAAAAAGACTCGCCATGCAGCGAGTCGTTTTTTGTTGAAGATCTATTTTAACGGAACAGAGTGATATGCGTGAAGACTGTAGCCAGAGAGTTGGCAACGGTACTCATTGTTTTGATGAAGATATCCAGAGCAACACCGACTACGTCCTTACGGGTATCGCCGACTGTGTCGCCGGTTACTGCCGCTTTATGAGCAGGGCTGCCCTTCTCGCTTCCGCTTACAGCGCCGCGCTCGATATACTTTTTGGCATTATCGAAAGCGCCGCCGGAGTTACCCATGAAGATCGCACGCGGGATCGCGGTGATCGTTGCGCCGACCAGCATGCCGCCGACGAAGTCGACACCGAAAAGCAGACCGCCGATGACCGGGATCAGCATCGCCAAAATACTCGGCAGCATCATTTTCCGTAAAGCTGTATTGGCAGCCATACGGACCATACGGTTGTAGTCCGGTTTGACTGTGCCTTCCAGGACACCCGGGATCGAAAGCTGTCTGTCGCCTTCATCCGCCATCAGTTTTGCCGCATCGACTGTATTGTCTGTCAGCAGCGCGCTGAAGTATTCGACGAGGGCACCACCGATGATACCGCCGGCGATGACAACGTAGGAAGCGATATTCAATACCGGTTCAGCTCCTGTGTGAGCGTAGTTGGAAACATAGGCAACGATCAGGGAAACGGTCGCGAACGCGGCAGAGCCGATCGCGAAACCTTTACCGATCGCAGCGGTCGTATTTCCTACGGCATCCAGACGGTCTGTGATCAGACGGACATTCTGATCCAGATGACAGGATTCCGCAATACCGCCCGCATTATCCGCGATCGGACCGAACGCGTCGATTGATACCGTCGCCGCAACGAAGGACAGCATTCCTAAAGCCGATAAGGCAATACCATAGGTACCGCAGATCCGGCCGGAAACAAAGAGCGAGATACCGATCAGAAGGATCGGTAAAAGACAACTGCGGGAACCGATCGCATCACCCTTGGTGATAACGAAGGCTTCACCCTCGTGAGCGATCTTCGCCAGTTCCTGTGTCGGTTTGAAATCGGTACTCGTATAGTATTCCGTGATCGAGCCGATCAGGATACCGCTCAGGATACCGAAGACGACGGAACACCACGGTGAGATCCAGTCAAGCCGGAAGCTGTCATACATCTGTTTGTCGCTGAACAGGAAATAGCAGATCGCGAGACCCATAAGCAGAGTCAGCGCAGCTGCGATCCAGGTCATGATATTCAGTTCCTTGCTAGGGTTATCCGACATTCTCTTACGCAGGGAAGCCAGGATGAGACTCAGGAAGCAGGCAAACAGACCGGCTCCTGCAAGCAGGATCGGGAACAGCAGCGTTGCTTCGTAAGCCGAAGCCGAGACCTGTTCACCGCTGGTAATATAGATCGTAACAGCGATCATCAGAGAAGCTGAGATCGTAGCGACAAAGCTTTCCAGAAGATCAGAACAGTTACCGGCGATATCGTTAACATTATCGCCGATGAAGTCGGCGATCGTGTTTGGTACACGGGAGTCATCTTCCGGAAGATCGTGACGGATCTTGCCTAAGATATCTGCGGAAATATCCGCGGCTTTAGTGTAGTTGCCGCCTGCGACACGGTTGAACATCGCAACGACTGAACAGCCCAATGAATATGTTGTGATACGTGTGATACACGGATTGCAGGGCAGCGTTGCAAGCAATCCGTGACTCTGCGCATCTGCCTGGATATCTCCGAAACAGAGCAGGATCCCGGTCAGACCAAGAAGACCGAAAGCCTGTACAGCCAGTCCGCTGATCGAGCCGCCAAGCAGAGCGACTTTTACCGTTTCGCCAACGGATAAGGTCTTTCTCGCGACATTGGCGGTACGGACGTTTGCATAAGTCGCGCTCTTCATTCCTAGAATACAGACGATCGAACTCATGACTGCCCCCAGCAGAAGAGTCAGACCGCTTGTCTTTTCAACGAAAAGCGTGAAGACGATGGCCAGAACGATGACGACCGCGCCGATCGAACGGAATTCCGTACGCATAAAAGTATTGGCGCCATCCCGGATCAGACCGGAGAGTTCCTTCATTTCATCCGTGCCTTCGTCCATTCCCCTGATGCGGCCAAAGCACGCAAAAACATAGATGATTACGATAACTGCCAGAGCAAGCACAGCAGCCCAGAATTCCATATGATAGTCCCCTCTTTCGTACTATTGGTGATTGCACCCTGTTAAGTACATTTTAGCACGATTTGGAAACCGGTTTGTGATTTTCTTCATAAGATAGTGCTTTTCTCAAAACAACTGTTAACTTTCCGGACATTTCGCTACAATAAAAGTAACAAAGGGGTTAAAAACAATGAATAATCAGAAGCCAAAGATCATGCATGTCGTGGTAAATTTCAGCGGAGGTATTTTTACTTTCCTGCAATACCTGACCGCAGGGCTGGTCGATACCTACGATATGACGGTTGCCTATGTCGCAAATGGCAACACTCCCACCAACGTCCGCGCGCGTTTCGACAAGAATGTTCATCTGATCCGTATCGGCACCTATGATCCCACCCATAATCCGATCTCGGACAGCACGACACGCAACGAACTGCGTTCCCTTTTTGAGCAGGAAAAACCGGACCTGGTCCATCTGCACGGTTTCCATGCCGGCAGACTCGGACGGAGAGCTTTTGAAGGCTTTGATGTGCCGGTGTTCTATACTCCGCACGGTTACCGTTATCTGGCAGAGGACCGTAACCGTCTGACCCGAAGCGTATTCCGCTACACTGAGCAGTCACTTGCCAATACGCCAAACTGCACGACAGTCGCCTGTTCCAAAGGTGAGTTCGCGGAGACTCTCGGCTTTACCGAAAATGCCACTTACGTCAATAACGGCATCGATACCGCCGAGATCGACAGACTGATCAAGGACATCCCACAGGAGGAGCACGAGCTCCGTGTCTTTACGACCGGTCTGATCAACGGTCAGAAGAACCCGGATCTTTTCAATGAGATCGCCAGAGCGATGCCTGAGACCCGTTTTATCTGGATCGGCGACGGTGAATACAAATGGAAACTGACAGCTCCGAACATCGAGTTTACCGGCTGGCTGGAACACGACAAAGCTCTGCAGAAAATGGCGGAATGCGATGTCTTCCTTCTGACTTCTCTCTGGGAAGGTCTTCCGATCGCCCTGCTTGAAGCAATGTATCAGAAAAAGCTCTGTGTCGTCTCCAATGTCGTCGGCAGCCGTGACGTCATCAACAACGGTGAAAACGGTTATATCTGCGACAGCGCTGCCGCTTTCGTCAATGCCATCAACCACTACAATGATGAGTCGACCAAAGAGATCACGGAACAGGCGCACAAGGATATCTTGGAACATTACAGCCTTGAGCAGATGCTGAAGAAATACGACAATCTGTACTCCAAAAAGATCTTCGCAAAATAACATCGAGCACTGTTTCTCCTGAAACAGACAAAAGGATGGGTCATTCCCATCCTTTTGTGTTGTTTGAAGTGTTTGTATTTCAGAAGTTTTCGACGCCTTCCAGACGAAGTGAACTGCCCTTTTGCCCGTTTTTGACGACGATCTTCTGAACGATGCTCTCTTCCAGACGGTTGACATGGGAAATGATCCCGACCAGATGCTGGTTGTCATCTGACAGACTGTTCAGAACCTGTACCGCTTTATCCAGCACATCATCGTCCAGTGTTCCGAAACCTTCGTCGATGAACAGAGTGTCGAGCGACTGGCCGCCGGCGTGACTCTGTACGACATCTGAGAGTCCGAGCGCAAGAGCCAGGGAAACGATGAACGATTCCCCTCCGGACAAGGATCCGGAAGCGCGCTGGATCCCGGTGTTTCTATCGAGCACTTCGATGTCCAGACCGGCCTTCGCGTTCTTACGGTATGCTTCTGCCTGGTGAACCAGCTGATACTGGCCTCCGGACATGATCTCCAGACGGATATTCGCCTTTTCGATCACTTCCCGGAAAGTAGCTCCCATGACGTAGCGGTCAAAGGAGAGTTTGCCGCCTTCGCTATTGGAACCTACTGCCAGTTCAGATAAACGGTTGAGCATGTTGTAGGCTTCATCACTTTCCGCCAGAGCTGCTTTTTCCTCTTTCACAGCGTCAAAGACGTTCTGATGATTATCCAGCAGTCTTTCACACATGTTGTGAGCACGGTTAGCTTCCCCAAGCTGTTCTCTCGCAGCAGTGATCTTTTCATCGATACTGTCCAGATTTTCTTTCTTATAATCCTTTGTCTGTTCTTGGAGTTTCTTAACCAGTTCCCTTTTTGAGCTCAGTGCGATCGCATAGTCGTCGATCGCCTTTTTTTCTTTCTTCAGCCAGTTTTCCGGATCTTCGATACCTTCCAGTGCCGCTTCCGCCTGCAGCAATGAATCGTAGCCCTGTTCTTTCAATACAGTTAACAGGATAGTTTCCGCTTTTGCGGCATCCTCTTCACATTTGGGATGGCGGTCTTTCTCTGAAACAAGAGCTCCACTGACCGTGTTATATGCTTTCTGAGCTTCCTCATTTTCCTGACGGTTCTTTTCGATCTGATCGGACAGGGTTTTCTTCTCTGCATCCAGTCTGTCGATCTCCTGGACTGCTTTTTCACGGCTGTCGTAAGGTAGTTCGGAGAGCTGTTTTGCGTATTCTTCTTTCCGGGTTCTACATTCAGCTTCCTCTTTCTCAATACCGGTGGATAGCGACTTCTGTTTTCCGATTAGTTCGATCTGCTTATCGCTGTCCTTTTTGATCTGATCCTGCAGTTCCTGATATCGTTCAGCATCTTTTTCTGCTTTTACCAGCGCAGATTCTACTTCCTGCATACGTACATTAAGCGCATTCTCTTTCTGATCGAGATAGTCTCCTTCAGCAAGAGCATTCCAATCCGCGCAGTCCGGGAACAGTTTTTGAGTGGCTTTTAAAGCTTCTGCCTTTCCCGTCTCAATCTTAGTGATAAGGCTATCGATATCGTTACGTAACTGCTGATCGGCATCGTATTTCTTATCGTGTTCTTCTTTTGCCAGATCAACTTCTTCCTGTGTCGGGATTCCTTCTTCAAGGTGTGCGAAATGAACATCCTGTCCGCGTCTGAACCGGGTCCGGCAGACCGGACAATCTGCTTCGCCATTCGTTTCGAGGTCTTTCCGTAACTGCTTCGCCAGAATACCGGATTGACCGGCGAAGAATAAACGGTATTTTGTCTGATAACATTCCAGCGCCTTATCAAGTTCTGCAGCGGCAGTTTTTCTTTTTTCTCTTTTTTCGCTGAGATCCGTAGAAAGATCGCTGATATCACTTATCCGTTTACGGATGCCGTTCTCTCCTGCAAGTTCATCCAGTTCCTTACTAAGATCCCGTTTTTCAGATTCTTTTTTCTCTTTTCTTTCGCCTGCGTCTTTCAGTGATTCTTCTTCTGTCCTCGCATCTTCCAGGCGTTTCTCTAAGATCTTGAGATCATCAGAGATTTTCTGAAGTTTCCCTTTATCTTCCTCCAGCTTCACTTCCTTTTCACGAATGCTCTTAGCCTTAATTTCCAGTTCATCATAAGTAGGAAGCTTGTTTTTTAATACCGTGATCGCTTCAGATAACTTATCAACCGTCTTCTTTACCTGAACATCATTTTCAACCTTCTGCTCCGCTTCTTTTCTCGCAGTATCCTTTTTCTCAAGTTCTCCTTCGAGCTTAGCGATATTTTTATTCAGATCATTCAGGATTATTAACGAAGAATTCCGGTTGTCTTTTGCCGGCAGGACTTTTCGGTATACATCCTCAGCTATATTCAGGCGTTTCTTTTTCTGGTCGAATTGTTCTTTCTGCTGTTCAAGTTCCGAAAGACTTGTACGACTTGTTTCCAGATCTCGCAGCTGGTTATTGTGTTCTTCAGCTGTGACACGAGCTTTATTCAAATTTTCCAGATCTTCATTTTTCTTTTCGGCATCTTCCTTCAGTTTAGCCGCTTTGCTTGTTTCGTCTTTTATGAGTTGTTCCAGATGATCCAGCAACTGTGGATTTCCCGTCAGCCAGTTTTCCTCTTCATAACCTTCCGGTTTCTGGAAGACCTGTTTCATCTGAATCTCCACAGCTTCAAAATGATCTTTACGCTCTCCGTAAAGCCTGTCCGCCGCTTCCTTGAACAATTCCTGATAGCGCAGATAAGAGGAGTTATCAAAGAGTTTCCCCAGGATAACGCTTTTCTCATCGCTGTCGGATTTCAGGAACTTCTTGAATTCGCCTTGCGCCAGCATGACGATCTGCCGGAACTGGTCTTTGTTAAGACCGATGATCTCAGTGATCCGGTCCGTTACCTTGCTAGAGACCGTTACCGTCTTGTTTCCCGGTTCTGTCAGTACGGCGTTTACCGTAGAGCTGCCGTACTCATCTTCTTTTCCGCGTTTCTTGGCAAAATGAAGTGTTCTTTTAACATTGTACTTCTTGCCGTTCTGCTCAAAATCGAGCTCAACGCTCGTATCAACATCCTTGCTGACGAAGTCGCAGTGCATCATTTCCATCGTTCGTTCCGAACCGCTGGAAGTTCCGTACAAGGCAAAAACGATCGCGTCAAAGATCGTCGTCTTTCCCGCGCCGGTATCACCGGTGATCAGAAACAGTCCGCTTTTGAATTTTTCAAAATCCACAACAGCCTCTTCGGCATAGGAGCCGAAAGCCGTCATCTTCAGTTTTAGAGGTTTCACTCTCCGTCACCTCCGATCTTTTTTGCCATAGTGACGATCTTGTCCACATCTTTCCTTTCAAGAGGCAGATGCGCGTCCTGGTTGCGTACCAGTTCACCGACATATTTCATCATTTCGTATTCATGATCTGTAGGTGGTGTGTCGCCTCGCTGTTCCCGGTAAAGATCCGCAAAGAGATCCTCGAGAGACTTTGTTTCCACCGCTTCCGTTTCTGCCGAAACAGCGTTTCCTGCGAAAGAAGAATAGGAGGACAACAGTTCCATCAGTGTGCTTCCCCTGCCGGTAACGAGCTGTCTTAAGTATGCGGAGATCTCCGGTGTGACACGCTGGTCCGTGATCGTGATCCCGATATATTCGTTTTTACCACTGTCATTCTGTAAAAGATCATAGATCTCTTCTTTTGTGCCGGTCAGATAACGCATTTTATGCAGTGGCGTGATCGCGACGTTCTCGATCGTGACCGCTTCTCCTTTTCCGGCAAGCGTTACTTTCAGGAAACCTTTGTCTTTTTGTCTGGTCTCCGTCATGTGGTAACAAAGCGGCGTGCCCGCATAGCGGACTTCCGGACGTCCGACCGAATACCCCGAATGGATATGTCCCAGAGCGACATAGTCAAACGGATCATAGGCGCTGTAATCGATCTGGCCAACACCGCCGACCATCGATTCCGAGCCACCTCTTTCGACTTCCTTGCCGTTGGCGGTCACGTTCTGGTGAGAGAGGATTATGTTTCTCTGTGCCGTATCGATCTTCTGCGCGGCGATCAGCTCACGCAGAGCCTGGTCATAAGTGCGCAGATCATCTCTTTCAAGAAGCAGAGATATCTGTTCCGGATAGGTATACGGCAGCATCCAGATATTCAGAGGACCGTATCCGTCCGGATCATCAAAAGTAACATGATCCATTTCTTTTTTAGCGGTACCGGAAATATGGATATTCTGCTTCGCCAGCATGGTCTTCCCGAAGGAAAGGCGCTGGCCGCTGTCGTGGTTGCCGGCGATCAGGAATGTCTGAATATTCATTTCAGCCAGTTTCGTCAGCATAAAGTCAAGCAGTTCGACCGCGTCTCCGCCCGGAGAGGAACGGTCATAAACATCACCGGCGATCAGCACCGCGTCCGGACGTTCTTTTGCGCAGTATGCAATAAACTGTTTTATCCAGTGTTTCTGGTCTTCGATCATCGAAATCCCGTAGATCGATTTTCCGAGATGCAGATCCGCTAAATGATAGATTTTCATCGCTTCAGGCCCTCCTCTCCCCGGCCAGACCTCTAGGCCGGTACAGATGTTTTCGGTTTTATTCAACAGATTTTGCAAGAGCGGCTGAACTCTTGTCAGCCGCGCTTTTTGTAGTCTTCTTGGATCTCTTCCGACCAGTCAGGCTCGATCGTTCCTGATCCGCGGAAGCGGGTGATGGTTTTCGACAGCACCGAGAAATTTTTCATGTGGCCGACGGAGTCGTTTACGAATTTGACGGAACGGTCTTCATCGATACCGTACATCTTCGCGGTTTCGACCGCATCGATATTCGCTCCCAGGAACAGGAATTCCCATCCCTTTTCCTTCTGTTCGGAGACCATTCTTTTTACCTGGTCGGAGGAATAGCGGTGCGAGGCATTCTCAAGGCCATCGGTCGTGATCACGAAGATCGTATGTGCCGGCACATCCTCTTCGCGGATATACTTATGCACATTGCGGATATGTCTGATCGCGCTTCCGAGCGCGTCGATCAGCGCGGTGCAGCCGGAAGGAGTGTAGTCCTTCTCTTCCATCTCCCGGATCTCCTTCAGGGATACCCGGTCATAAAGAACGTCGCTGCGGTGGTTGAAGAGAACAGCCGAGACAAGGCAGTCTCCCTCTTCTTTGCGCTGTTTTTCGATCATGGAATTGAAACCGCCGATCGTGTCTTTTTCAAGACCGTGCATCGATCCGCTGCGGTCGAGGATAAATACTAATTCGGTAAGTTCTTTGTTCATCTTTTTCCCTCCTGCCACCTTTCGGTTACATGCTTAGGATACAGGAGGAAAGATGTTCAAAGGTCGTTTGAAAAACGACATTTAACAGCCGAGCGTTTTCTGATCCTGTTCGAATAAGATCTCGTTGATGCGGAAGATATTGTACTCCTTCTGCGTCAGACAGTAGCGGATGATCAGATCGAAACGGCTGCTTCTGCTGAGAACGAAACCGGCTTTTTCCAGAAGATCATTCGTCTCCTCAAGACTCAGTTTCATACCGATCGCCAGAGCGACGGCCGTCTCTTTTTTCGGACGGTACAGTTTCGTGTTCTTGATATGATTGAATAATTTGCGGTCGATATTCGCCCGTTTATAGACCTCGGGATCGGTCATTCCCTTCTCGTCGATCAGCCGGATCAGACATTCACTGAAAGATTCATCCGGCTCGAAGGAATAGGAATCCTCCTTTGCCTGTGGAAGAACGCTTCCCAAGACCTGCATGTCCAGGATGTCCTCGCGGAAGTTCGGCACCAGCCCTGTGCGTCTTTTCCCGCGATTGCCCGAATAACTGGCAGTTTCCGCAAAAGTTCCCAGCTGGTCATCAAGATAATTATGGATCTCGACAAAAAGCTTGGAAGCTGTATCAAAAGCCTCCTTGTCATAGACAAGAAGATAGACCTGCATCTCCTGTTCAAGCAGGAAAGAAGTGATCGTATCGGTCGCGATCCTCAACGCCTTTCCTTTCGGATAGGCAAAGGAACCGCTTGAGATCAGCGGAAAAGCGATCGATTTCAGTTTTCTTTCCACAGCCGCATTTAAAGCGTTGCGGTAGCAGTTGCGAAGCTGTTCATCGCGCTGCTCATCCTCCTCATCAAAGACCGGGCCGCAGGCATGAATGATCCAGTCGCAGTTCTGACAATTATACGAACCGGTAACGAATACTTCGCCTGTATTGATCTCTCCGTGTCTGTAACACTCCTCATCCAGCTTTTCTCCGGCTGCAAGATGGATCTGCAGATCCGTTCCTCCGGATCCGGAAAGATAACGGTCTGTCGGGTTGACGATCGCGTCAGCTTTGATCTTTAAAATATCATTTCGGCAAATAGATAATGGCATATCTCTATTTTATCACAGGGCAAAATCATAACCATATTTGATAAACGATTTGCTCGGAGCGAAATGACCTTAAAACAAATAGACCGCCGGACTTTCCGGCGATCTGCATTTTCTTCTGTATCCTTTCTATCGGTCTTTATTTCACCAGGGAAAGATGGATCATCTTTACCATGGAAAACCAGTCGGATACGATCATACTTACTTTCGTTGCGAAGTTCAGTCCTTTTTTCGGAACAGTACGATAGAACGGCTCTTCGGCCAGCACCTTTACATTGCCGCCGATCTTAGCGGCCAGTTCTTTCGCGGAATCAACGTAGAAATACATCTGCGCATCCTGGTGGCCGACTGTTTTCATGTGTTTCTTTTTCATCATCGTCATGCCGCTTTTATTGACGGTATCAAAAAGGACTTCGATCTCGCCATACCCCTGCAGCATCCTGAGCAGAGACAGTACCTTTTCTTCCTCAAAATAATAGAACAGGCCGCTGGCAGTAACAAGAAGAGGCACATCGGGGTGTTCGCATCGGATCTGTTCGATCCAGTCCTTCTGAAAAGCGTCGCCGGGGATATATTCCTCCCTTTCCGCCTCGTTCAGCAGTTCCCTGCGGTATTCGATCACATGGGGCAGATCGATAGCGTACCATTTTGTATGACCGTTATCACAGCGGTAATATGTCGTCTCCAGGCCGCACCCCAGCTGAACGACGATCCCTTCCGGTTTCCGCCGGATAAAGTCCTTTATATAACGATCCATATTTGCTGAACGGGAAGCGGACGCCAGATAGGTATACTGCGTCTGCGTATCCTTTTCGATCATCCCTTCCGGCAGTTTGTCTTTCAGTTCAAGCGCCTTTTTATCATACAGAATATCCCTGCAGTTCTCGCCGGCATAGATCCTGCCGAGCATGGGAACATACAAAGTATCTTCCACGACTCCAAATTGTCTTGTCATAACGATCCTCTCCATCCACCATTCATCGTTTCTGATTTTGTTAGTATTAACTAACTACACTCGTATTCTACCACCTGTCCTATCAATCAGTAAAAGAAAATGGCTGTCTCTCATTTTCGAAACAGCCATTTCAGGAATTTTCCGACCAGTTTGAACGGAAGGATCAGAGTAACAAAGATATGGAAAATTATCGCCAGCATGAAATTCACCTCCTATACAGGAGCTGTTTTTCTTGCGGACTACTTCCAGAACAGCGCGACCAGGTTTCCGAATACGATCCTGACTGTATCGGCCGCTTCGTCCAGAAGATCACCCAGCAGACCGAAATAATAGTTATTCAGGCGATACAGACGGCGCAGCTGCTCTTTCCGCTGATTCAGCACTTCCAGGTCTTCCCTGGTTTCCTTATCTGCCGAATAGCGGATCCGCATCATGCGTTCGTTCACCTCTTCGTTAACGAAATGATGCCGTTTGAGCAGCAGATAGGAAGCGTTGATCTTCTGCAGGAGAGTCGGCTGCAGCTTTTCGAAGAACACAGCGATCTTCTTCCAAAAGACTGCGAGCAACAGGATGACTGCGGCACCAATGCCCAAAGGAAGAGCGTATCCGCTGAGTGTCGGCCGCTGCGGGATGTCATAACTGCCTGTCTGAACGATCTCAGGGATCTCGAGATCACCGCTGAGGTTATCTCCGAGGCTTGCCTCCATCATCTTCCAGCCTTCACGGGTATAGATCTCGACCCAGTTATGCGCCTGTCTGGAGCCGACGTCGTTGATCTGACCGGCTTTGAACGAGCCGGCATAGCCGGTGACATATCTTGCTGGAATATCGCAGGTGCGTAACAGCAGAGTCATGGCTCCGGCAAAATGCTGGCAGTAGCCTTCCCTGGATTCCTCGAGGAAATACAGGATCGGATCCTTATCGTCCGGGATATTCAGGATATCCGCGCGGTAAACGTATTCATCACGGAACAGCGCGCGCAGTTTCGTGATGATCCCGTTCTTGTCTTTTTCCGAAGGGTCGATGTTATGGGCGAGCAGGAAGTCGGTCAGTTCCTCCTTCAGAGCCGGATCCAGTTCGAGATAATGGTCATAGACATATGACTCATATTCTTCCGGGAAGCGGATGTCTTCATCGTCGTAGTACAAGGTATAAGAGACATACTGTTCCTCATCCTTAAGCAGGTAATTCTGGTCCTTATACAGTGAAAGCGCGCTGTCTTCAAAGACACCATAAGGCGCATAGACCCATTTTCCGGCATCGACATTCTGCACTTCGATCTTGTGTTTCTCTTTTGCGGCCGGCTGCAGGAGAGTTTTCTCCAGCAAAGCGTCGAGGTCGCTGATCCCGGCTTTCGCGAGAGCTTCACTGTCATCTTCCTCGTAAAGGAAGCTGTGCTTTTCAAGGTCATAGCTGCCGGAGGAGAAAGCACGCAGATACTTGAGGTATACATCCGAAGTAAAACGCAGGACCAGACGGTTTTCTTCCGAACGGGCTGTCCGGGCAACTGCGCGCTCGCCGTCGTCCTCGTGCGGACCGGGCGCCTCGATCTGTTCCGGCGTATCGTTCTCCGGTTTTTCCGTTCCTTCCACGATCATCTCCGGCAACGGGCCGAAGTGGACAAGCGGATAGCCTTCCGCCTGCAGATATTCTTCCACGGTCTGCCACTGATTGTCGGCAAAGACTTCACAGTACGCATATTCATCGCGGTAAAGGACAAAAGCGGTCCCATCGATATAATGGTGAACGTGATACATGAAGCTGTACCTGGTAGGCACATCAAGCATACGCAGCAGCAATGTCTCGGCAGCCGCGAAAAGACGGCTGTCTCCTTCTTTTGAAGTGTTCAGGAAATACAGGACCGGGTCTCCGTCGGGAGTCTCGGTAAAGGAATCCGTATAGCGGAAATTCTCATTCAGATACGTATGCAATGCATAGATGTCCTGCAGCGGATCTTCTGTCTTCGCGATACCGGCGGTCTCAAGGAAGGATCGCAGCTGTTGCTTCATCGCTTCGGGAACACGTTTGTAGGTCGTATCTACATATTCCAGATAGGGAGTATCGTAATAGGTATAGGAGCGGTCCGGATTGAAATAAAAGGTGTAATTCGGTTCGCCGTCTTCAAATGCGTAATACAGATAACGGTCTTTATAGGCGCCGACGCTGTCGTTGTAGATGGAAAAGGCATTATCCGGATAAAAGAGAAGCTCGGAATCCGTATAATCGGTGATATCCATTTTCTGACGATAGGTATTATGGGAGATCTCTTCGAACCCGTGAACGGCATTGCGGAAGTAGTTCCAGCCGCTTTCGTTACCGTGTTCGTCTTCCAGCTTGAATTCGGCGCTCTCCATATCATAATCCGCACAGCTGAAAGCGCGGATCCGCGGGACAGGGACGGTCGTCCTGATCCGGAAAGCGATCTCTTCCTCCATCTCGGAGGAGGTATGCATATTCAGCTGGCTGCCCAGAAGATAATCAACGATGCCGACCGGCGTCCCCGAATTCTCGTCAAAATCATAGCGGGTGCGGCGGGAATCAAAGATCGAGAAAGCATTGTCATCCTCTCCGTTCATAAAAGGACGCTTGATCCGGGCGATCGCCGGCTGCAGGGTCGTTGCCAGGACGGCCGCGATCAGGACAAAAGCCAGAAGTTTCAGACCGTTGGTCTTTTTCTTACGGCTGAAACGCAGCCAGATGTACTTGAACAGAAGAGTCAGCAGAAGAGCGTTCTGCAGATTGGCGGAATACCTTCTGCTGAGCTCTGCCAGCAGGAAACAGCCCATTGATAACAGGTCCAGCCACAGCATCCGGTTGTCCTTCGTAAAGCGTGAGATGAAGAAGATGCTTAAGATAAGCTTGAGTAGGGAACTGATCGCCGGACGGAGTTCCGCCGGATCGAAATAGAAAAAGAAAGTACCGATCTGACTGCTCTGTCCGCGCAGCAGTAAACGCAGGACCGGGAAGGTCACCTTATGGAAAAGGATGACCGTGAGAAGCACATCCGCGCAGACAGCTAGAATTCTCGACCTGCGGGCATTGTCCGGATCATTATTCCTTACATACAGCAGGAGCATTTCGCGCAGCAGCGCGTAAACGAAAAGCAGCAGTGTCGGCAAAAGGTTTACGGACTCCTGTGTAAAATGATCCAGGATCAGAAAGTCAAGGACCAGCAAGAGAAGATTCAGGATGGTTTCAAGCGGACGTTCCTTAAACATAACGCTGATACACTCCGTCGATAAAATCGTAGAACTGCGTCCAGGCATAGACCTGACGGTCCTGGCCGCGATAAGTCAGAAGAAAACCGTCACTGTTTTTACCAATGACCTGCTGGCTGAGACTGTAGAGCTGGCCGAGCTCCTGCTTCATCTTCGTGAAGTCTTTTTCGTCCTTCAGCATAAAGGTGAACAGCATATGGCGCTGGCCACTGCCGACTTTGATGATATAGTCGCCGTAACGGGCACTGAGCGAACGGTGCAGATGACGCAGATCGTCGCCCTCTTCAAAGGGACGGATCTCATACAGTTCGTGATAATCGTCGCCCTTCTCCATCATGACAGCACCTTCGCTGACGACACTGCGCTGGCGCAGATTTCCGGGATTGAGGGTGCAGGCAGAAGGATAAACGCTGATCTCGCACTGCAGAGGATAGCGCAGCGGAAAATACAGTGTGCCGAAGATCCCGTAGATGCGGACCTTGTGGATGCTGATGCGGTTGAGACCGGCAGAAAGTCCATTCACTATGATCTCCGCCTCGTTGTCGCGGACCAGTGTTTTCGGAACCGTCATCTCCGACTTGTCGTTGAGGTTCAGGACATGGATCTCCGGAAGCAGCTGGGAATGAAAAAAGGGAGCATCGACCGTAAACAGCAGGCTGACGTCCTCTCCTTCGTGATAGCGTCCGTCCTTCACGGTCAGTGAAGCATTCAGACACAGGGCTGTATATAAAGTCACCGCTGCTGAAAGAAGCAGCAGCAAAAACACCACGCCGATCAGGTAATCCAGATACCCGTGGGCTTCGTGGAATTTTAAAACGAAGAGTAAAAACAGCAGCAGAAAGATCATCTGCCGGCCTTTCGCAGGATCGACGGCTGCGGGATCTTTTTCAGGATCTCCTTCAGCAGACGCTTGCGCGCCTCGGAAATGATCGTGAGCTCCTGGGACACCATACTGATACGGTGGATCGAGCAGTCGATGAAGATGTCGGCGACATCCTCCGGGACCACATAATTGCGTCCCTTGAAATAGGCATTGGCCTTCGCCATTTTCAACATGACCAGCTCACCGCGGGGCGAGATGCCGATCTCGATATCCGGGTTGTTTCTTGTCTGTTTGGTGAGCGCGAGCACATAGTTGTAGATCACGTTATCGACATAGACTTCATTGATCTCTTCGCGCGCCTGCAGGATCTCCTCTTTACTCGTTACCTGGACGATCTCTTCAAGCGGATCCTTGCGGTCACGTGAGCGCAGAAGCGCGATCTCATCAGCCTCTTCGGGATAGCCGACACTCAGCGCCAGCATGAAACGGTCAAGTTCGGACTGCGGCAGCACGTTCACGCCGTAGATCGGCGAGATATAGGGGTTCATCGTTGCCAGAACGATAAAAGGATCCTCGACCTGGCGGGTCACGGCATTGACGGTCGCCTGCTTTTCCTGCATGACTTCCAGAAGCGCCGCCTGACATTTGGCGCTGGCGCGGTTGATCTCGTCGACCAAAAGGATATTGGTGCCGAAGATCGGTCCGGGAACGAACTCTTCGATGTTGCGGGTCTTATTGTAGGTCATGTATCCGGTCACGTCCGACGGCATGACATCGCTGGTGAACTGGATGCGCTTGCTGGAAAGACCGGTGACTTTGGCGATCGTCTTGGCGATCGTCGTCTTGCCGACACCCGGCTTGTCTTCCATGACCACATGGCCGCCGGCACAGATCGCCATCAGGATCTCCCTCAGGATCTTATCCTTGCCGTAAACGGCTTTACGCATTTCCTGCAGTACTCTTTCCATTTCCATATGTTTTACTCCATCCTAGCGGAAGAAGAGCTTTTTCTTCTTCCTGCGCGGTTTTTTATTATGGGCTTTGCGGTATTCGTTGATCTCCTCAGCGATCGTCGTGTAATCTCTTTCCATCAGCTCGCTGCAGAGCGCTTTCTGCAGGGCTTCGGGTTCCATTTTGGCAAGCAGCTTCTGCTGAACGAATTCCTTGCTTTGCTGCTTGTAGGCAGGCAGTTTATGGATCTCCTGGATGTGTGCCAGTTCCCGGCGCCAGAGCAGGGTGATCTTTTTCTCCATTTTGACTTTCGGATTCTTCTCCGCCGTACGCAGCAGCGTAAAGGTGAAGCTGCCGGCATTTTCCTCCGCGACCAGGATGCCCCAGTAAGCGGGGATATGCTCGCTGACGTGCTTCTCATGGCTTTTGCCGATCAGAACGTAATTCCGGTCGTAATAGCGGTCGTAATCACGCACCTGATCCTTCAGCCGTGTATATGTATCGTGGTCACTCTTGATCTCGATACCGATCAGCTCCTCCCCTTTTACGAGCAGGATATCCGCCCGGGAGCGGCCGATCCGTTTCTCCTCAAGGATGCGGATGCCGTCGAACTGTTCCTCCAGATATTCAAAGAAAGGTTCACGGATCTTGTCGTCCGTCAGTCTCATTTAAGCGATAGCAGGAATTCACGGACAGTCGCGAACACATCGTCCTGCCAGAAAGCCGGGTCCGCGTGACCCGCGCCTTCCACCGTAACGAAGGTCGTGCGCACACCGCGCTTTTTCAGTTCGCGGACGAGGATCTCGCTCTGTTCATAGGGGACCATCTCGTCTTCGGTTCCGTGCAGCACCAGGAACGGCGGGACATTGTCGCCGAGATGGTGCATCGGCACGTGTTCGTAGACCTTGCCGGCATCAAAACCGGAAAGGAAGACCTTGGTCGTCTGGAAGGGATTGAAATCACCGATCGTCTCATCCTTCAGCATCTTGGTCAGATCGACCGGCGCATAATAATCAATGACGGCTTTAAAGCTGACGCCTTCCCAGGAACCGTAGGCCGGATCCCCGGCTGTCAGCGCCTGCATGATCGCGGTATGAGCGCCGCTCGAATCACCGGCGGCGATCAGGAAATCCTCATCAAAGGGGAATTTATCCCTGTGCTTGAAAAGATAGCGCAGACAGTCATTGGCGTCGATGATCTGGTCCGGGAAGGTCGCGCCGTCTTCGATGGAACTGTATTCCACGATGGCGACACAGAAGCCGAGCTGAACATATCTTGATACCAGAAGCGGGATATCGTTGCGGTTCTGCAGATGCCAGCCGGAACCTTTTGTGTAGATGATCAGCGGGAAACGCTCAAAGTGCTCCCCGTAATACTGTTTCGGACAGATGAAATCAAAATGCAGACGCTTTCCCGAAAGGATGCGCTTGTACTGGATGCCGCGGATGATCTCCGGCTTATAAAGATCCGGCTGTTTGCGGAAACGGTATTCACGGATCTCGTTATCCTTATGTTCCTCGAGCCAGCGGATCGCGTAAGGACAGGTCGCGGCGAGCTTTCCCTCGCGCGTTTCGACTTCCTCGATCATTTTGCGCATCAGAAGGGAGCCGACGCCCTGGCCGCGCAGTTCCTCACTGACATAGACGCGGGTGATATTGTAGACATCCCCGTCGACGGTGAAATCCAGCTCCGCCAGTGTTTCCCCGTTTTCGCCGAGTTTGATGGCGTTCTCTTCGATCGTATATTCCATTGTTCTCCCCCCTATCAGCTGATCTCCGCTTTCAGCTCAAAGATGATATCACGCAGTTCCGCCGCTTTCTCGAAGTCGAGCGCTTTGGCGGCCTGCTTCATTTCTTTCTCCAGCGAAGCAATCAGGCTTTCGGTGTCCTTCTTCGTCTTCACTTTCTTCTTCAGGTAACGGCTCGTTTCCGCCTTGGTCTCCTTGCCGTGGACCGCTTCCCCGATCTCCTTGAAGATCGTCTTGGGGACGATGCCGTGCTTCTCGTTGTAGTCCTGCTGGATGCGGCGGCGGCGGTCGGTCTCATCGATTGCCTTACGCATTGAGTCGGTAATGCTGTCACCGTACATGATGACCCGTCCGTGTGCGTTTCGCGCGGCACGGCCGATCGTCTGGATCAGGGAACGTTCAGAACGCAGGAAGCCTTCCTTATCCGCGTCCAGGATCGCGATCAGCGAAACTTCCGGGATATCCAGACCTTCACGCAGCAGGTTGATGCCAACGAGCACATCGTAGACACCCTTACGCAGATCGACGATGATCTGGCTGCGCTCCAGGGTCTTGGTCTCGTGGTGCAGATAGGCAACATTGAGATCCTGCTTCTTCAGGAAATCGGTCAGATCTTCCGCCATCTTTACCGTCAGCGTCGTGATCATCGTTCTCTCATTTTTCGCGATGTTCGCCTTGATCTCCGTCAACAGGTCATCGATCTGTCCCATCGTCGGCCGGACTTCGATCTGGGGATCGACAAGACCGGTCGGACGGATGATCTGCTCGATGACTTCGTTATGGACTTTCTCCATCTCGTAGTCACCGGGAGTAGCGCTCATGTAGATGCGCTGGCCCTTGATCTCCTCGAATTCATCAAAACGCATCGGCCGGTTCTCCAGGGCCGAGGGCAGACGGAAACCGTAGTCGACCAGGACCTGTTTACGGGCCCGGTCACCGTTATACATACCGCGGATCTGCGGCAGCGATACATGCGATTCATCTACGACCAGCAGCATGTCTTCCGGGAAATAGTCAAACAGGTTATAGGGACGCTGTCCCGGGACACGGTGGTCGATATGCATGGAATAGTTTTCGATACCGGGGCACATGCCGAATTCACGCAGAGCTTCCACATCGTAGCGGCAGCGCTGTTCCAGGCGCTCCGCTTCCAAAGGCTTGCCTTCCTTTTTGAAGAATTCCAGACGCTCCTCCAGTTCACGCTCGATGCCTTCGCAGGCGATCAGCATATCGTTATGGTCGCGGGCGTAGCCGCTTGCCGGGGTGATGATATAGACAAGATAGGCATTGAGCACATCCTTGGTGATAGGATCGACTTCGCAGATCCGTTCCACTTCGTTGTCGAAAAGTTCGATGCGCAGGATAAAACGGTCGGTATAGCCGGGCACGATCTCGATCACATCGCCGCGGACCTTGAAGGTCCCGCGCAGGTCATCCACATCATTGCGGGTGTACTGGCGGCTGATCAGCTTGCGCAGCAGTTCCTGACGGTCAATGATATCCCCTGCCTTCAGGGTAAAGAACATGTCCTCGTAATTCTCCGGGTTCGAGCTTGCGTAGATGCAGGCGACCGAAGCGACGACGATCGTGTCTCTTCTTTCAAGCAGCGAGTTGTAGGCGCTCATGCGCAGCATGTCCAGTTCATCGTTCTGAACGGCGTTCTTCTCGATGTAGGTATCCGTCTTGGGAACGTAGGCTTCCGGCTGGTAATAATCGAAATTGGAAACGAAATATTCGACCCGGTTCTCCGGGAAGAGCGTCTTGAATTCCAAATAGAGCTGCGCTGCCAGTGTCTTATTATGGGAAAAGATCAGCGTCGGCTTATTGACCTGCTGGATGACATTGGCGATCGTAAACGTCTTGCCGGTGCCGGTGGCGCCGAGCAGGACCTGTTCATGTTTTCCTTCTTTGATCCCTTTGACCAGAGAGGCGATCGCCTCCGGCTGGTCGCCGGTGGGCTTGAAATCAGCTTTCAGTTTAAACAGACTTTCCATGTTATCATTATACATCAAGCCGGGCCTTACAGCCCTTCTGACGCCGGCCGGGAGAAAGAAAAAGCAGCCGTATCACGGCTGCTCACGCATTGCCTCAAGGGCCGCGTTCATCTGATAGTCTTTGTCCTTATTGAAGTTCCATTCGCGGACGATACCGGAGATGATCGCTTCGTATGTCTCGGCGTTCAGTGTTGAGGTGACTTCGAGATCATGTTCCTGCTGGTACTGTGCGATCGTCGCCTTCAGCGATTCCGGGAAGTAACCGTCTGTTCTTTCGACTTCATAGTCGAGATATTTCAGGCCCGCTTCCGCGACCTTGATGACGTGGTCTACCTGATCCGCGTCGAATTCCTTTCCTTCCGGGAACTCGTCGTAATTCATGTAGATGACATCGTCCTGACGAACTTCGACATCCGGTTTGATGCCCTCGCCGTTGATCCAGACGTCCTTGGAGCTCAGCCATTTGCTGGTGGTGATCTTCAGCGCCGAACCGTCACGGATCGAAACAGTCGTCTGTACGACTCCTTTTCCGTAGGTCGTCGTTCCCATGATGGTCGCGTTGGGGTGCTGCTCACGGAGCGCCAGTGTCAGAACTTCTGACGCGCTGGCGGTGTTGCCGTTGGTCAGGATGATGATCTTCTTGAAGTTGTCATAGCAGACATCTCCCGAAGTTCTGGAGATATTCTCACTGCCGTCACCGTAGATGAGTTTCATGACGACAGAACCCTCTTTTAAGAACAGGGACGCGATATCTTCGACCGCGGTCTGGTAACCACCGCCGTTGTCACGCAGATCGATGATCAGTTTCTCATAATCCGGATACGCGTCGAGATAATGACGTACTTCCTCAAAGCTGTGATCACCGAAGCTGTAGATGCTCAGGACGACCACATCGTCGACCGCTTCCGCAAAGACCGTTACGTCAACTTCGGCACGGGTGATATCAAGATCCATCTCCTCGCCTTCACGGCGGATCGTGATGGTCACGTTCGTGCCTTCTTCACCAAGCACCATTTCCCGGATCTCGTCTGTAGTCTTATCGATCACATCGACACCGTCGACCTTGATCAGCTGGTCACCTTCCTGGATACCCGCCTTTTCTGCCGGCGCATCCTTGAAGACTCTTAAGACAGTCGGCACACCGGCGTATTTGGCGTAGCTGATGCCGATACCGACGACATTGAGGTTGATACCGCTGGAGAACTCATCCAGTTCCTCCGCGCTCATATACGTCGTATAGGGGTCATAGTCGAAACTGGTCATTCCGTAGAAAGCCTTGTCAGAAAGCGTCTCATCGAGATCCTCATAATCATTGGCATAGAGCCAGAAGGACTCCATGTAGCCTTTGATCTGTTCCATTTTCTGGTTCGCCGTGATGTCCTGCGGCTCAGCGCCGCCGGCACGGTTGAAAAGGTAGCCGAGCGAGAAACCGACCCAGATACAGAGAATACATATCGCAACAAAAAGGAGACGCCTGAGATTGCGTTCCTTTCTCTCTTTTCGTTCACTTGCGAGCTCGTGTTTTTCGAGCTTATAGACGATCTTCTTCTCTTCCATAATCAGCCAAAATAGTTTTCCGGTTTCAGACGGCACGGCGCGCCGACGCCGTTCTCACAAAGCCGGTTCAGAGCATAGGAGCCCCAGCCGCAGTTGAAGGACTGGGAATAGGAGCGGTACATATAGTCTTCCTGGATATCGGTGATATCACCCGGACCAAGATAGAATAATTCAACATGACAGTGGGCACCGGTCGAGTTGCCGCTGCTGCCGACACGGCCAACATACTGGCCCTGTTCGATCGGACCTACCGCAGCCGGGGAACCGTACAACATATGGAACATGATGACGCCAAATACACTGCCGTCCGCCGCGACCATCATCGTGACCTGGTTGCCGCCGTAAGCGACACCGCCGCCGTTACCGGAGCAGGAGTTGCCCAGCCAGCCGTCACCGCATCCATCAGAGGATACAAGGATGACACCGTTCGCCGGGGAATAGATGTTCGTGCCTCTGCCGACCGCAAAGTCCGCGCCAAGGTGAACGCCGCCGCCGAAACTGGACGGATAATACCAGGTACCGGCACTGAGTCCGGCTCCCGGGACCGGGGAAGCCAGATAGGCGGATGTGCCCATACCGGTCAGGTTGATCATGCTGGCAAGTTCAGCATAGCTCGCCTGCATCTCTTCGATCTGGGACATGATCTCGTCATACTGTGCCTGGAATTCCTGGGCAACAGCACGGTAGTATTCTTCCCAGGCATAGAGTTCTGCCTGTTTGTCTTCCAATGCACGCATATCCTCGTCGAGCTTGACTTTGGATTCTTCCAGTTTCTTCTCGTCTTCTTCCAGTTTCTTGATGACGCCGAGAAGTTCGTTACGGTCTTCCTTATCCTTCTGCATGATCGCCTGAACGCCATAGGAACGGCGGTTCAGCTCATCAAAACTCTTGGAACCGAGAATGAAGTCGAGCTGCGGATTGAAATGCATCGTTCCCTGCGCGTTGCGCATACGGGAAAGAACTCTTTCATTCAGCGCTTCGACGAGCGCGCGGTTGGATTCGATCTCCAGGGTCAGCTGATCGATCTGGTCGTTCAGGTCCTTGATCTGAACGCGCAGAGTCTGGATCTCGCTTTCGTACTGTGCCGCCAGATTGGCGTAATCCTTGGCGTATTCAAGCGCCTCATCGAGATCGGCGCCGATATTTTCTTTTCTTGCCTTCAGCTCGCTGATCGTGCTGTTGGTGTTTTTCTTTTTATCCTCAAGATACTGCCGGTAAGCATCGCATTCCTCGGAATCATGGTATTCACTGTCATAGCTGCAGTGTGTCAGCCAGTAATCCGAATCATCGTAGTTGTCTTCAGCCAAAAGGATCTCACTGGGTGAGAGGCATAAAAGAGCGAACAGGATGCAGAGCAGAATGCTGATCTTCTTCATCGGCGGATCCTCAGATACTTGCAGACGGAGATATAAGAACCGATGAAACCGACCAGGATACCTGTTCCTGCCAGAACGGCAGCCAGGTAGTACAGGAACGGGAACGGCGGAACGAGTGCGAAGCTTCCGAACAGAGTTCCCTGCAGAGCGTTATAAAGATAATAGTAAAGGCCGCCGATGATCAGGATCGGAACGATCGAACCGGAAAAACCGATGATGATACCTTCGACCAGGAACGGAGCACGGATATAGCCGTTCTTCGCGCCGACGTTACGCATGATCCAGATCTCATCCTTACGGTTATCGATGGTGATGTGGATCGTGTTATAGACAAGATAAATGGCGAGAACTCCTAAAGCGATGACGAGGATACCGCCGAAAAGACGGATATTCTCCAGAACATCGACCAGTTTATAGGTGTTGGCACCGCCGTCGTAGACCTGGTGCACACCGTTGATCGCCTCAACGTTCTTGGTGACTTCCTGCAGCATCGTTCCGTCGTTGATCGTGATGATGAATGCGTCACGGAACGGGTTCTCATCGCGGTAAGCTTCGTAGAATTCTTTCAGCTCCGGGTCGGTGTTGGAATTGACATAGAAATCAAATTCCTCTTCCTTACTGTGGAAGGTAACGGAAGAAACACCGTTGACCGCTTTGATCTCGTTTTCGATACGCTGCAGATTGACCTGATCTCCGGAATCGTATTCGATCAGTGCGGACAGCGAGATCGAGCTCTCGATCGTATTTGTCATCAAAACGAGGTTATAGGTCAGAACCATAAAGACCCCGATCAGTGTCAGGGTAATCGCAACAGCAGTAGAACTGGAGAGAGCCATGCCGAAGTGACGGCCGACTCCCAGAAAACCTTCTTTAATATGGCGTCCTAAACGGCGAAACATCAGATACTACCTCCAGCGGCCAGATCTGCCTTAATATGTCCGCTATCGATCGCGATCGTGCGTTTGGGATGACGACGGACGATCTCAATATCATGGGTAACGATCAAAATCGTTGTTTTTTCCTCCTGATTGATCTTTTCAAGGAGACGGATGATCTCCTCACTCTTCTTCGGGTCCAGGTTGCCGGTCGGCTCGTCGGCGATCAGGATCGAAGGCTTGTTGGCGATCGCTCTGGCGATCGCGACACGCTGCTGCTGACCACCGGAGAGTTCTGCCGGGAAGACATTGGATTTGTCTGCGACGTCAACGAGTTTCAGGACTTCGCGGACACGCTTACGCAGAGTATCGCGCGGCGCGTCAACGACTTCCATGGCGTAAGCAACGTTTTCAAAAACGGTCTTGCGCGGAAGCAGACGGTAGTCCTGGAAGACGACGCCGATATTGCGGCGGTAGACCGGGACTTTGGAATGACGCAGCTTGCCGACATTGATATCATTTACCAGCACTGTGCCGGAGCTCGGCACTTCCTCGCCGTTCAGAAGCTTGATCAGCGTACTCTTACCGGAACCGGTCGGCCCGATGATATAAACAAATTCCCCGTCTCTGATCTCGAGGGAAATATTGCTGAGGGCATGTGTTCCGTTTTTATATGTTTTGGATGCATTTTCAATTTTAATCATACTATCACCATTAATTAATCATATCATATCCGCGTCCCGTAGGTGAAACCGTTTCCCTGCACTTCCTTGACATCGGAGATGATCACGAAGGCTGACGGATCGATCTCACGGATCAGGTTCACCAGCGACTGATACTGATGTTTGGAGATCACGACCAGAAGCACGTTGTTCTGCTGATGAAGGTAGCCGCCCTCTGCGTGAATGAGGGTAACGCCCCTCTCCATTTTCTCCTGGATCAGAGGAAGCAGTTCCTCGTTTTTTTCGGTGATGATCTGGACCGACATCGATTCGACCAGTCCGAAAGTGAGGGCTTTGGAAATCATGATCCCGCTTGCGTAGACATAGATCAGACCGATCAGCACATGCTGCAGGTCATAGATCCAGAGACCGGCAATGACGGTCAGAGCATCGATCGCCATGACGCTTTTGCCGAGATCGAATCCGAGATATTTCTGCAGGATCAGCGGCGGGATGTCCATGCCGCCGGTGCTTGCACCGACCTTCATGACGAGGCCGATCCCCGCGCCCGCGATCAGACCGCCGAAGACCGACGCCAGCAGCGGATCGACTTCCACGGGCTGCAGATGGTTATCCAGCAGCAGAAGATATGCCGGATAAAGAATGGAAGACATGATCGTCGTGACTGCAAACTTTTTTCCCAGAAAAGCCCATCCGACAAGAAACAGCGAAATGACCAGAACGGTGATGATCGTATTCTCGCTGATCGATGTGAATGGTTTTACCAGGACCGCGATTCCGGCTACACCGCCGGAAAGGATGTCATAGGGCAGGACGAAGGCGGATACGGAAAAGGCAAGCAGCAGGTTGCCTGCCAGCAATGCCAGAAGAGTCTTTACAATTTCTTTCATGCCAATTTATTATACCTATTTCTCTTAGGACAAGGAAGATATAAGCAGAGGGATTTATGGTAAAATAGCTTTAAGGAGGGCAAACC
Organism: Erysipelotrichaceae bacterium; assembly: GCA_017431225.1. GTDB lineage: Bacteria > Bacillota_I > Bacilli_A > Erysipelotrichales > Erysipelotrichaceae > RGIG5669. The sequence goes on along the minus strand of JAFRLM010000007.1, from coordinate 104,023 downwards.
ATGAAACTGATAATGGCAATTGTATCAAATGATGATGCCTCGTCCGTAACAACTGCTTTGAACGCCGAAAGATACCAGGTCACCCGTCTGGCAACGACCGGCGGTTTCCTGCAGGCCGGAAATACAACCCTGATCATCGGAACCGATGATGAAAAAGTGGACCATGCGATCGAGATCATCGGCCAGGAATCCTCAAGAAGAACAGAGGTCGTTCCTTCAACCATTTCCTACGATATGGGCAGATTCGATTCTTTCCCGATCGAAGTAACGGTCGGCGGCGCCACGATCTTCGTGCTCAACGTTGAACAGTTCATCAAGAAATAAGGAACAATGATAAAAGACGGCCTGTGAAAGGCTGTCTTTTGATTTATCCGCCTGATCATACAAAAAGCAACCGCTGATGCGGTTGCTTTATTGATTTGTTTCCGAATAATTAGATTAATTCGATTCTGGCAACTTCAGCGCTGTCACCACGACGCTGACCGAGCTTGGTGACGCGGGTATAGCCGCCCTTACGATCTTTATACTTCGGAGCTACTTCTTCGAAGAGCACCTGTAAAGCAGTCTTGCCTTCCTTGTTCTTGGAATCGAACAGATAAGCGGCTGCTCTGCGTCTTGCGTTGAGATCATCCGCTTTTGCGATCGTGATCAATCCGTCAACAACCGAGCGAAGCTCCATGGCTTTCATTTCAGTCGTTTCAATCTTGCCGTTCAGAATGAGTGCTGTGGCCTGATTGCGGAGTAATGCTTTACGATGATCGGATGTACGTCCTAATTTACGATTCTGCATTTTCTTTCCTCCTTATTCAAACTGACGGAAGTTCAAGCCGAGATCATTCAGTTTTTCCTTGACTTCCTTCAACGATTTCTTTCCGAGATTGCGTACTCTGATCATCTCTTCTTCTGTCTTCGATGTTAACTCTTCGACTGTACTGATACCTGCTCTCTTTAAGCAGTTGTAGCTGCGGACAGTCAGATCGAGATCTTCGATAGACATATTGATTGTCTTGGCATTCTTTTCATGGACATAATCCTTCATGACGGATTCTGTGCTGACGACTTCCTCGTCGAGGACTGTCAGCAGGGAGAAATGGTCAGCCAGGATCTTGGAAGCCATGCTGATGCCTTCTTCCGGTTTGATCGAACCGTTTGTCCAGACTTCGAGTGTCAGCTCATCGTATTTAGCGCTCTGGCCAACACGTGTAGCTTCGACTTCGTAGTTCATTCTGACAACCGGCGTATAGATCGAGTCAGTGAAGATCGTGCCGATACCCTGGGAAGAGTTCTGATAAAGGCGCTTGTTTTCATCAGCGGAGACATAGCCTCTGCCGTTCTTTGCCTTCATTTCGATATCGAGGACGCCGCCTTTGTCCAGGTGTGCGATCTCGAGTTCCGGGTTGAGTACTTCAACACCGGCCGGGCACATGATGTCGCCTGCGGTAACGGTGCACGGACCGTTCGCATTGATACGTAAGCTGTAGGATTCTTCACCGCTGATCTTCAGGATCAGGTTTTTGATATTTAAGATGATTAATGTGACATCTTCCTTCACGCCCTTGATGGATGTGAATTCATGGAAAACGCCATCGATCTTCACAGAATAGACCGCACCACCCGGTAAGGATGACAGCATGACTCTGCGCAGCGCATTGCCAACTGTTGTACCGAAACCGCGTTCGAGCGGAGAAACGATAAACTTACCGTAGTTGTTTTGTTCCTCGAGCTGTTCGATTCTATATTTTGGGCGTTCAAATTTCTGCATTGTAGTCCTCCTTAGCCTCTAGGTTTCTTTGGTGGACGGCAGCCGTTATGCGGGATCGGCGTGACGTCGTTGATGGCTGTGATCTCAAGGCCGGCAACCTGAAGCGCACGGATAGCTGCTTCTCTGCCCGGACCCGGACCCTTGACGTTTACTTCGACGGTCTTCATGCCATGATCCATTGCGGTTTTACCTGCTGCTTCAGAAACCATCTGAGCGGCATAAGGTGTGGACTTACGGGAACCCTTGTAACCTAACGCACCTGCGGAGCTCCAGGAAATAACGTTTCCTGCTTCATCCGTGATGGATACGATCGTGTTGTTGAAGGTGGAATGGATATGAGCAACGCCTTTGAGAATATTCTTCTTTACACGCTTTTTACGTGCTACTTTAACTTTCGCTTTAGCCATGGTTTACCCTCCTATCCTTACTTCTTCTTGTTCGCAACGGTACGACGCGGTCCTTTGCGGGTTCTTGCGTTTGTCTTTGTGCGCTGACCTCTTACCGGCAGGCCTTTACGATGGCGCATGCCACGGTAGCAGCCGATTTCCATCAGACGCTTGATGTTTAACTGAACTTCACGTTTGAGGTCACCCTCTAATTTATACTGATCCAGTGTTTTACGGATCGCGTTGACCTGATCATCGGTCAGATCCTTAACGCGGATGTCTTCGCTGATGTTGTTTTCAGCCAGAACTTTAGCCGCAGTTGTCGGACCGACACCATAGATATAGGTCAGTGCCACAACAACACGTTTATTATTTGGAATATCTACTCCTGCAATACGAGCCATTTTGTCTCCTCCCTATCCCTGTCTCTGTTTGTGTTTCGGGTTTTCGCAAATGACCATGACACGGCCTTTGCGCTTGATAACGCGACACTTGTCGCAGATCGGTTTGACGCTTGGTCTTACTTTCATCGTTTTTCCTCCTCGATTACTTGAAACGATAAGTGATTCGTCCACGTGTTAGATCGTAGGGTGAAAGCTCAACGGTCACATGGTCACCCGGTAAAATGCGAATGTAATGCATACGGATTTTACCGGAAACGTGGGCTAAAATTTCTGCGCCGTTTTCGAGTTTCACTTTAAATTGAGCATTCGGCAGAGCGTCGATGATCTCTCCGCCGATTTCGATGACATCCTGTTTTGCCAACTAATCTTCCTCCTCTTTCGTCAGAATCTCGCAGCCTTCCGCTGTGATATGAAGTTCATGTTCATAATGGGCGGCCCATGAGCCGTCACGGGATACGACCGTCCAGCCGTCGCTCAAGGTGCGGCAATGCGGTTTTCCCATGAAGACCATAGGTTCAATACAGATACACATGTCTTTTCTGAGAAGTTCCATGGTATGCGGTCTTCCGACATTCGGGATCGCCGGGTCTTCATGCATGTCGGTTCCGATCCCGTGTCCTGTGTATTCCGCAGGCAGGGAGAAACCGTGCGCTTCAACATAAGTCTGGATAGCATGAGAGATATCACCGACTCTGTTGCCCGGTTTAACTTGCTCAATTCCTAAATACAGAGCTTCTTTCGTCACTTCCATCAGTTCGAGAACTTTCGGATCTGTGACTTCTCCGACTGTGAAGGTCCAGGCGCCATCGCCCTGATAGCCTTTATAGTCGGCGCCGACGTCAACCGTAACGATGTCCCCGTTCTTGAGAATAATATCTTTGGAAGGGATCCCGTGCACCAGCATCTCGTTGACCGAGATACAGCTGGCGCAGGGGAATCCCTCGTAACCCTTGAAGTTCGGTTTGCATCCGCGGGAGTAGATCATTTCTTCTGCGATACGGTCTACTTCGTAGGTGCTGACTCCGGGTTTAATATACTCTCCGATGTGATTCAGGACATAGGCAACAGTTGCGCCCGCCTTTTTCATTAACGCTACTTCGCGGGGAGAACGAAGACTAATCATCACATTCTCCTAACGCTTCAACGATATCGGCAAATACCTTTTCAACGCTCTGATCAGCATTGATGGTCTTTACGATACCCTTATTCGCGTAGTAGCCGATTACATCCTTGGTCGATTCGTGGTAGGCATCCAGACGGACCCGTAAGCTCTCAACGGTGTCGTCCTTTCTGGTTACCAGCTGACTGCCACAGATATCACATACGCCTTCGACTTTTGGAGGCATGTTCTTGATGTGATAGATTGCTTTGCAATTCGGGCATGTACGTCTGCCGGTGATGCGTTCAATCAGGATCTTTTCATCGAGTTCAAGATTCAGAACGCAGTCAACTTTCTTGCCCAGGGAAGCAAGGATCGAATCAAGATCCTCTGCCTGTGCCAGTGTACGCGGATAGCCGTCCATCAGGATACCGTTATCCATATCCTTCTGCGCGAAGCGCTCAAGGATGATATCATGGATAACTTCATCCGGGACAAGTTCGCCGCGTTCCATGTAGCCATGGGCTTTTTTGCCGACTTCAGTACCGTTTTTCACACTCTCCCGAAGCATATCGCCGGTGGATACGTGAACGATGCCGTATTTCTCGATGAGCTTTTCGGACATCGTTCCCTTGCCGGTTCCGGGAGCACCAATAATGAGTATATTCATTTATGCTTCCTCTATCTTCCTACAAAACTGTGATACTGCTTTGTTGTGAGCTGACCTTTTAATGTCTTGATCGTTTCAAGAGCGACACCGACAACGATGATGATACCGGTTCCGCCCAGAGCTGCGCTGACCGGGAGGCCGGTAGCCATGGAAACGATGTAAGGCAGGACAGCGATGAATGCGAGCAGCAGTGCGCCTAAGACGGTGATGCGGTTCAGTACTTTGCTGATGTATTCGACAGTTTCCTTACCGGGTCTGACACCGGGGATGTATGTGTTGTCCTTGCCGAGATTCTCTGCGATCTTCTCCGGATCAACGGTAACGTTGGTGTAGAAGAAGGTAAACAGGATGACGAGGACCGCATAGATCACCAGGACATACGGTTTGGAGAAATCGAAGAAATCAGACAGCCATGCGTATGCAGACTGGTTGACCCAGGACGCAATGATCTGCGGACCCTGGATCAGGGCACCGGTGAAGATGACCGGAAGAACGGATGCGGAGTTGATCTTTAACGGTAAATGGTTAAGGTCACCCTTTGTCCGGTTGATCGTCTTGCCTGTGCTGTACTGAATCGGGATTCTTCTTTCAGAAGTGTCCATTACAATGACCAGGACGATGATCGCAATGTACATGATCAGATACGCGATGAAGGATGCCCATCCTTTCGCTCCCGCCGCATCCGTGATCAGTGTCTGGTAGACAACACGGAAGTTCGTCGGGATATTCGCAACGATACCGGCAAAGATGATCATGGATACACCGTTGCCGACACCCTTGGAAGTGATCTGATCGCCGATCCACAGCAGGAACATTGTACCGGCTGTGAAGATCACGGAGATATAAAGATAGTTGATCGGGCTCGGATTATCAACAACTCCGTACTGGTTCGAAAGCAGCTGAACGATGAAGTAACCCTGTACCAGTGCCATGACGACAGCCAGGTAACGGGTGATACGGTCGATCTGTTCTCTGCCTTTCTTACCATTTTTAGTCATCTCAGCGAGAGGCGGAATGATATCCATACTCAGAAGCTGGATGATGATGCTGGCATTGATGTAGGGGCCGACACCAAGAGAGAAGATCGACATCTGTTCGATGGCGCCACCTCCCAACAGGTTCATCATGTAGATCAGGCTGTTTGCCCCGAGTTTGATGACTGTATCATTGATGCCCGGAGCCGGAATCGCAGCTCCGAGACGGAAGATAAACAGCATCATCAGGGTAAACAGGATCCGCTTGCGGATGTCCCTGTTTTTTATAAAATCGGCGAAGATCGATACCATCTTACAGCACCTCTACTGTTCCGCCCGCCTTTTCGATTGCCTCTTTGGCAGAGGAAGAGATCTTGTGGCAAACGACGGAAACTTTCTTTTCCAGAGTGCCGTTGCCTAAAATCTTGATACCAGCTAACTCTTTCTTTACCAGACCGCTTTCCTTTAAGAGTTCCGGAGTAACAGTTACGCCGTCCTCGAAACGGTTGAGATCGGAAAGATTGACGATAGCGTATTCCTTGCGGTTGATGTTAGTGAAACCGCGCTTCGGGATGCTCTTGTAGATCGGAGTCTGGCCGCCTTCGAATCCCGGACCCTTACCGCCGCCGGAACGGGAGAGCTGACCCTTCTGACCTTTGCCTGCAGTCTTGCCGTTACCGGAACCCTGACCGCGGCCGATTCGTTTCACGTCTTTACGTGCGCCCGGATTAGCTTTTAATTCTTCTAATTTCATTGTTCGCACCTCCCTTAACGAATCTCTTCAACTTTCTTCTCACGCAGCTTAGCGACGCTGTTGACTGTCTTTAACTGTTTGACAGCTTCCATTGTTGCACGGACTGCGTTGATCGGTGTACGGCTGCCCAGGCATTTGCCTAAGACGTCAGTTACACCAGCGAGTTCCATGACTGCACGGACAGTACCGCCGGCAACGACACCGGTACCTTCTGATGCCGGGCGAAGAATGACTTCACCTGCACCATATGTGCCGATAACTGTATGCGGGATAGTACGGTTTCCGTTTACGAGCGGAACTCTTACAACATTCTTTCTTGCATCATCCAGAGCTTTACGGATAGCATCCGGTACTTCGTTTGCTTTTCCGAGGCCATAGCCTACTCTGCCCTTGCGGTCACCGATAACGACCAGTGCGGAGAAACGCATCTTACGTCCACCCTTGACAGTCTTGGAAACGCGGGAGATCTTAACGACTCTCTCTTCGAATTCCTTCTGTTCACGAGCGAAACGCGGGTTGTTACGGCGCGGACCGCGGTTGCGGTTATCGCGACGGTTTCCGCGGGGTGCCTGTTCAGCAGCTTCCGGAGCGGCTGCAGCTTCCGGAGTTACAGTTTTTTCTTCAACTGCTTCAACTTTATTCTCGTCCATTGTTTCCTCCTAGAACTTCAAGCCGGCTTCTCTTGCCGCGTCAGCCAGAGCCTTGACTCTGCCGTGATAGATGTAACCGCCACGGTCAAATACGACGGTGTCGATGTTTGCTGCTAAAGCGCGTTCAGCGATCTTCTTGCCTACTTCAACTGCAGCGTTGATGTTGCTGCCGATTTCAAGGCCAAGCTCTTTGGAGGAGCATGCAACCAGTGTTTTTCCGGCAACATCATCGATGACCTGGCATGCGATGTGTTTATTGGAACGGAAGACATTCAGGCGTGGGCAGGATGCTGTTCCACTGATCTTTTTACGGATACGTGCATGTCTTCTTTGTCTTTCTGCATTCTTAGAAATCTTTTTTAACATGTTTTACTCCTTTCCCACTATTTACCGGCAGTCTTGCCTTCCTTACGACGAACGATCTCATCAGCATAGCGAATACCCTTGCCCTTGTACGGTTCCGGCTTACGGAATGCGCGGATATTAGCTGCTACTTCACCGACTCTCTGCTTGTCGATGCCGGAGATCTTGATTGCAGTCGGCTTCGGGCATTCAACTTTGACGCCGTCTTCGACTGTGTATTCGATCTGATGGGAGAAACCCAGACGCATAACGAGCTTGTTACCCTGCATCTGAGCGTTGTAACCAATACCTTCAACGATCAGATCTTTGGAGTAACCTTCAGTTACACCGACGATCATGTTGTTTAACAGAGCACGTGTTGTTCCGTGTAACTGTTTTGTGTGTTTTTCTTCATTGGCACGGACACACTGAATCGTGCCACCCTCATTTTTGATCTCGATCAGAGGGCTGAACTGACGCGTTAAGGTTCCCTTAGGACCTTTTATCGTCACCTCATTTCTGTCGGAGACAGTGAATTCGACTCCGGCAGGAATGGTAATCGTTTTGTTACCGATACGTGACATTGATTTCTCCTTTTAATTACCAGACGTAAGCGACTACTTCGCCGCCTAATTGTTTCTTACGGGCATCGCGGTCAGTCATCAGACCGTGAGAGGTGGAAATGATTGCGATTCCCAGACCGTTTAATACACGCGGTACTGCGTCAGCTTTTGCGTAAACGCGTAAGCCCGGCTTGGAGATACGCTTGATTCCGGAGATGACCTTCTGATTGTCAGCATACTTTAATGTGATAACGATCTTCTTGTCCTTGGCTGTTTCGCCTTCTACGGAATAGTCAGAGATGTAATTCTCTTCCTTTAAGATACGTGCGATTTCGCACTTTACCTTGCTTGCTGGTACTTCGACTGTCGGAAGGTCAGCATGTAAGGCGTTGCGGACTCTTGTCAGCATATCCGCAATCGGATCTGTCATATTCATCATTTTGCTTTCCTCCTTCTTCTTACCAGCTTGCCTTCTTGACACCCGGGATCTGGCCCTTGTAAGCCAGTTCACGGAAGCAGATACGGCAGAGCTTATACTTTCTTAAAACGGAATGCGGACGACCGCAGCGTTCACAGCGTGTGTATTCACGAGCGGAGAACTTCTGCGGACGATGTGCTTTAATCTTCATTGATGTCTTTGCCATAGTCTCTCAGTCCTCCTTACTGTTTTGCGAACGGCATGCCCATTTCCTTTAATAAGGCAAATGCTTCTTCGTTTGTGTTGGCGCTTGTAACGATAACGATATCCATACCTCTGACCTTGTTGACTTTGTCATACTGGATCTCCGGGAAGATGATCTGTTCTTTAACGCCTAATGTGTAGTTGCCTCTTCCGTCAAAAGCGGTTGTGGAAACACCACGGAAGTCACGTACACGCGGGAGAGCGATCGAAACCAGCTTATCGAAGAATTCATACATTCTTTCCTTACGGAGAGTGACTTTGCAGCCGATCTCCATGCCTTCACGCAGCTTGAAGTTCGCGACGGACTTCTTAGCTTTTGTGATGACCGGTTTCTGACCGGATAAAGCTGTTAACTCAGCGACTGCATCTTCCAGAGCTTTCGGGTTAGCGATTGCATCACCGACGCCGAGGTTGATAACGATCTTCTCGAGTCTCGGGCACTGCATCGGAGAAGTGTAATTGAACTGTTTGATCAGGTTTTCCTTGATCTCGGTGTTATATCTTTCCTGTAAGCGGTTCATTACTTCTTACCTCCCTTGATCTCAGCGCCAGTCTTCTTGTAGACGCGGACCTTGTTGCCTTTTTCGACTTTGTAGCCGACTCTGGAAGCCTGTTTGGACTTGCTGTCGTATACCATGACATTGCTGGCATCGATCGGCATTTCCTTATTGACGATTCCGCCATCCGGATTTTCCTGGGTGGGCTTTAAAGCTTTCTTGGCGATGTTGACGCCTTCAACGATGACTTTGTTCTTTGACGGGAAGACAGCAGTTACTTCAGCAACTGTACCCTTATCATTACCTGCAATAACTTTTACTTTATCGCCTTTTTTGATTTTCATGGTTTGTCCTCCTTAAAGTACTTCCGGAGCCAGGGAGACGATCTTCATGAAGCCTTTATCACGAAGTTCTCTTGCAACAGGTCCGAAAATACGGGTTCCGACAGGTGTCAGATCTTCTTTGATGATGACAGCAGCGTTGTCATCGAAACGGATGTGGGAACCGTTCGCACGGTTGACACCATACTTGGAACGTACGATAACAGCCTTGACGACCTGGCTCTTCTTAACGTTTCCGCCTGGAGCAGCTTCCTTAACTGCACAGACGACGATGTCGCCGATATTGGAGCTTCTTCTGTGAGATCCGCCTAAGCAGCGAATGACCAGTAATTCCTTAGCACCGGTATTATCTGCAACATTTAATCTTGTTTCATTGATAATCATGTTTTATACCTCCACTAAAGAATAACGGCTTTTTCAACAATCTCTACAAGGCGGAAGTGCTTCTGAGCACTTAAAGGTCTTGTCTCCATGATTACAACGATGTCGCCGACCTTGGCTTCATTGTTTTCATCATGTGCTTTGTAACGGTGAGAGACCTTTACTTTTTTCTTATAGAGAGGATGACTCTTTGAAGTACTTACTTCGACAACGATGGATTTGTCCATCTTATCGGATACGACTTTACCGCGTAATACGCGTCTGCTTGTTTCTCTTTCCATCGATTAGTCCTCCTTAGCTGTCATTTCTCTTTCTTTTAAGACAGTCTTGATACGTGCGATAGACTTTTTCAGTTCGCGCATGCGCATTGGGTTGTCAATGGAACCGGTCGCTCTTTCAAAACGAAGATCGAATAATTCCGCTTTCATTTCTTCAACCTTTTTCAGGAGTTCGGCATCAGATGTTGCACGGATTTCTCTTATATTCACAGCGACTCTCCTTTCTTGACAAATTTGCACTTGACCGGCAGCTTGTGGCTAGCGAGACGGAAAGCTTCACGAGCGACCTCTTCGCTGACGCCGGCGATTTCGAACATGATTCTGCCCTTCTGAACAACAGCAACCCATCCTTCAGGAGCACCTTTACCGGAACCCATACGGACTTCCAGAGGCTTCTTGGTGATTGCATGATGCGGGAAGATCTTGATCCAGACTTTATCGGTTCTGCTCATGTAACGTGTCATGGCAACACGGGCAGCCTCGATCTGGTTGTTAGAGATGTACGCACCGCTCATAGCCTTCAGGCCGTATTCTCCGAACGCGACTTCTGTGCCGCCTTTGGAGAGACCTTCATAGCTTAAACGATGAGGACGGCGATATTTAGTACGCTTTGGCATTAACATAATTATTCACCCTCCTTCTTTTCAGCTGCAGCCGGAGCAGCCTTCGGAGCTTCTGCCGGAGCAGCATCACGACGCGGACGACGGTTGAAACGACGGCCATTGTCGCGAGTGTTTTTCGGTTTTTCCGGTTCTTTAGCCATTTCGCCCGGTAAGACTTCACCACGGCAGATCCAGACTTTAACGCCCAGGATACCGTATGTTGTCATCGCTTCTGCTAATGCATAGTCGATATCGGAACGAAGTGTATGAAGCGGAACGACACCTTCAGAATAGCCTTCTGCACGGGCGATATCTGCACCGCCTAAACGACCGCTGACTTTGGTTTTGATACCTTTAGCGCCGCTGCGCATTGTCTGCTGGATCGTCTTCTTCTGAGCAGTACGGAAGGACTGACGTTCTTCAAGCATCTTAGCGATCTTGTTTGCAACCAGTGTTGCATCGAGATCCGGGTTGGCAACTTCGACTACGCTGATTTCAACCTGTTTTTCACCAGCGATCTTAGCGACCTTTTTCTTCAGATCATCCAGCTTAGCGCCGTCTGCACCGATGAACATACCGGGACGAGCTGTGCGGATGACGAGATTAAGACGGTTCTTACTGCGTTCGATCTCAACGCGGGAGACCATATATTCTTTGGTATTGCATTCCTTTTCGATCAGCTTACGGACTTTGATGTCTTCCTGAAGCAGATCGCCGTATTCTTTTTCAGCATACCAGCGGCTGTCCCAGTCGCGGATAACGCCTACTCTGAATCCTACCGGACTAACTTTCTGACCCATGGTTTCCCTCCTTATCTTTCTTCAACCACAACAGTGATGTGGCTGGTGCGTTTGTTGAGCGCAGATGCAGAACCTTTTGCGCGCGGAAGGAATCTCTTTAATGTAACTCCTTCGTCTGCATAGCACGCTTTAATGTAGAGCTTTTCTTCATCAAGCTGGAAGTTGTGTGTTGCGTTTGCAACAGCGGACTTAACAACTTTGGTGATGATCTCTGCAGCACGGTTCGGTGTGAATTTCAGGATAGCTAATGCTTCCTTGACATCTTTACCTCTGACCAGGTCCAGCACAAGGCGGGTTCTGCGAGGAGAGATGCGGACCGTTTTTGCGGTTGCTTTTACTTCCATGTTATTTCCTCCTTATGCCTTCTTATCTGCTCCGTGACCGCCGAAACGACGTGTCGGAACGAATTCACCCAGCTTAAGGCCGACCATAACCTCGGTTACATATACCGGTACATGCTCCTTGCCGTTGTAAACAGCGAAGGTGTGTTCAACGAAAGCCGGGAAAATAGTTGAACGACGTGACCAAGTCTTGATAACTTCTTTTTTATTGGCCTTGTTGAGTTCTTCGACTTTCTTCATCAGATGTTCATCGACGAACGGGCCCTTCTTTAAACTACGACTCATCTTTCTTTCTCCTTCCCGTTACTTACCATTTCTTCTTCTGACGATTAATGCGTCGGAAGCATTCTTGGATTTACGTGTCTTAACACCCATAGCTTTCTTGCCCCAAGGTGTCATAGGTGATTTACGTCCTACCGGAGCGCGGCCTTCACCACCACCATGCGGGTGGTCGACCGGGTTCATGACGGAACCTCTGACTGTCGGACGGATGCCGAGCCATCTTGTACGACCGGCTTTACCGAGGTTGATCAGGTTGTAGTCGCCATTGCCGACTGTACCGATGGAACCGCGGCAGTTTGCGAGGACCTTACGGACTTCGCCGCTTGCCAGACGCAGAGTGACGTACTTGTCTTCGATACCGAGGATCTGAGCGCTGACACCAGCAGCTCTGGCCAGCTGACCGCCCTTGCCCGGCTTCAGTTCAACGTTGTGAACGATGGTACCTTCAGGCATGTTGCGCAGTTCGCAGGCATTACCGACCTTGATATCGGTCTTCTCGCCGGAGACAACAGTCATACCGACTGTGAGTCCCTGAGGAGCGAGGATATAACGCTTTTCGCCATCGACATAGTTCAGAAGAGCGATGTTAGCGTTACGGTTCGGATCGTATTCGATAGAAGCGACCTTCGCCGGGATGTTATCTTTGTTACGTTTAAAATCAACGATACGATAGCGCTGTTTGTGACCGCCGCCATGATGACGGACAGTGATCTTACCAGCATTGTTACGACCGCCGGTCTTGGAGAACTTGACTGTTAAGCTTTTCTCAGGAGTGGATTTTGTGATCTCCTCGAAAGTTAAACCGGTCATGCCTCTTCTGCCCGGAGTCGTTGGCTTATACTTTTTAATCGCCATTGTTTTTCCTCCTAATGCAATTATCCGGAATTCGCATTTTCTTCCGATAGTTTTCCTTATCTATATATAAGGATTATTTGTCGCCGAGGATCGTGATGCTGGATCCTTCAGCTAATTTAATGTAGGCCTTCTTGAAGGCATGAGTCTTACCGGTGTAACGTCCGACTCTCTTTGTCTTGGACTTTGTGTTAACGATGTTAACGCTCTCGACCTTGACTTTGTAGATCTCTTCGATAGCCTGCTTTACATGGATCTTGTTCATGCTCTTTTCGACTTCGAAGACGACAGTGTTGTTTTCTTCCTGGATCTTTAAGCTCTTTTCGGTAACAACAGGCTTAATGATCAATTCTCTTGCGTTACTCATTAGGCCAGTACCTCCCCTAATTTCTTACCAGCTGCCTCTGTGACAACCAGCTTTGCGGCATTCATCAGATCGAAGATGTTTAAGCCTTCAACGGTTACCATCTCAACTTTCGGAAGGTTGCGGGATGCCAGATAAGCATTTTCGAAATCTTCTTCAGCGTCGATGACGAACAGGACTTTCTGATCGAAATTGAATGTATCGAGCAGCTTGACGAATTCCTTTGTCTTAGCGTTTTCGAATGTCAATCCGTTCAGGACGGTGATGTTCTCTTCCTTGGCTTTCAGGCTTAATGCACTTCTTAATGCAAGTCTGCGAACCTTACGGTTGAGCTTGAATGTGTAGCTGCGCGGTGTCGGACCGAACGGGATGCCACCGTGTCTCCACTGAGTAGCTCTCGTGGAACCCTGACGAGCGCGGCCTGTACCCTTCTGACGGTACGGCTTCTTGCCGCCGCCGGAAACTTCGCTTCTGCTCTTGGTGTCATGAGTACCCTGACGCCAGGATGCCTGCTGTAACAGAACAGCATCGAAGATCGCCTGATTATTCGGTTCGATTCCGAATACACTGTCGGCTAATTCAACTTCTCCAACCTTTTTGGCTGCGAGATCAAAAACATCAAATTTTGCCATGAATTAAGCCTCCTTCTCTTCAGCCGGGGTTCTGTCGAGCAGTTCCTTGGCTGCAACGTGTTTAACAGGTTTAGCGGTTGTCTTGATCATGACCAGACCCTTCTTCGGACCCGGGACGTTGCCCTTGACCAGAATGTAGTTCTGTTCAGCATCGACCTTAATGACTTCCAGGTTCTGGTTGGTGGTTGTGTATACACCATCGTGACCCGGCATCGGTGTGTTCTTTTCGATACGACCGTTGTTACGCCCGGTTGATGCCATGGAACCGATGTGGCGGATGTTCTTAGATCCACCGTGGGAGACCGGTCCGCGCTGCGCGTTATAGCGGGCGATCGTGCCGGTGTAGCCATGACCCTTGCTGACGCCTGTTACATCGACGATGTCACCAGCGGAAAAGAGATCAACTTTAACTTCCTGGCCAACTTCGAGATTCATCATTTCATCAGCTCTGATTTCTTTGATGAAACGTTTCGGACTGACACCTGCTTTTTTGAAGTGGCCCAGGACCGGTTTGTTCAGACGGTTTTCTTTGATGTCTTCGAAACCGAGCTGGATCGCATCATAGCCATCAGTCTTTACTTCTTTTTTCTGCAGTACGACGTTCGGTTCGCATTCGATAACAGTGACCGGGATTAAGGTACCGTTATTAGCGAACACCTGAGTCATACCGAGTTTTCTACCAAGTATTCCTTTCATGATGTCACCTTTCTACTCTTTAAAGTTTGATTTCGATATCAACGCCGCTCGGCAGTTCAAGACGAGTTAAGGCATCAACTGTCTTGGCGCTGGGGCCGATGATCTCGATGAGACGCTTGTGCGTACGAATTTCGAACTGTTCACGCGAATCTTTGTATTTGTGCGGTGAACGTAAGATGGTAACGATCTGCTTTTCAGTCGGGAGCGGGATCGGGCCGATGACTTTTTTAACGCCACCGTCTTCTGCAGCTCTGACGATCTTTTCAGTCGCAACATCAAGAGAACGATGTTCGTAAGCTTTTAATTTGATTCTTACGTTATTCTTTGCCATGAAATCTTCCTCCTTCATTTCATCTATCGAATTGCTTCGATAACTCACTCCATGTGAATTCCCCGGTTATCACGCAGTCACACAGGTATCGGCGTGCCGGCAACCTCCCATATCTTCGCGAGCGCTTGATTATTATATGCAAATCAATGTTTAATTTCAAGCATAAAATGCGAGAAAATGTGCTTTTTTAGCTACTTTTTTAAATGCCATTAGAACAACGTACATCGGCGTTTCTTTTTTTATCCGGAAAAAGCATCTTTTTCCTTCCGAAACAACAAAAAACAGCGGGAAAACCCGCTGTTTTATTTCCCAAGAAATGTAATTTTGCTCAGAAATTGATCAGTACGGCCGCTGCTTTCAGGAATCCGAAGCGGTTTGCCTTGCGGTCATCGGCGATAAGCGACAGATATGCCGCCAGAAAGTCGGTTTCCCTGCCCTTTACGAGCGGAACCCGCTCGTGACGGTCGTCGCGGCAGTAAAGATGGATATAGCCGTCCTCTTCAACAAGGACCTCGCGCAGCTCATTATTCTCCCTGAACAGCATCTCGCAGGCAAAATCCGGTGACCAGAGGCCGGTCAGATACTTCAGCTGATCCTCGTTCAGGCAGAAGAGATCCGTTACATTCAGGACGGAACGGATCAGATCACGGTCTTTCTTGTTTCTGAGGACCAGATCGTTTGCCAGAGAGAAAGCGCGGAAAGCGTCCATCTTATAAGACCAGCTCAAGATCGCGGACAGTGCCCGGTAGTTATCTGAAAGGATGCTATAGGAATCATAATGCAGGAGCGAGACGTTTTCCAGAACGCGCAGACCGATCTCCCGGCTCTGCAGGTTCAGGTCAGCGCCTCTGGTAAGGTACTGCTTTTCCACGTAGTTTCCATCCTCATCGAGCGCAGTAAAAGACACTGTCGTATCCTTATCCTTATCGACATACAGGAAACGGGTATCCACATTCTCTTTCTGCAGATAACTGCGGATCAGCTTGCCGAAACGGTCGTTCCCGACCTTGCTTAAAAGAGCGCAGCTGCCGGTGCGTCTGGCGATCTTGACTGCCAGTTCCGCTTCGCCGGCAAGGCGCTTCTTATATTCTTTGACCTCACTTAACGGTACACCCTTCTGCTGAGACAGAAAATCGACGGATGCTTCACCAATGCATAAAATATGCTTGCTGCTCATATATTAAGTATAGCGCAAAATGCCGCTGATTGAGATTGCCTTTAGCAGGATCCACTCTTAAGATCGCAGGCAGGCGCTTCCATATAAACGATCGGATCCTTGCTGAGTCTTTCCACTTTTTCGAAGGTCACTTCGACTTTGGCGACCTGGCGCAGAGTCTCCAGCATGCTGCATGCTTTTTCCGCGACCCGGACAACGGTCTTCAGATCCTCTTCCGGAGCGTCGGAGACGATCTTCGCGTGGATCGCGAAATGTTCGAGGGTCGTCGGGATCACCGTACGTTTTTCACCACTGATCTCCAGCTCCGCCGCTTCGATCTCGACGCCGAATTTCGGCGCATTTGTCAGGACCGTGGAGTAGAAACAGGAGGCTGCTGCCGCAAAAGTAAAATCATAGGGTTTGGCTCCCGCAGCACCGATGCGTATGTTCTGGTCGCCGATATTGACCAGGCCGTTGAAACCATCTTCGAAACAAATCTTCATAAACCGAGGTCTCCTCTTCTTGCTTTTATGATAACGCAAAATCCCCTATAATTGGGGTATATGCGTATCATCGGCAACGACTGGGACGAGGTCCTGCAGTCAGAATTCACAGCTCCGTATTATCAGCAGCTCCGGGCTTTTCTGGATGAGGAATACCGCACCCGGACTGTCTTTCCGCCGGCAAAATATCTTTACAATGCTTTACGCCGGACTTCCTATGCTGCAACCAAGGTCGTGATCCTGGGACAGGATCCCTATCACGAAAAAGGACAGGCGATGGGTCTTTCCTTCTCAGTCCCCAGAGGAGTGCCGGCACCGCCTTCACTGATCAATATCTATAAGGAGCTTGCCTCTGACTGCGGCTGTCAGATGCCGCAGCATGGAGATCTGACCTACTGGGCAGATCAGGGCGTACTCCTTCTGAATACTGTCCTTACCGTCCGCGAAGGTCAGGCATTCTCCCACGCAAAACACGGCTGGGAAACACTGACAGACCGGATCATCGAAGAACTGGATCATAAAGACGCGCCGCTCGTTTTCCTGCTCTGGGGCAGACCGGCGAGAGAAAAGAAAAAGCTGCTCAGCAATCCGAAACATCTGATCCTGGAAAGCCCGCATCCGAGCCCGCTTTCCGCGCATTACGGATTCTTCGGCAACCATCATTTCTCAAAAACAAATCAGTATCTTACAGCCAACGGCTTATCCCCCATCGACTGGCAGATCCGCTGATACCATTTCCAAACAAACAAAAAAGATCAGCGACGTGGCGTGCCACATCACTGATCTTTTTTAATCCGCAAAAAGTTTTGTACCGGACAGGAGTTTGACCAGGAAATAACCAATCACAACAGAGATCAGTTCGCCTACAGCGACTTCCGCGCCGAAGATCAGCGTTCCCATGATCACATTTTCCGGCATCATCAGTACAGCGAGTTCCGCACCGATGAAGAAGAAGTTCAGGACGACCGGAGCCAGGATCGAGATCAAAGGCAGTCCGGCGACCTTTTTATTGCGGAAATGCCAGGTGATCATCGCCGCGATGAATGTCGCCGCGGTACCGATCACCGCATCCAGCAATCCGGTCGGATTGACTCCCATCAGCGCTCCGATCAGGTTCGTCAGGAAGCATCCCAGGGTAACACCGGCGATTGCCGGCTGGTAGATCAGCGGCAGAAGCGTAAGAGCTTCCGAGATCCTTACCTGGATATTTCCGAAAGAGAACGGGGCAAGAGCAAGCGAGACAACAGTATAAACTGCCGCGATGAGAGCGACTCTGGTCAGAGTCTTGGTGTTCATAGTTTTTTCCTCCTTATTTTGTTTTACGTCAGGTTGCTGCCACTGACGGTGGGAACTGCCCACAGATAAGTATTCTATACGAATCATCTGTTCCGGGCAATCCCAAATGCTCCGGCGAAAAGAAAAGGAGATCTCATGATCTCCTTTTCCGGGTGGAAACTTATTCAATACGATATGGTGTAACTACTCGTTTTCCGGTTTTTCGCTGAGGTCCAGTTTGCTCAGAAGCTGAAGCAGCTGTTTCTTTTCTTCCTCATCGAGAGCGGCAAACATCCTGACGCAGCGCTGACGATGCTCATCTTTGGCTTCGTAGGCTCTCGCCTTCCCCTTCTCGGTCAGAACGATCAGAGTCGAACGCTTGTCTTCCGGATTGACGATGCGTTCCACATAGCGGTCTGCCTCCAGTTTATCGATCAGCTCCGAGAGAGATGACGGATTAACGTGGATCTGTTCCAGGATCTCTTTCTGACTCATACCTTTTTCATCGGCTTCCAGGATGATCCCGAGGATCCTTTCGCGCTGGAAGGGATGCGGACGATGCATCTTCATGTCTTCGGGCTTTCCCTGCATGCCCTCTGCAAGCCCGCGGCAGCCTCTGCCGGGACCTTCGGGACGGAATCCTTCGGGGTGGTGCATCTTTCTCATCATATGGACTCCGTGATGACGCGGGCGGACGGTCTGGATAAGTTTGTCGAATAAAAGTTCATCTAATGTCTTTTCCATTTTGTCTACCTCCTTTGAATAATTTATTTTGGTACCGAAGTTAATATACGAAATCCGTAAAGCCTTGTCAATATATTTCGGTACCAAATTATAATATTCTTCCTTTTCTCTTCTGTTCATAGGAAAACGGCCGGATTTCCGGCCGTTTTGTGTTTCTTTGTCTTCAGCGATCTATTTGTATTCTTCCATTGCTTTGCGGAGCATCGGGAAGCATACCGGTCCGTTCTGCATAGCTTTTTCGTTATACGCAACGATATCAAAGCTGTCACCCAGACGTTCCTGTGTCTGCTGACGGATCTCCATGAATGCGGCAAGACCGTAACCGTACGAACAGATCGTTGCCGGCATATCCGCCACTGCATCATAGAGGCTCTGCGCTCCATTATCATCCAGTGTGATACCGAGATCGAGCGCGTTGACATATTCCTTCAGCTCTTTGCAGTTCCAGCCCTTATAGTTGACACCGATATCGATCAGACTCTGCAGCAGATAACCGTATACCGCGTCACCGCCCATATACTTGGCTGCTTCTTCGGTCTCAAAGCCGACCCAGTTCCAGGCGTCCAATTCAGACTGCATCGCCCATCCTTCCGTATAACCGGTAAAGCCGATATTGCTGCGGAATTTATGCGGGTTCGTACGCCAGTAGTAGACATTCTGGTACAGGTGTCCCGGGAAAGCTTCGTGGGACAGTGTCGTATAGCTGCCGCTCGGATCGTCACCCAGTGTATTCGGATTGGTGCGGACGACGTTGCGGTCAAGGTTATCGATCGGTGCTGTCAGATAGTAGGCAAGGATCGAATCGGAAGCGACGGACGGATCCAGCGGAGAAGCGGTGAAGCTCATTTTCTCGCTTGCCGGGTACATAGCTGTCAGATGTTCCTGCAGGTAATTCAGTTTTCCGTCTGTGTCCAGAGCCAGCACTTCGTTGGAAGCTGCGTTTGTATAAACGCTCTGAACTTCCGCAAGCGCCGTCGGATTGATCAAAGCGGACATCATGAATTCGTCACTCAGGATGTATTCCAGTTCCTTCTCCATGACTGCCATCACTTCGTCAAGGTCACGGTTATCACTGTTGCGTAAGAAGAACTGCGCTTCCGCATAACCCTTGGAATAATGGACCATACCGCGCTGGTCACCGCTGACACGGGCTTTGCCCTTCAGCTTCTCAACTTCCTGAGCAGCTTTCTGGTATGCCGGAATGACCGTATTCTTGACGATCTGCGCGTTCTTTTCCTTATACTCGGCTTTCTGCGCGTCGTCCAGGAAAGTGACTTCGTTATCCACGCGGTTGTTGAAGACGCTGATCAGTTCGTTATCATCCACTTTGGATGTGAAGCGGCTGATGTATTCCAGGGAGTCAGCGAGCTGGGTATCGGACATGGCGATACCTTCTTTCGCCTGTTCTTTGGTGTAGGCGATCGCCTCATCGATATAACGGCCGACATCCTCCAGGAGGACGAGATAGTCATCCAGGGATTCCTGGTCATAGAAATAGTATTCCGTAAAGTTCGTTACGAGATTGCTCGGCAGTTCGTTTTCCGGGAACAGCAGCGAGTACTTGCCGTAGATCAGGTCGATCAGACCTTCGTACATACTGTATTCAATGACTTCATAGTCATACTGCTGACGGTAGGAAAGCTTGCTGAAATCGAATGTTTTCAGCTTCTCGAGAGTATCCAGGCAGTCCTGGTAGTTTTCCTTGTAGTCTTCACCTTCTGTGCCATACTCGATCGTGCCCAGTGTCACTTCCGGCTTGGTCAGTCCCAGAGCCTTGTAGTCGACGACATTGAAGTGCATGTTCATGTAGTCTTTCTCGATCGATTCCTTGAAGTATTCGTCCAGGAAAGCTTCGAATGCCGGATCATTTTCCGTGCTTTCAGGATTCTTATCGCGCGGCGTCCATTCTTTCAGCGCCGTCAGGTAAGTCTGCCCTTCCGCCGGATCTTCCACGACCTTTGCTTTGCTCTGGCAGCCTGCCAGAAGCAGTACAGTAAGAAGCAGGATTAATAATTTTTTCATTTTCTCACCTCATCTTAGATATTGTACAATAAGAGCAGGAAAAGAGGAATAATAATGCTGGTTAGTAACATGACCCTGAGACAGATGATCGATTTCAGGCCGGGTGACGAAGACATGGCTTTACTGCCTCTTGATGTCACCGTATATATAAAAGCAACCGTAATCTCCAAGGACAGAGAAGGCAATATCGGATTCATCCGTCATCTTTTTTCACACGATCTTTGTGCGGAGGTCTTCAAGGACCCGGCAAAGACGCTTTTTTATGATTTTGATGCCCGGGAAGTAAAGAATTCCCATAAGTTCATCACCATTTTCGAGCTCTACAGCAAAGAGACCCTGCAGCTGACTTCGGAGGACATCCTTGAGATCCGGCAGGCTTACAATGCTGAAGCAGATGTCGTCATGGATCTGTATTCCTTTGATAACCGGATGATCCGTCTCAGCGTTCTGGACGGCGTGGTGAACGCCGAAGAGATCAAAGAGGCATGAGAAAAAAGAAACGTTTCAACCTACAGCGCTGGCTCGGCAAGGAAGGCGCCGTCGTCTATCTTCTGCTGGGCGGGCTTCTGGTCATGCTGCTGTTCTTTTTTATTCAGAACGTATTCAACAGTATTTATTACAATTTTGATTTTGATCCGGAGGAACCCCTGGAGGAACTGACGGAACACACCTACGATTTTTCTCTGCTGAGAGAAGAAAACGGACATTATGTCTATCCCGATGCCGCCTACGGTATCGATGTCTCCTCCCACCAGGGCGAGATCGACTGGCAGAAAGTCAAGGACAGCGGTGTGGAATTCGTCTTCCTGAGGATCGGTTACCGCGGCTATGAACAGGGACTCCTGAACGCGGATACCGCGTTCGAGGAATACTATAACGGCGCCCGTGAAGTCGGTCTTCCGGTCGGCGTCTATTTCTTCTCACAGGCGATCGATGAGCGGGAAGCGATGGAAGAAGCCTATTACGTTCTCGAACATATCCGGGGCAAGCAGATCGATCTGCCGATCGTCTACGACCTTGAGGATATCGATTACGCGGAAAGCCGGATCGATGCGATCGACGCGGAGCAGCGCACCAACAACGCGCTCGCCTTCTGTCAGAAGATCGAGGAAAACGGCCGTACGCCGATGATCTATACTAATCTCTCATGGTCGGAAAGCTATTATGACTTATACCGCATCATGAATTATCCGCTCTGGTTCGCCCAGTACAACAATCTGCCCGGACTCGATTACGAATTCGTCATCTGGCAATACAGTGATCATGCAGAGATCGACGGCATCGAAGAGCTTGTCGATACCAATCTCTACTTCAATTTCCATAAACAGCAGGAGGATTAATCTATGTCTTACATCATGGCCCTTGATGCCGGCACCACCAGCAACCGCTGTATCATCTTCAATGAAAAAGGCGAGATCTGTTCGGTTGCCCAGAAGGAATTCCGGCAGATCTACCCCAAACCCGGTTATGTAGAACACGACGCGAACGAGATCTGGTCGACCCAGCTCGGTGTCGCGATCGAAGCCGCCACCAAGATCGGTATCAGCGGCGAGGAGATCTCCGCCATCGGCATCACCAACCAGCGTGAGACCACGATCGTCTGGGATAAGAACACAGGCGAACCGATCGCCAACGCGATCGTATGGCAGTGCCGCCGTACTTCCGCATACTGCGATAAGCTCAAGAATGACGGCTATGTCGATATGATCCGCGAAAAGACAGGTCTCGTCCTGGACGCCTATTTCTCCGCGACCAAGATCAAATGGCTGCTCGACAATGTCGACGGTGCCAGAGAAAAAGCCGAGAAAGGCGAACTTCTTTTCGGTACGGTCGATACCTGGCTGATCTACAAACTGACCAGAGGCAAGGTCCATGTGACAGACTATTCCAATGCCAGCCGTACGATGATCTTCAATATCCATACCCTGGACTGGGATCAGGAACTGCTCGATCTGTTCAACATCCCCCGCAGCATGCTGCCGGAAGTCAAGCCGTCAAGCTGTGTCTACGGTTACAGTGACGCGATCTATTTCGGTTCTCCGGTCGCGATCGGCGGCGCTGCCGGCGACCAGCAGGCAGCGCTCTTCGGACAGACCTGCTTCCGCAAAGGCGACGCGAAGAATACCTACGGCACAGGCGGCTTCCTGCTGATGAATACGGGTGAAAAACCAGTCTATTCCAACAACGGACTGGTCACGACCATTGCCTGGGGCATCAACGATAAAGTCTATTACGCTTTGGAAGGTTCGATCTTCGTTGCCGGCGCCGCGATCCAGTGGCTCAGAGATGAGATGAAACTGATCGATTCCGCGGCCGACAGCGAATACATGGCAGGCAAAGTCAAGGATACCAACGGCTGTTATGTCGTTCCTGCCTTCACAGGCCTTGGCGCGCCGTACTGGGATCAGTACGCGCGCGGAACGATCGTCGGCATCACCCGCGGCGTCAATAAATACCACATCATCCGGGCGACCCTCGAATCGATCGCCTACCAGGTATACGATGTATTCGACGCTATGAAGAACGATTCCGGCATCCGCCTGAGTTCTCTGAAAGTCGACGGCGGAGCCTCTGTCAATAAGCTCCTTCTGCAGACACAGGCCGATCTGCTGGACGTCGAAGTCATCCGTCCGAAGCTCGTTGAAACGACCGCCATGGGAGCTGCTTATCTTGCCGGACTGGCAGTCGGCGTATTCAAGGATCTCGACGAAGTCCGTCAGATCTGGCGCATCGACAGCAGCTTCGTACCGAATATCGACGAGAAGAAACGTGAAGAACGGATCCGCAAATGGCATAAGGCGGTAGAATACGCCAAAGACTGGGCTAAAGATTAGACCTTAAAAATCCTGTGCAAATGAAAAGCCGTTCCGGACTCACCGGATAAGTGAGCGCCGGACGGCTTTTTTTACTTTGCGATATGGACCGTTTTCTATTAGCGGATACGGATATCACCGGAAGATGTGCTGACAGAGATCCTGCTGCTTCCGCTGCCGATCTGATAGTGATGATCATCGTATCTGACCGCCTCTTCTGCGTTCGGGAAACGGATATCCCCGGACAGGGCTTTCATATCGATCCGGCAGTCAGCAAGATCGATCTCGATATCCACGTCTCCGCTCTGGGTGCTGATCAGCGCTTCCTCGCCGCAATCGATGAAACGGATCTTCTGATCACCGGAGGTCGTCGAAGACTTGAACTGTTCACAGACGCAGGATACAGCGGTATCCCCGGAGATGGTCTTCAGGTAAATGATGT
The DNA here is from genome assembly GCA_017431225.1 of Erysipelotrichaceae bacterium. Taxonomy (GTDB): domain Bacteria; phylum Bacillota_I; class Bacilli_A; order Erysipelotrichales; family Erysipelotrichaceae; genus RGIG5669. Next base: position 80,385 of record JAFRLM010000007.1, on the reverse strand, counting down.
CTCCCTGCAGGGAATCGATCTCGATATCCCCGGACACAGTCTCGATCGAAACGTTTCCGCTGCAGGCATCCAGTTCATAATCGCCGCTGACCGTCTTCGCACGGAATTCCTTATACGTGCTTTTCTGCATATCCAGATCACCCGAAACGCTGTCGATACGGATCGATGCGCAGCGGATGTTCGCAAGCTCGTGGTCACCGCTCAGTGTTTTGACCGCAAGATTTTCGAGCGTGATATCTTCCGCACGCAGATCACCTGATTTGGAATGAAATTCGACTGTGATCCCTTCCGGAACCTTCAGCTCCAGCAGGCTGCTTGAGCGGATCAAGCCCATGCCGAGCGGAGAGTTTTCACGGAAAACGACGTTGCCCGCTTCGTTTTCGATCTTCAGTTCGTTAATTCCTTTAACAAAAACCGTCAGGCCGGGCGTGTATTCATAATGCACACTGTCATCCCGGGAAGCCGACAGTCTCAGATCCATTGAGTCACCCCAGACTTCGATGCGGCTGACCGGAGCGCCGATGCTGCCGCTTTGCGGACGGACGGCTTCATTTACAGCGGATCCGGCGACTTCCGTGATCCGCTCCGAGAATTCCCTCACTTTCGAATCCAGATCGAGATTGCGGACGCCTTCCTCGATCGTATCCCCGAGACCGTTCAGGAAAGAACCGAACGCATTGCCGAGATCCTTGAAATCCTCGCGGAGATCGGAACTGTGTTTCGGCAGACCGAGACTTTCGATCATATCATCGACCGGGCCAAGTTCCCTGACGATCTCCTCCTCGCTCTGACCGTTTCTTTTTCCTTCTGCAAAATGTTCTTCGAACGCTTCCTTCAGCTCCGCGTATTCTTCCGGATAATCACGGAGCTTTCGCTTCAGTTCGTCAAAATACTCTTGTTTTGTCATGCCAATAATTTACCTGCCTTTTCCAGGAATTCCAGCCATTCGGCTTTTTGTTTCTGCAGATAGTCTCTGCCCTTTTCCGTCAGATGATAGTACTTTCTGGCCGGACCGCTGTCCGATTCTCTGAGATAGGTCGTTACATAGCCGTCATCCTTGATCCTTTTCAGGATCAGATAGAGAGTTCCGGCAGTAACTTCCAGTTCCCTTGAGATCAGCTCTGTCAGTTCGTAACCGTAACGGTCTTCCCTGATCAGCTGATTCAGGACACAGAGATCCAGAACACCTTTTTTAAACTGTGTATTCATATCTCCTCCTGGCTATAATTTATCACATACTATTATGTATTGCAATATAGTAATTTTGAATATGCACATTTTCCCTATTTGTACTAAAAATACAAAGATCCGTGCTTTTTCGATATAATGGAAAGCAGAATATCAGAAACGCATCAGTTATTAAAGGAAAACATATTAAAGGAAAATACAAATGAACACATCTCAGATTCATCTCGATTATCCGGAAAAAACGATGTTCCAGATGATCGAACAAATGGCAAAACAATATCCGAATGAACCTGCCTATGAACTCTACGGCAATAAAACGACTTATGGAAATTTCGTAAAAAAGATCGAGACCGCCGGAAAAGCTTTAATGAATATCGGCATCGGAAAGAACGACGCCGTAACGATCTGCATGCCGAATATCCCGCAGTCTCTGGACTGCTTCTACGCGCTCAACCGCATCGGCGCGATCGCCAATATGATCCATCCGCAGTCCGCGCTTGAAGAGATCACTTTTTACCTGAACTACTCCAAAAGCAAAGCGATCCTCGTTCCAGATATGTTCTATGAAAAAGTCATCGAAGCGCTCAAGAGCGTTGATCACGAGGTGAAGGTCATCGTTGCCCGTATTCAGGATGAGCTTCCGCTGCATCTGAAACTCATCTATACCGTAAAAGCTGGAAAGCAGTATATGAAGTACCCGCTGAAAGGCCAGGGCGTGCTCTGGACAGAATTCGTAAAGACCGGACAGGATCAGGTCCTGCCGGAGATCTGCTACGAGAAAGACCGGACAGCCGTCATTCTTTACAGCGGCGGTACGACCGGTGTCCCGAAAGGCATCTGCCTGACGGACATGAACTTCAACGCGCTGGCCCTGCAGGCAAAAACAGCGATCGAAGAGGATCTCGGTATCGGTCTGAAAATGCTCAGCTGCATGCCGATGTTCCATGGGTTTGGTCTGGGCATCAATATCCATACGATCCTGGTAAACGGCGCCTGCTGCATCCTGATGCCGACCTTCAACCCCAAGACCTACGCGGATATGATCAAGAAGAAAAAGCCCAACTACATCGCCGGTGTCCCGACGATCTTCGAGGCTCTTCTGCACATGCCGCAGCTCAACGGCGTTGATCTGAGCTTCATGAAAGGCATGTTCTGCGGCGGCGACTCCTTGTCGGTGGAACTGAAGAAAAAGATCGATACCTTCCTGAAGGAACATAACGCGACGATCCAGGTGCGTGAAGGCTACGGTCTGACGGAATGCGTCACCGCCAGCTGTCTGACACCCAGAGATACCTACAAGCCCGGCAGCATCGGCATCCCCTTCCCGGATACCTATTACTGCATCGTTCAGCCCGGTACCGATGAAGAGCTTCCCTACGGCCAGGAGGGCGAGATCATCCTGCGCGGTCCGACGGTCATGAAAGGCTATCTCGACCACGAAGAAGAGACCGCGAACACGCTGCGGAAACTGCCTGACGGAAACATCTGGCTCTATACCGGCGATCTGGGAAAGATCGACGAGGACGGATATGTCTATTTCAGTCAGCGCATCAAGCGTATGATCATCTCAAACGGCTACAACATCTATCCGGGCAGAGTCGAGAATGCGATCGACAGCTGCGAAGAAGTCTCCTACAGCTGCGTGATCGGCGTGAAAGATCCGCGCCGCATGAAGCGTGTCAGAGCCTACATCGTTCTCAAGGACGGCTATGAGCCTTCTGAAGAGACCAAAACAAAGATCATGGAAAAAGTAAAACGCAGTGTTGCCGGCTATGCCCTTCCGAAAGAGATCATCTTCCGTAAGGAACTGCCGAAAACACTGGTCGGAAAAGTCGCATACCGCAAGCTCGAAGAAGAAGCGGAAGCGGAAGTTCAGGAAGCCTGAGCGTAAGGAGACCCAAAAATGGCACAAGCAAAGAAACACAGAGTCAAAGCGCCCGGACTACAGACAGTCATGGGCTATCTGATGCCGAAAAGAACGGACTGCGAAGTCTATCTGAACGATAAGATCGACGCGACCGAACTGATCAAATATATCGATAAGAAAAACGCGGAACATCCGGACTACAAAACGACCGTATTCCACTGCGCGATCACCGCGATGGCGAGAATGGTCAAGGAACGTCCCCTTCTCAACCGCTATTTCCAGGGCTACGTCCTTTATGAACGTGACGAGATCAGTTTAAGCTTCGTCGTAAAGCGCCGTTTCGCCGATAACGCCGAAGAATCGCTGATGGTCCTCGTACCGAAAGATGAAGACACACTGGACACGATCTCCAAGAAGATCGTCGGCGATGTTCACGAGACAAGAAAAAGCGAACATTCGACCGGCGGTATCGACGAACTGCTGGATAAATTCGCCGCCCTGCCGCGGATCGTGCTGATCGTCGCGATCCGTATCATCCGCTGGCTGGATTTCTGGGGCATCAACCCCAAAGTGCTGACAGAGGGCGATCCGAACTACACTACGATCCTCACCAGCAACCTCGGTTCGATCAAGTGCCCTGCCGTCTACCATCATCTGAACAACTACGGCACCAACAGCATCATGATCACGATCGGTACTTTGCATAAGGAAGAAATGATCATGGAGGACGGACATAAGGAAGTGCGCGATGTCATCGATATCGGCGCGACTCTGGATGAGCGTATCGCGGACGGTTTCTATTTCGCAAAGAGTCTGCGCCTGATGAAGCATATCTTCGCGAATCCGGAAGTTCTTGAAAAGCCGATCGGCGAGAACAGCGGATTTGAATACTGATCAGGAAATGACATTAGCGTTCAAACGTTATGAGGAAGTGAAGGGACTGCTTCCGGAAAGCGTCTACCGTTGTCTGAAAGCGATCGATCAGGAAGGCATGACAAAAGTCGCCGAGATCGATCCCGCCTGCGCAGACGGGGAATCCCTGCATCAGGTCTACGCTGTCCCGTATGAAAAAGAGCTGAACTGCCTGGTCGTTGCCGGCAGCCGTGGCGAAGAAACGACTTACGCCGCGCTGCTTGTCCCCTACGGCAAAAGAGCCAGTATGAACTCCGTCGTCCGCACACCGCTCAATGCCAAGAAAGTCGTCTTCGCGGATCTTGATCACGTTATTCAGACGACCGGTATGGAATTCGGCAGCATCACCCCTGTCGGTCTGCCGGAGGGCTGGAAGATCCTGGCCGAAGAAACGATCCTTGAGCAGGAGACAGTGATCATCGGCGGCGGCAAAGTCTGCTCCAAGATCGAGATCCCCGTGGCTTTGTTGAAGAAGCTTCCGGGATTCACTGCCGTCAAAGGACTGGCCAAAGAATGAATGCAAACCGATAAGCGATTATCGGTTTTTCTTTTGCGGGAAGACAAAAAGGAGGCTCTAAAGCCTCCTTTGATCTGATGCTTACTTATCTAGCAGCCTTGTCTTCCGCTTTTGTGGTCTGCGATCGAGCAGGCATTCCGCTTGCTGTAGCTGATCAGACCGGCGTCTGCGGGATCGACCGATACTCTGCCGTCCTCGAACACGAAGGCGGGAACACCGACATCTCCGATCTCCTTGAGATGATCAAAGACAGGGTTCGTATCACGCAGATGCATGAATGCGCTCAGATTTGAGATGTTCGCACCGATATTGATGTATTCGAACTCATCTTCACGTCCCTTGATCTGCTCATTGAGATAATCGCAGTAGGGACATGTCGGCATACCATAGATCTTGATCATGGTCTCCTCCGTTTAAACGTATTATTCGTGGGACATGTCAAAGCCGAAATACTTTGTGCTGAGTTCCGCAAGCGAACCGTCCGCCTGTTTTTCAGCGATCACTTCGTTGACTAACGCCAGCAGCGTTGCGTTGTCCTCACCTTTGACGAACGGGATGCCGACGCGTTCGATCGAAACTTCTTCAACGACCTGGAGCGGATCATCCGGATGCGCGCGCATATAATCATCAAAAGAACCCTTCGCGTTCAGTGTCGCGTCAACTCTGCCGTTGATGACCAGGTTGAGCGTTTCTTCCAGGGAATCAACTGTCTCGACATGATCGACACCGGCTTCAATAGCGATGCTCTCAAAAGTGGAGCCGAGGGAGTTTGCGGTAACTTTTCCCTGCAGATCGCTGAGTGTCTTGATCTCCTCGTTATCGGTACGGGTGATCAGAACGGTCGTGTTGTAGACATACGGTTCGGAGAAGTCATATGTCTCCTTACGGGATTCGGTGATACCGACACCGTTGACGACGAGGTCGTAACGGCCGTTGGAAAGACCCATGAACAGACCGTCCCAGGGACCTTCAACATATTCAATATCGACGCCGATCTTCTCCGCGATCGCGGCAGCGAGCTCTACATCAAAGCCAACCAGCTCGTTGGTATTTTCATCATGGTATGTCCACGGACTCCAGTTGCCTTCCATGGCAACGACCAGTTTACCGGCTTCCTGAATACGGGCAAGATGATCTTTGTTTGCTGCGTCTGCGTTGTTTGGAGCATTGGATGAACAGCCTGCGAAGGATACGACCATCAGCAGAACCAGCAGTAAGGGTAATAACTTTTTCATTTCCTGTCCTCCTATTCCCTTTCCTCTTTCTTTAAGCGAAGGAATTCCTTTGTCCTTTCCTCTTTCGGATTCTCAAAGAATTCTTTCGCGCTGTTTTCTTCTACGATCACGCCGTTCTCCATCAGGACAACGCGTGAGGATACATTGCGGGCAAAGCCCATTTCGTGTGTAACGACGACCATCGTCATGCCTTCGTTCGCCAGATCACGCATAACGTTCAGGACTTCGCCGATCAGTTCCGGATCGAGCGCGGAAGTCGGTTCGTCGAAATAGATGATCTCCGGATCCGCTGCCAGGGCGCGGGCGATCGCCACACGCTGCTGCTGGCCGCCGGAAAGCTGATTGGGATAGTATGTCGCACGGTCCAGCATGCCGACTCTTTCCAGCATTGCGAGACCCTTTTTCTCCGCCTGCTCTTTCGGGATCTTTCTGCCGGCTGTCAGGCCGAGCGTCACGTTCTCCAGAGCTGTCTTATTCAGGAACAGGTTGTAGTTCTGGAATACAAAGCCGGTCTTGCGGCGGATACGCGCCTGGTCGGCTTTGGATATTCCGTTCAGTTTGAACTCTTCTCCGTCGAAGATTATGGTGCCCTCGTCAGCTGTTTCCAGGAAGTTCATACAGCGCAGAAGCGTTGTCTTACCGGAACCGCTCGGACCGAGAACAGAGATGACATCTCCCTTTTCGACTCTAAAACTGATATCTTTCAGAACTTCGAGATCCCCGAATGTCTTGCGGATCCCTTTGATCTCCAGCATTGCCATTAGCGGAGCCCTCCGTACGCGTTCAAACGTTTTTCAAAGTAGCGCTGCAGCCAGGTCAGGACCGTTGAGAAGATCAGATAGATGAAGGCAACTTCAAGGTAAAGAGGCATCGCCCGGTAGGTGCGGCCGACGATACGCTGGGTCGCCATGAACATCTCAACGACGGTGATGTTCGCTGCTAAGGAAGTATTCTTGACCATTGAGATCAAGGAGTTGAAAAGCGGCGGTACCGCGGTGCGGAATGCTTGCGGCAGCACGACGTGTCGCATGATCTGAACATAGTTCAGTCCGCAGCAGTAACCTGCTTCCATTTGTCCCGAAGGAACAGCTTCCAGGGCGGAACGCATCGTCTCCGCGCAATAGGCGCCTTCATTGATGCCAAGGACCAGAACGGCTGCCGGGAAAGCTTCGATCATGACCCCGACACTCGGGAGGCCAAAGAAGACGACATAGAGCTGTACGAGCAGCGGCGTGCCGCGGATGATCCAGATATAGAAACGCGATATCTGTTTCAGCACCGGAACGTTCGCAAACTGGATCAGAGCTACCAGGATCGAGATCACCAGAGCCAGGCCGAACGAAAGAACGGTCAGCGGGATCGTCATTTTTAAGCCGGGCAGCAGGATCTTCCAGAAGGATTCCGCCAGTAATGTCCAGGTATCGCTTGAGATCATTCTTTTCTCCTTTTTGTACTCTTTCAATAATACTTATCGGGTGCTTCTTTGCAAGTGGAATGACTGAAAGAAAGACCGCTTTTGAGCGGTCAGAACAGCTTGTTAAATTCTTTGGGGACCGGCGCGATCAGTGAGATCTTCTGTTTCGTCACCGGATGGATGAAGATCAGCTCGGAAGCGTGCAGGCCGAGGCGTCCGATCGGGTTTTCCCCTTCTCCGTATTTCTCATCTCCGATCACCGGATGACCGAGACTTTCAAGCTGAACACGGATCTGGTTCTTTCTTCCCGTTTCGATCGCCACATCCAGCATCGAGTAGCGGGCGTTCTCTTTCAGCACCTTGTAATTGGTGACTGCCTTCTTTCCGCCTCTGTCTTCGGAGACATAGACGAGATTGTTGACGTTCTCTTTCAGATAGGAGATGATCCGGTCTTCCTTCTGCGGCATCCTGCCGGAGACGACAGCGATGTATTTGCGCAGTTTGATATCTTCGTTCCAGTGCATCTTCAGCATGGAATGCAGTTTGATATCCTTCGCGAAGACCAGGACACCGGAAGTATCCTTATCGATACGGTGCAGGATATACGGTCTGGCCTTGGGATCTTTTGCCTTCAGATAGGCGGAAGCGTAGCTGTACGCCGATTCACGGTTCTTATCGGATTCCACTGAAAGCAGTCCGGAAGGCTTGTTGATAGCGAGGAATTCGTCATCTTCGTAGATGATCCATTTCTTGAACGGGGAGCGGTTTTCCGCCTTTGGTCCCGGCTTGGTCTTCTGCAGGTCATCGCGGACCGGATTCTTGGCGATCTTGACTTCATCGTCCTTTGCCAGAGGATAATCAAATTTGGTGACGACCGATCCGTTCACCAGGACCTTATGGCCGCCCAGAAGATTCTTCACACTGTTGCGTGACAGATCGAGCTTTGCCAGAAGGTATTCCAAAAGCGCCGCGCTTCTGGCGACCTTCCACTGGTGGGTATAGGCGATCGGTTTTGGTTCATTCGTGTTCTTTTTCATCGCTACTATTGTACAGGAAAAGAAATAGGAAGTTAACAGCGTTCTGAAACGCGCAGACAGATCAGCGGCGGTCTTCCGCGCGTCTGCGCATATAGAACATGAACAGCACGCACATCAGGATCTGCAGAACGGTCGAGCAGGGCGTGGCAAGCGCGATATGAAAGAGCGATACCGGCTGCCGTCTGCTCATCAGAAAGGACACCGGGACACGCACTAGGAAAGCTCCGACGATCCCCTGGATCATTACGAAGCGGGTGCATTCCATACCGTTAAAGAAACCTATGAAACAGAAAAGGAAACAGGTCAGAAGGCAGTCGATCGCGTAAGCTTTGAGATAATCCGCGGACGCGGCGATGACTTCCGCGTCATTGGCGAAGATACGGGAAAGCATATCCCCGTGGAAGAAGGAGACATAGAACATCGTTACGCCGAACAGGACCGAGACAAAGATCGCGTATTTCAGACCCTGATAGGCTCTGCCGATCTTGCCGGCTCCGCGGTTCTGCGCTACATAGGCGGACATCGCCTGCATGAAGGCCATCGGCACCAGCATGATGAAGCCGCAGACTTTTTCCGCCACACCGACGCCGGCCGAGGCGACCAGGCCAAGCGAATTGACGATCGCCAGGATCACCAGGAAGGAGATCCCGACAAGCAGGTCCTGCAGCGCGATCGGTGTTCCCAGAAACAGGATCTTTTTGACGATCTGCGCGTTCAGTCTGAGATTGCTTCTTTCGAAGGTGAAGGGAAGTGTCTTCCGGCGGATCAGGAAAAACGAGATGACCACACTGATCATCTGTGCCGCCACCGTCGCGATCGCGGCTCCGGAAGCTCCCATATGCAGTCCCTCGACAAGGAAAAGGTCACCGGCGATATTGCAGATACAGGCGATCAGAACAGTGATGAGCGGAGTCCGGGAATCGCCGATGCCCCGGAAGATACTGCCGATCAGATTGTAGCCGATGATGACGATGCTGCCGGCTCCGCAGATACGGATATAGCTTACGGTCTTTTCATACGCTTCTTCAGGCGCATGCATGATCGTGGCGAACTGCGGTGCCAGGAGCGGGATCAGGACAGTCAGGGCAACGCCTGTAAGCAAAAAGAATAAGATACCGGTCCCGATGATCTTGCCGCCGGCAACGGTATCTCTTTCACCGATCTTCTGCCCCAGATAGATCGTCAGGCCCATTGCCAGACTGCTGACAAGATTCGTCAGCGTCATCATGATCTGTGATCCGGTAGAAACAGCAGATACGTCTTCCGAGCCGGCAAATTTGCCTACGACGAGCAGATCGACAGCTCCGTACATTGCCTGCAGAAACAGCGCAAAAAGGACCGGCACAACGAACAGCAGCAGCGGTCCCAGGATCTTTCCTTCTGTGAAATCGGTATTCTTTTTCATTTTTCCCTCTTTCTATCAAATAAAAACGCCGGCAAGAGACCGCGCGATACCGGCCGCCTTATCCGGCATGCGCAATACGGTGCGCTGCCTCCGGCGAAAGGATCCTCACGACATCTTATCCGGCGCTGCAACTACGTTTTACATCGCCTCCGATGAACGTTACCTAATATAGCACTTTCCTGACCGGCTGTGAAGAAAAAGAAAAGAGGAAAACCGTGTTTCCTCTTTCCTGATCATTTTTGTATGCGTGCTTTTACAGCAGCGTTTCCGCGTATTCGTTTTCCCTGAATCCGACTAGGACTTTGTCTTTGCCGATCAGAAGAGGCCGCTTTACCAGCATGCCGTCCGAGGCGAGCAGATCGAGCATCTCCTCCTCGCTCATCCCGGGCAGCTTTTTGCTGAGCTCGTATTCGCGGTAGAGTTTCCCGCTGGTATTGAAGAATTTATGCAGCGGCAGACCGCTGCGCTTCTGCCATTCACGCAGCTCTTCCTTTGAAGGATTCTCTTCTTTGATCGGGCGCACCGGGACAGCGATCCCGTTGTCTTTCAGCCACTTCAAGGCCTTTTTGCAGGTTCCGCATTTTTCATAACAAAGGATCTGCATCTTATCTCCTCCAGGGGATCATCATCAGGATCATGAAAAGCACGACGAGCAGAACAGCGATCCGTTTCAGCCAGAGCTTCATCACGGTTTCGCCGGTCTGGCGTTCTTATAGCCGTAGGTGCCGTTCAGACGGTCGCCGATATCACCGGCCGCGGTAACGATAAAGCCGTCTTCGTTCAGACCGCCGGGGATATACATCGCGGTATAGATCTTAACATCCGGATACTGGTCGTAGATCAGTTTGACGCCGACGTCAGAAGCGAAGATCGACATGACCTTGATCTTGTTGTAGCCGGCTTCCTTGAGGTATTTGATCGTTGTGGCGATACTGCCTCCGGTAGCCAGCGCCGGATCGACGATGATCGCCGGATCGTTCTCCGCATCGACCGGCATCTTGAAGTAATAAGTGACCGGCTGCAGGGTCTCCTGATCACGGTAAAGTCCGACATAACCGACTCTCGCAGTCGGAAGAAGGGTCTTGAGACCATCGACCATGCCAAGACCTGCACGCAGGATCGGAACGATCGTAAAGGTCTCTGCCAGAACAGGGGATTTCATGGTCGTTAACGGAGCTTCCACTTCGATCTCTCTGGTCTTGAGGTCCTTGAGAGCTTCGTAGCCCATCAGGATCGTCAGTTCGGTGATGATCTCGCTGAATTCCTTGGATCCTGTGTTGATGTCACGGAGTTTGGTGATCTTGTGCGCAACTAACGGATGATCTTCAAAACTGATTACATTTTTCGCAAAGTCTTCCATAATCATGGCCTCTTTTCTTTTTTTAATCTTAACACGTTTCTTTTCATTGACGGTAACGCACTTTCTTGTAAAATGAAGGCATGACAGACAAGATCACTTTAAAAACCAAAGTCCAGCTGATGGATGAAGCGACCGTACAAAGGACGCTGATGCGTTTATCTTATGAAATCATCGAGAAGAACCCCGACACCAGCAAGCTTGCCCTGGTCGGGATCGAGACCCGCGGCGTTCCGATGGCGGAGATCCTGCGCAACAATATCCGCAGGAATACCGGGATCGAGCTGCCGTTAGGCTCCATCAACATCAAGTATTACCGTGACGATCTGGAGAAGATCGCGGATAACCCGCAGCTGCAGAAGGCAGATCTGCCTTTTTCGGTGGACGGCATGCATATCATCCTTGTTGACGATGTCCTTTATACCGGCCGGACAGTCAGAGCCGCGATCGAGGCTTTATTTGATCTCGGACGCCCGGCAAAGGTCTCTCTGGCGGTACTGGTCGACCGCGGTCACCGCGAACTGCCGATCCGTCCGGACTATGTCGGGAAAAACGTTCCGACTTCCAACAACGAAGTGATCAATGTCCATTTCAATGCCTCCGACGGGCTCACCAATGTTGAGATCAAGGAGAAGTTTTCATGAGCAGGATCGTTGTTAGCGGCTGTCTTCTGGGCATCCCTTGCCGTTATGACGGCAAGTCCTGTCCCAATGAAAGAGTTCTGAAACTCGCCGAAAAACATACCCTGATCCCTGTCTGCCCGGAACAGAACGGCGGTCTTTCCACGCCCCGTCCGCCGGCCGAGATCATTGAGGGAAAAGTGATCAATAAGCTCGGGACCGATGTCAGCGAGCAGTATCTGCGCGGCGCGGAGATCGCTCTGCATGTCGCGGAGCTCAATCATGCAGACGCGGTGCTTTTAAAAGCCAAGAGCCCTTCCTGCGGCAAAGGCAGGATCTATGACGGCACTTTCAGCGGCACCCTGATCCCCGGAAACGGGACAGCGGCCTCGCTCTTCCTGAAGAACAGATACCCGGTCTTCAACGAGGAGGAAATCGACCTTTTGGAAGCCGCCCTTATTGACAAAGAGGATTCTAACCGCTAGACTTTTTATAGTTGCACGGCTATCTTTAAGGCCAATACGAGATATTGGTAAGATGCGCGGCGGTCATAGGCTGGTTTCAGTCGCTACTTCGCATGCTTGCCTTGTCTCCGGACAAGGTTTTTTATTATAACCGGGGCAAACAGGAGGAAACACGTATGAAACTGATCTACGACGTCAACGACAAACCTTCATTTACTCAGAACCTGATCTTCGCCTTCCAGCAGATGATCGCCATCATGGCCGCTACTCTGCTCGTGCCGATGCTGATGAGCAGCTACGCAATGAGCGACGGTTCCACTCTGAGCTTCGATCCGGCAGCGGCTCTGTTCGGCGCCGGTATCGGAACGATCGTCTATCTCTTCTGTTCCAAGAAAAAGAGCCCGGTCTTCTTAGGATCATCCTTCACCTTCTTAGGTGCCTACGCAGCGATCATCGGCATGAACTACGGTTACTGGGGCGTCATCGTCGGCATCCTGTTCGCCGGTCTCGTCTATGTTGTCATCGCCTTCGTTATCAAGGCTGTCGGTGCTGACTGGGTCAACAAACTCATGCCCACTGTCATCATCGGCCCGATCGTCACCCTCATCGGTCTTTCCCTTTCCGGAACAGCTACCGGCTGGATGTCCACCAACGGCGGCGCGACCTACAGCCTGCTGACCATCCTGATCGGTTTCCTGACCTTCCTGGCGATCGTTTACGCTTCCGTTCACGGCAGCAAGAACATCAAACTGATCCCCTTTATCGTCGGTGTCGGCGCCGGCTACATCGTCTCTCTCGTCCTGACCCTGATCGGCAAAGCTGCCGGTATCGAAGGACTGCAGATCATGAGTTTCCAGCCCTTCGTCGACGCGTTCGTACCCTTCAGCCTCACCTCGATCGTTGATCTTCCGAAGTTCGTCTTCGTTAAGGCACTTACCGAAACACCGGCTAATGTCCTTCCGATCGACGGCGCTGCGCTTGGCAACATCGCTCTGACCTTCGTCCCGATCGCTGTCGTCGAACTGGCCCAGCATATCGCTGACCATAAGAACCTCGGCAACATCATCAACCGCGACCTGATCAATGATCCGGGCCTCGGCAACACTTTAATGGGTGATGGTCTTGGCTCCATCGTCGGCGGTTTCTTCGGCGGTGCCGCAAATACCACTTACGGTGAATCCATCGGCTGTGTCGCTATCACCGGCAACGCATCCACTTCCACGATCTTCACAGCCGCTATCGGCTGCATGCTGCTGAGCTTCTTCACACCGTTCGTCGCAGTCATCAACACGATCCCGAAATGCGTCATGGGCGGCGCCTGTGTCGCACTGTACGGTTTCATCGCTGTCTCCGGTCTGCAGATGATCAAGCACGTTGACCTTGGCAACAACAAGAACCTCTTCGTTGTCTCTGCGATCTTAGTCGTCGGTATCGGCGGACTGTCCCTGACCTTCGGTACGAACCCGGCGACCGGCGGACCTCTGCTCACCATCACTGCCTTAGCTACCGCTCTGATCGCCGGTATCCTGACGAACCTCACCGTCAACGGCGGCAAGATGTCCGGACCGGATGATCTCGATCCGCTTACCGCATCGGTCGACAAGGTTGAGGAAGCCCCCTTCGAAGATTCCAACAAAAAACAGTAATCAACGCCAACGAAAGAGGCTGTCGTGTGACAGCCTCTTTTTTTATGCCTTATTTTTTAAGAGAAGAATAACAGTTCAATATTCTTACGTACATACGCGAGATCTTCCGCGCTCAGCTCGTGCGGGATCCGGCGCATCGCTTCGTTATAGTCGATGAAGCCGACATAGAAATATCCGTCCCTGCTGAACCAGTATTTGAAAGCGGGATTGTATTCGTTCCCGTCCGGTCCGGAATCACCGATCCCGGCACGGTAAAGCCCGACATGGACATTCAGTCCTTCCACATCGATCTCGGTTTCCGCGACCCGCCAGTGCGGCCGCTCGTCCTTCGGAATCGTCATCTCCTGCTCGTAAACGCGCAGCGAGGTAAAAGGATATTCCGCAAGATCCCGGAACTGGAGATAGCGATATTCCCTGAAAAAGAATGGGAACGCGTATTCGATGTTCCGGGAACAGAAAGGCTCTTTCGCGGCAAAGGACGTATGATGTTCGCGGTCGAATTCCGCGACATCGAAAGGATCTTTATAATTGTTCCGGCAGACGAAATCGACCGTCCCCTTCCACAGTACAGGGATCAGCAGAATGATCAGAAGAACGAGACTTCTGCGAAGGCCGGTTCTTTTCTTCATATTTCCTCTTTAAGAATCAGGACTCGTTGACGATCTTGCCGGAGATATGCTCCGGAACGAGTTTGAAGCACAGAGTTCCTTTCAGTGACTTCTCGATCTCCGTGCGGATATATTCCTCGTCATCCGTGAATTTATAACAAAGAGCTCTTGAGATCCTTTCGGTCTCCTCGAGACTTTCAACGAATTCGATGTGACCGAATACGATCACGCTCCGGATATTCAAAGCCCATTCGCCTTCCCGGCGGTAACCCTGATCATAGACACAGAAAGACACACGGTCATCTTTTCGCATGGCTTCGATCTTGTGACCGCCTTTTCCGCCGTGGAAATAGATACTCCCGCTTTCCTCGTCATAGTAGTGGTTGATCGGCATGCCGTAAGGATAGCCTTCCAGACCATAGACTGAAAGCACACCGCGCGGTTCCTCTTTCAGGACCGCGATACACTCCTCTTTGCTCAATATCTGTTTTTTACGAACGATCTCTCTGAATTCCATCTTCTTTCTCCTTCATCCTGACCGGAATACGTGCGAAATAGCGCCACTGATCTTCATGAGTGATATACGCTCCGTTCTTCAACATGACTTTCAGCGATGCCGGGTTGCTTTTATAGCAGCTGAGATAGACTTCCTTTTCCGGGAAGTCCGGCATCTTCTCCAGCTCTTTTATCGCCAGTTCCAGTCCGTATCTCGCATAACCGCGGTTGCGGTATGCAGGAGCGATCGCGTAGCCGATATGACCGGAACCGGTGCGGGTAATCTCATTCAGACAGTGACGTACCTTGAAGATCCCGACGATCTCCTGCTCCCGCCACAACATGAAGCAGGTCTGCGGAACATGGTCCTTTTTTAAGTTGATGCCTTCGGACTCGTTGATCAGCTGCGGGATCGTGACATTGCGGAACGTCTCGAGATCCTGTCCGTAGAACGGATTCTCAAAGCCGTTCTCGGTAGGAATGCGGGTGAAAGCCTTGTGTTCCGCTTCCGCGTCTTTGACGTTTAAAGCTTTCATATACAGTTTCGGCCAGACCAGCTCAAACTCCTCCAGCACGATCAGACTGTCTTCGCTGAAATCCTTCTTGCACAGCGCAAGCTCCTGCTCGAAGAAAGGCGCATGGACCGAGCGGTAAGAGGCAAGCGAACGGTCGTCCTCACCTTCTTTATACGCGTGCTCCGCGTCGATGTCTTTATAAGGCACGATCCGTATCCGGGTATCCCGGATGATACATACGGCCTCATCGGAGGAATCGGTGATCACGCTGTATTCTCCCTCCTGCGGGATCTTTTCGCCTTCCGCGAGATAACATTCATAGGCGGAGCTCGTCGCCATCTTCTTTCCGGAAAGCACTAAATAAGCCAGTTCATCGGGAGCGTCCCCGAAGGACCATACTTCATAGTCTCCTGTCAGCCCGGATTCCGCCCAGAGGGCGGCCGCGCTCTTCAAGCTGTTTCTCATACTTACATTATAATGCAGTTTCTTTTTCAGCAGAAAGACACAAAGAAAAACCGTCTGTTTGCGGAAGCTCTGCAGGTCAGACGGTTTTTGATGTTCTCTTTTATTCTTTTTCGACCGGATCGGTGATGTAGTTGCGCAGATGGAAATAGTCGGTATCCACGATCGCCCGGCCGACACGGATCAGGTTGCGGACTTCCGTCGAGTTCTTTTCGATCTCGCTCTCGCTCAGGCTCTTTCCCTCAAAGGCGTTGAACGCGCCGTCAGAGACTGTATAGATGCCTTCGTCGCTGATCCAGTCACCGTTGGCAAACATGACGCGCGTGTTGCCGCCGAAGATATCGGATCCCATATAAAGACGCGGATCATAATTCAGGCCGAAGAGATTGGCGATCGTCGGCACGTGGTCGAAGGTCGAGCAGACATCCTCCACCGTCTCGCTCGGAGTAGCGGCATTGTAGAGGATCAGCGGGGACTTATAGAAGCCGTGGGTCCCGTAACGGTCGACGTTCTGGGTATAGGAGCGGATCACGCCGTAATCGAGGTTGAAGGGATGATGATCCGGCCAGAAGCAGATCACGGTATTGTCGAGCTTGCCCTCTTCCTCGAGCGCTGCCAGCAAAGTCGCCAGCGACTTGTCGAATTCCATGGTCTTGCTGATGTAGCGCTTCAGTTCGATCGGGTAATCCGGATGGACCTTGTTGATCTCCTCCAGATAGTAGTTGCCGTAATAGGAACCTTCGTCATACGGCCAGTGCATGGTCGAGGTGACGATGAAGGTGAAGAATTTATCCGAATGGATGAAATCCGGGATCGCCTGTTCCATCAGGACGTTGTCAGACTGCCAGCCCTGAACGATCGGGATGTCGAGGTCTTCGATATCTTTATAGACATCGATGCCGTAGGATTCATGCAGTTCGGTGCGGTTATAGAACTGGTCGTCCCAGTTGTGGAAGGAGAAGGTATCGTAACCGGCACGCTTGAATAAGGCGGCCATCGAGTTGTTCAGATCGTTCGGTGTCGCGCTGTAGACCGTGCAGGCGGAACCGTACGGCATCATGGAAGTCATGGAGACGAGTTCCGAATCACCGGTGCCGCAGCTGAAGACAGGCGTGTAATGGTTGGGAAACTGGTAGCCTTCCGTCATCATCTTATAGATCGTCGGTGTCAGCACCGGATCGATGCCGACATAGTCCATCGATTCGACCAGGAAGTAGATGAAGTTGTAGCCCTCGTAGATCCCGGTCTTCTCGTTGCGTTCCTCGATCTTGCGGCTCAGCAGATACTGGTCGATCGACTTGACGGTCTCATCGGTCTCTTTTTCCATATCCGCTTTCCAGCGGCTGTCATCGAAGTCACGGATCAGCGAATCCTTTTCAATGACGGTCTCCGGTGTCGCGGTCGTTTCCGGGGTTGCTTCCGCGGTCTCTTCAGGATCCGCGCTTTCCTCGATCACGAGCGTCTCGTCCTTGCCGACAAATACAGCGCGCAGGTCTTCAAAGAAGAAGGTGTTCACGCCGGTCTCGCGCAGGATGAAATCGAAGTTGTCCTGGTTGCGGACAGCACTCTGATAATTATGCGAGCCATAGGGCAGCGTGAAGATCACGACTGCGAATATGATCAGCGAAAAGACGAAGGTCTTCAGCGATACTTTGCTTGCGCCTTTATTCTTAAAGTTGATCAGAAGAAACAGCAGCGGGACCAGGAGCGTCAGGAAATACTGCGGTTTTGCCGTCTTGATGAAATACCAGGCAAAGACACCGACCCGGAATCCGCCGTCAGCAACGTTCTGGAAGCTGTAATAGGCGTTCAGGAAATTGCTGAACTGCAGCTCCAGGAAGGCATAGGCGGCAAACAGCAAAAGCAGAATGAAGCTCAGCAACAGCTTGACCTTTTCCGGAAACTTCCGGATCAGGAAGGAAAAGATCATCGCTACCGAAAAAGAGATCGCCAGCATGCGGGCAACGGCGATCAGCTCGATCCCGCCGAAGGACACCATGCCGAAGATATAATCAATAAAATACAGGCCAATAAACAGCCCGAGACTCAGTTTAGACATGTCATTAGTATATACAAAACTCCCCCGACGGTCACGCATTATTATTCAGATTTTCCGGAATTTTTAACCGTTTTTCCGGGCAAAGAAAAAGCCGGGAAACGGAAGCGCTTTATGTCCTCCATTCCCCGGTTCTGTCTTTGTTTTAGTCTTTATTGGCGTAGGCTTTCAGCGCCTGACGGATCAGAAGATCAAATTTCTCCGCATCCCAGGCAGCTCTGCCGGTGAAAAGACCATCGATATGCTTCTGAACGATCAGCTCATCCGCGTTGGTCGGATTGACGCTGCCGCCGTAAAGGACCGGGATGTTCTTCGAAGCTTTGCCGAAGAGCTCATTCAGGCATTTCTTGATCTCTTTATGCATCTCTTCCGCGTAGTCGGCTTTGGCCGGTGTGCCGTTGACACCGATCGACCAGACCGGTTCGTAAGCGACCCAGACCTTGTCGAGATCTTTCTCTTCGACACCGTGGAGACCGACTTTCAGCTGTGTGCGCAGGACCTCGACACTGATCCCGAAGTTCTTCTCTTCCGCTGTCTCACCGATGCATAACAGTGTCTTGAATCCGTGCTTCAGGGAAGCGAGGACTTTTTTGTTCTCCTCGACATCGGTCTCGCCGAAAACGTGTCTTCTTTCGGAATGACCGATCATGACGAGGTCAAGACCCAGTTCCTTCAACATCAGCGGAGAGATCTCGCCGGTAAACTGTCCCTGATCCTCCCAGCACATGTTCTGGGCACCAATCAGGATGTTGTTGTGGTCGACTGCTTGGCTGGCTCTTTCAAGAGTCGTATAGGAAGGAATGATGAACATCTGGATGTTCGGGATATCCTTCGTCTTCTCTTCAAGCGCCTTGAGATACGCGACTGTATCGGCAGTGTTCTTATACATCTTGAGATTGCTGCCGAAGTAAAGTTTCTTTGCCATCTTATTTGCGGTTTTCGTCGTATTCGTGGTAAGCGTCAACTTTCGGCTGGGAAGCGCAGCCCGGAACGAACTCGTTGGTCAGGAAGGCTTCGATGAGTTCTTCTCTGAGCTTGTTGCCGGTCGTGAAAGCGCCTAAGCAGGCGATGTTGGCATCGTTGCTGAGACGTGCTCTTTTTGCGGAGTATACGTCGGAGATCAGAGCGGCGTATGCACCCTTGACCTTATTGGCAGCGATCGAGACACCGATGCCGGTACCGCATAATAAGACACCGCGGTCATATTCCCCTCTGGCAACTGCTTCCGCGACAGCGGCAGCTGTGTGCTGGTAGATAACGTCTTCGGAACCGAAATCGGTCACTTCGCCAAGTTTTTTCTTGTTGATGAATTCGATAAGTTGCTGTTTTGCCTCTTCGGCATTTGGATCACATCCGATAGCGATCTTCATAGTGTTTCCTCCTGGTCTTTAAAGACTTTTTTAATGAAGAACGGTCATATTCTGGTATGACCGTTTACATTTTTTCCCGCAAGCTCGAGCCGGCAGGTTCACCGGATGATCTTGCTTTTTTCTGTTCATGCGTATAGGCGTCGACATAATACGGCAGATCGGAAAGACGGCGGCTCAGATTGTCCGCAAACAGATCAAAGATCTTGTCTTCGTCCCTGGCGATCAGCGCATTGAGATAATTACGATGCACCTGGACGATCCGGCGCTTCGACTCATCGGTGTCGAGCAGACTGTGCCCGAAGATGAGCTTGAAGAAAGCCAGATTGTCCCAGACCTGTTCGATCAGGGCGTTCACGCGGTCCAGCTTGCCGAGCTTATAGATGGCAAAATGGAAGCGGCGGTTCTGCCGATAGGTATCGATCGGGCTAGCTGCAGGATCCCATACCAGACGTTCGTATTCCTGATGAAGATCCTCGAGCTCCGCGATATCCTTGTCCGTCACATTATGGCAAGCGAAACGGGCCGCGATCGGTTCCAGCGCCCTTCTTACCATATAGATCTGTTTGATATCTTCTTCAGAGAGCTTGACCAGGCGCATACCGACATACGGGATCGACTCGGCGAGACCCCGTTTTTCAAGGTCCAGCAGAGCTTCTCTTACCGGCATACGGCTGACGCCGAGGGTCTTGGCGAGGTCGTTGGCATTCAGACGGTCACCCATCTGAAGTTTTCCCTCCATGATCCATTCCATCAGGATATCGATTACCTGTTCGGAAAGTGCGTTCTTCTGAAACAGTCCTTCCGGGTTTTCCTGCATTGTGATACGCATATATTAATTTTACTACAAATCTGCCCTGTTTATAAGCCTTACAAACCCATCTTGGTGACAGCTGCACGCAGGATCGTGACCATTGCTGTCTCTTCGATCAGTTCAGCTGTATGTTCCGCGTTGATCGGATCTTTTCCCATGGCGACCAGGCCATGATCGACAAGCAGGAAGCCCGGTAATTCCGGATTTTCCTTAAGAACTTCCTCGACCATGTAGAAGTACTCCGGACGGACCATCGGTGCCGGTACATCCAGTGTCGGCAGGTCCGCGTTCATCTTCAGCTGGGAATGCCAGGTGACACGGACAAGCGGTTTTTTCGCTGCGGAATAGGCGATGCTGTAGGGTGCGTGTGTATGAACGACCGCGTTGACATTCGGGCATAAGCGGTAGATCAGACCGTGAAGCAATGCTTCTCTGGTGGGTTTGCCTTCGCCGGCAACTTTGTTGCCGTCAAAATCGGTGATGACGAAACCGTCAACGGTGCTGTCGGCAAACGAGCTGCCGCTGGCCTTGACGATCATCAGTTCCTCACCGGGAACACGGGCGCTGACGTTGCCGCCGCTGTTCATCTGAATGCCGCGGGCATACGCTCTTTTGCAGGCTTCGACCAGCTGCTCGCAGATCGGGATAAGTCTTTCTTCCATGTTTATTCCTCCTCGTAGTTGTGATCTTCCTTGCGGATCACGCCTTTTTCCACTAATTCATCGATCATATAGTGGGCGGCCTGGATCCCCCACTCCTTGGTATCGAGATTTCCCTCGATCGTGATGAATTCAAGATTGGGATTCTCGATGCTGCGGATGCCGGAGAGGATGGCTTCATCCACTTCCGGCCAGTAGAGTTCCTCGCCTTTACGGGTATTATGACGCATACCGTCTGTCGGTAAAAGCACTTTGACCGGATAATCGATCGCCGCCAGACGTTCGCGGTAGCTGCGGGTAGCTTCTTCAACTTCATCGGGCAGCAGTTTGATGTGGGCCATCGTGGCGTTATGCATCATGTATTTGCGTTCTTCCATGCGCGGCGGGAATTCCGACGGCGCGAAATCGATGAAATCGATACCGCCGACACTGACCACCAGCGGGACTTTGGCAGCGACACTCTTGCGGATGCGGATCTTTGCGTTCTCGCCATAGGAGAAGCCGCCTCCGAAATGTTCCTCGGTGATCTCATGGACCGTCAGATCCAGGATACCGTCGATCAGTCCGTCTTCCGCCATCTGCTCCATCGTCGGTCCGCCGACGCCGGTGGCGTGGAAACCGAGGGCTTCGATGCCGCAGCGCTCCAGCTCATCGATCGCGGCGCAGGCGCCGGTATTGGTGATCCCCATCAGGGTGACACCGACGACCGGTCTGTCTCCCTTTTTCAGGACATGTCCGGCAGTCTTGACCATACCGATACAGCAGGCTGCCGCATTGGCGATGACCTGTTTCGTGACGAGGTTAAGGCCAGTGAAATCGCAGATCGCCGGGATCACGACCACATCCTTTTCCCCGACGACCGGATCGAAGGTCTTGCGGCCGCAGGCGATCGTTGTAGCCATGACTTTCGGGAAACCGATCGGCAGGCTGCGCATGGCGGAAGTCGCCATGACTGTATTCTGCAGGCCGCCGATCGAGACGACACCGTCGATCCTGCCTTCGTCATAGAGCTTGCGGACATAGGCAGTAACGGCTTCACGCATGAACTCGATCTTTTCACCTTTGCTTCTGGGTTCGAGCTCCTTCCATTCCTTGCCCTTCACCCGGACGATCTCTTCGCGCGATACATCAAAATTGTAGGAAGGATAAGGACCGGTGGCGACGTCGATGACAAGACCTGCCATCCCTTCTTTTTCCACAAGCTCCTTAATGTACTGCGCTTCTCTGTATTTCGTATCACAGCTTTCAATGATCGCTATCGTTTTCATATTAAACTCCATTATAAATATCATGAAGACCATTCACAGGTCTTCATGATACCACAGTATTGATTTTATTCTCCGAAGACCGGCAGTTTGCCGTTTTCCTTTTCGTACTCGTCGCAGTAATTGAAAAGTCCGTAGTCATGCGCGAGCAGGAGGTGCTTATGCGGATCAACGCCTGCTTCTTTACAGCGGCGCAGTGTGTCACGGATCGTCAGCCAGGAAGCGACGATATCAACGTAACGTCCCGGAGGAAGGATATCGTAATGCAGGTTTGCTTCAACTTCCGGAGTGGTATCGATGTTGCCCATTACGAAGACAGAGTCGCCTACGCAGTAGTACGGGCCGTTCTTTGTCTGAACAACGATGGTCTGATGACCCGGGCAGTGACCGAAGCTTTCGTATACGCTGATGCCGGGGACGATCTCGCATTCGCCTTCAACGAACTCGAAGCGTTCCTTTACGCCTTCCTGATCGAACGGTGCAACGACGACGTCGCCGTCTTTGGCGATGATCGGACGTTCATAGCTCTTGAAGTGGAGCGGAACCGGATTGTGAGCGTATTCCCATTCCTTCTTGTTGACGATGAAACGAGCTTTCGTGAATTTTTCAAGATAGAAGACATGGTCCCAGTGCAGATGTGTAAAGAGGACGATGTCGATCTCAGCCGGTGTATGGCCTACGGATTTCAGCTTGGATTCGATATCATCGATACCTTCTCTCTGCCAGGATCCCTTGTGGTGGTATTTATTGGCGCGTTCTGTCCAGGCCATACCTGTATCGACCATGATCAGAGTTCCGTCTTCGCCTTCGAGCAGGAAAGTGAAGTCCGGAAGCGGTACCGGTTCATCCTTGACATCCTTTAAGTAAGGCTTGCAGGAGAAGTGATAATGGTACTCGAGCGGTTTTGTAGGGATGAAGCCTGTGTTCAGTGGTGTGATCTTATAGTTCATGAGTTTTTTCCTCCTTTATTAACTCTTTGTTAATCGATTTTGTTTTCCTGACGTTTTCTGGTAACAGTATCGATCAGGACCATGATGACGATGACGGAACCGATGATCAGGCCCTGTGCCTGTGCCGGGATTCCCGTCAGGTTCATGACGTTGACGACGATCGTCAAGATCAGTGCGCCGGCGATCGTACCTAAGACGCCGCCTTCGCCGCCTTTCTGGGATGTGCCGCCGATAACAGCAGCCGCGACAGTCTGCAGACCGTAGGTATCGCCCATCGCCGCATCCGCCGCATTCAGACGTGCTGTCATCAGCATGCCGGCGAAGGCCGCGCAGACGGAGCAGATAACGAATGCGGATAAGACGATGCGTCTGGTCGGAACAGCGGAGTATTCCGCGGCGACCGGGTTCGAACCGTACTGGTAGATCCTGCGTCCCAGCGTTGTTTTTGTCAGCAGGACATACAGGATCACCACGACGATCAAAGCGAAGATGACTAAGATCGGGATCGGACCAACATAACCTACACCCAGGAAGGTGAAGGACGGCGGCAGATCATAGATGACCTGACCGCGCATGATCGCGATACCAAGACCGGCGATGACCCAGTTGGTGCCGTAGGTCGCGATGAAACCCGGCAGGATACCAGCCAGCGTACCGTTGATCAGACCGATGACGACACCGATCAGGATACCGATCAGAGCCGCGACCGGAACGGAGATGCTGCTCTTGACGAGCTGGGCAACAACACATCCGACAAGACCTGCTGTCGCGCCGACGGAAAGGTCCATCGTGCCTGTCAGCAGTACCGCTGTAAGACCCGAAGAGAGGATCAGCAGCAGCGAAGCCTGACGGAAGATTGTGATCATATTGTTGATGGTACGGAAGTTCGGGGCGATGATCGAGGACAGGATGACCAGGACGACAAGTCCGATCAGACTGTAAAATGCGGTCGATTCTTTGATTGCCTGTTTGAATTTTTCCATGATCTTTCCCCTTTCTATGCTTTCGCCTTGCGGCTGGTGATCAGCGCGTTGACGATGATCGCTGCCAGAACGATACCGCCTGTGGATACGCTCTGGTAGATCGCCGGAACACCGCAGATATTCAGACCGTTCTGGATGACCTGGATCAGCAGAACGCCTAAGATCGTACCGGTCACATTGCCTTTACCATGTCTTAAGGAAGTTCCGCCGAGAACTGTCGCCGCGACAGACTGGAATTCAAGGCCGTTGGCGACGATCGGCTGCCCGGATTCGACACGGCAGAGCATCATCAGACCGGCGATGCCGGTCAGGAAACCGGCAAAGGCATAGGCCTTGATCAGCGATCTTCCGGGATTGACACCGGCTAAAGTCAGGGATTCCGGGTTGCCGCCCAGGGCGCGGATATTGGCGCCGAGCTTGGTCCGTTTCAGCATCAGATAGGTGAGCACGAACATCAGGGCTGCGACCCAGACGTTATTGGGAACGATGAAGACCGTCTTGGTGAAAGCCCGGTAGAGCTCGCTCGCGAAGTAGATCGAAGCGCCGCCGGTAAGCAGGAGAGCGATCGAGTTGACGATGTTCTGCATACCGTAGGAGACGATGAACGGCGGCAGGGAGAACTTCGATACGAAGAAGCCCTTGACAACGCCGATCACGATCGCGACCAGCACGCTGATCAGCATGCCGACCGGAAGCGGTACACCTTTAAGCGCGAGCCAGACAGTCAGGACCGTTACGATATTGACCACCGCATTCAATGACATATCGATACCTTCGGTGAGGATAACGATCGTCTGGGCGAATGCCATGATCATCAGCGGAACACACTGCAGCAGGATGTTCCGGAAGTTTCTTGCGGACAGATAACGGGGTTCGATGATCGCGAAGATCACGATCATCGCCACCAGCATGAATACGACCGGCGGGATGCTTTTGATAATTTCCTTGAACGATTTTCCCTTCATTACTCAGCACCTCCCAGCATCATCAGCTCACCGATCTTTTCCTGGTTGAAATCGGGGTCTTCCCGTTTCAGCTCACCGGTGATCTCGCCTTCCTTCATGATATAGATACGGTCACTCATACCGATGATCTCCGGAAGTTCGGAGGAGATCATGATGATCGCCTTGCCTTCGGAAGCCATCCGGTCCATCAGATTGTAGATCTCCATCTTGGCGCCGACGTCGATGCCGCGGGTCGGCTCATCGAAGATCAGGATCTCCGGATCCTGGGAGAGCCATTTCGCGAGGACGACTTTCTGCTGGTTGCCGCCGGAGAGGAAACGTGTCTTCTTGCCGACGCTCGTCATCATGATGCGCAGCTTTTCCTTAAACTCCTCGGCGATCTGGTTGATCTTACTGTTGTTGACGAAGAAGTTCGGGAAGACTTTCAGCAGCGAGACAGCGACGGTATTCTGTGCGATCGACTCATTCAGCGCCAGACCCTGACGCTTGCGGTCTTCCGAGATCAGGCCGATACCCATCTTGACCGCGCTGGTCGGAGTCTTAGGCAGCTGTTCCTTACCGAAGACCGTCATCTTTCCGGAAGCGATCGGGCGGATACCGTAGATCATTTCTGCAGTTTCGGTACGTCCGGCGCCGACGAGGCCGGCCAGGCCGACGATCTCACCCTTGCGGACGTTGAAGCTGACATTCTTTACACGGCCGTCCTGGTCGCAGAAATTTTCGACTTTGAGTGCTTCCTCACTGAAATCTGTCTTATTGCGGACATAGACCTGGGAAACATCACGGCCGACCATCATCTTGACCAGTTCCGCGTCGGTACATTCATTGATGCCGACACAGCCAATCTTCTTACCGTCACGCAGGACGGTGATACGGTCGCCGATCAGCGGGAATTCCTGCATACGGTGTGAGACATAGATGATGCCCAGACCTTCCGCTTTCAGTTTGCGGATCTGTTTGAACAGCGATTCGACCTCACGTTCGGAAAGTGTGGAGGTCGGCTCATCAAATACGATGATACGGGGCGAGAAGGACAGAGCCTTCGCGATCTCCACCATCTGCTGCTCGGCAACACTGAGGCTGCTGACGACTTTCGTCACATCGATGTATTCGCAGTTCAGGATCTTGAGCAGTTCCCGCGCATCATCATTCATCTTTTTCAGATCGAGCAGACCGAGCTTGGTCTTCGGTTCGCGGTTCAGGAATATATTCTGAGCTGAATTCAGGTAAGGAACCAAGGAGTTCTCCTGATATACAGCGACGATGCCTTTTTCAATTGCGTCTTTCGTACCGGTCAGTTTCAGCGGCTGCCCGTCAAGAAAGATCTCTCCCCCTTCCGGTTTGTAAGCGCCCAGAAGGACTTTGGAAAGCGTACTCTTGCCGGCGCCGTTTTCGCCTACGAGGATATGGACTTCTCCTTCCTGAAGGTCAAAGTCCACATCATCCAGAGCTTTCATTCCTGGGAATAGTTTTGTGATATGTTTTGCTTCTAAGATTGTTTTTCCCATATATCACTCCATATTAATGTGTAGAATGCCCGCTTCGCAGGAAGAGGGCATTCTACGTCAGAACTAGTCAGTATTGATTTACTGTAAAGCGTTGAACCAAGCGTTGCCGTTGATGTAGCCGTCAACTGTTTCGGCATTGATCAGCGGGTCGTTGTTAGCTGTCGGGAACGGGATGAAACGTCCTGCCGGCTCTGTACCGTCGTTCAGGTACTGGACAGCGTAAGCAGCTGCAATGTAACCGGATCCGTACGGGTCAGTGTTGTATGTTTCGAACATATCGCCGTTTAAGACAGCGTTGGAAGCGTCAACGGAGCCGTCGAAACCGGAGACGAGAACGCCTTCGATACCAGCGCCCTTAAGAGCCTGAACAGCACCTAAAGCACTTTCATCGTTAGCACCGATGATACCCTGGATGTCACTGTTGCCCTGGAGCAGGTTTTCAGTAACGGACATACCTTCGGTTCTCTTGAAGTTAGCAGTCTGGGAAGCAACGATCTTGATGTTCGGATATTTTGCGAATGCGTCGTTGATACCATTCAGACGTTCGATAGCGTTAGCAGCTCCCGGCGGACCTTCGAGGATGATGATGTTGCCTTCGCCGTTTAATGCTTCAGCCATTTCTGTAGCGATGGTATAACCTGTTTCGTAGTAGTCAACACCTGTACGGAGGAATGTGTCTTCCGCAGCCGGAGTACCGATCGTCAGAACGATGACACCAGCGTCTTCCGCAGCGCGGACACCCGGCATGATACCGTTGGAGTCAGCACAGTGAACGATGATGGCGTTGCAGCCCTGTTCGATCATGTTTTCCATGATACGTACCTGTTCTTCAACAGAGTCAGCTGTGGACGGAGCCTGGCAGATCGCTTCGAAGCCCATGTCTTCGCCAGCCTTGGCAACACCAGCGGACTGCGCGTTCATGTACGGGTTTGTTGTGTTCTTAGCGATGTAGCCGATCTTGTAGTCGCCGGAAGCCTTGACTTCTGTTGCGACAGTTGTGCCGATACCTGTGATCGGGAGTTCACTTGCGTCGAGAACAGTTGCCTTGGATAAACCGGAGCTCTTCTGTTCGGGCTCTTTGGTTTCAGCCGGTGCAGCGGGTTCGGTAGATGCTTCTGGAGTTGCAGACGGAGCCGGTGTGGTGCCGCTGTTGCAGGCAGTCAGACCTAAGCATGCAACGAGAAGTAATGCAAAGATAAGCGTTGAGATTTTTTTCATTCTCTTCTCCTTTCACGATGGCTTCCATATGGAAGCGCTTCCATCGTCAAGTACAATGTAACCCCTTTCAATTCGCATGTCAAGGATATTGTATCCAATATTCAATATAATTTACGCATTAGTATATTTTGTAACAGCTATAAACCGCCATTGCTTTAGAAACAATCTTTATTCTTTCCGATTTTACCCTCTTTTTCTATATAAAGGGCGAAAAAAAGACCGCCGCGATCTGCGACGGCCTTTCAAAGCCTTTCAGATAAATCAGTAAGGATAGGTATAGGTGCTTGTCTTCCACTTCGGCGGGATGACCGGGATCTGCAGATAAGAGTCATATTTGCCGCCGGTATGGATGACATGGATGCCGTTCCCGTTATCGACCTGGTGGTTCATATTATTGTCGTGGAACCATTCGGTCTTGATGAATCTGCCGGCCAGGCGGACAACGATGTATTCGCCCTTATGCCATACACGGCTGTGCGGATACATTTCGATATCGATCGGATAGACCTTGCCCTGCTCCATCGGTTCGTTCTTTCTGTGAGCAGCGACCGGCTGGAAGTCAGAGGAGTACTTCGGATCGAGCTCACGGTGGGAACCTCTCGCGAAGCCCCAGGCGCCGCGGTATTCCGCGCCCATGCAGCGCAGCGGGACATATTCTCCGTCTTCACCGTATTTCAGCACCCACGGGAAGAGGTCCATATTGTCATGGCCGCGGCATTCGATATTCAGATGCAGTTTCATGAAGCCGGTGATCTCGGTCTCTTCCGGAACGAGGAATTTGAATTCGGTCGTTTCCGTCTTCGGGTCGTAGCTGACTTCCGCTTCCTTTTCGATCGGTTCATAGGAAGCACCCATCGTGGAGGCATCCAGATAGATCTTGCGGTATTCGGTACGCTTCAGCGGGAATTCGTTCTCGCGGCGGTAACCGTAACCGGTGTAGTCATAGTCATAGGCGTCCATGACCTGCAGACGGACTTTCGGAGTGAACTCCCAGCCATTGTTGATATCTTTGCAGTAGCGGTCATAGAAACGCTTGAGGTCTTCCAGGTTCTCCGGGTTGTAGCTGTCCGGCCACTCGAATTCACGGTGCGCGCGCAGCCATTTCTTCGGCGAACGGATACGGCGGAAGCCTTCAACAGAGCCTCTTAAATGATGGTGGACCCAGCCGCAGGTGACATAAGCCGGAATACGGATCTTGTCCCATTTGACGATCTTGTCTTCCCAGTATTCGTTCATCAGCGGATACTTGTGGATCATCGCGATGGTGTTTTCCATATAGGTCTTGTTGGCACAGGTGTTGATGATGCCCTCTTCATAGTCCGGGTTCGGAACACCGCCGCAGAAGAAGGACTCACGATACAGGTCGCCGATGCCTTCCCAGGCAGCGATACAAGCCAGATGCGGCGGCTGTTCAGCAGCGATCTTCCAGTGGGACATACAGACACCGGAGTTGCCGAATAAGGTGACCTTGCCGTTGCACCATTCCTGTTTGGCGATCCATTCAACGGTATCGTAGCCGTTCTTGGCGTCATCCGTTCCCCAGAGGTTGACGTTGCCTTCGGAGTTGCCGATGCCCGGCGGGTCAGCGTTGACGATCGCGTAACCGTTGCGGCACCAGTAGCCCGGGTCAGCCGCTTCGAATTTCGCCATTTCGGAGACTGTTTTCGGCGGTACGCCCATCAGTTTCCAGTCATCCATGCCTTCAGCCGGACGTTTTCCGAAAGGACCCCAGCAGAGGATCGCCGGTACCTTGGCGGTGCTGTCGCTCGGCAGATAGACGTCGGCATAGATCCTGGTTCCGTCACGCATGTAGATGCTCTGGTCCTGCATGCATTTGACGCCCGGCCCCGCTTCGTACGTGCGCGGATTGAGTTTGGCGCAGTAGCTGAAACCCATACCCGTCGGGATACCGGCTGCCCGCATGGCATCCATCTCCTCACGGGTCTTGCCCGGGTTGCCCTTGATGAAGGGCACTTCATACTCGACGCCGTCAAAAGTCCGCTTGATGTAAATGTTTTCCCGTTCTTTCTTTTCAGACATTTTTATAAATCCTCCCTTCCGAATAGCAGAACGTTATTTCCTTTAGCGGTAAAAATAGGAGTTATCCCGTCCCTCGTCGACCGACGCGGCATATTTGACCGTGTCAAAATGCGCGTGCAGCAGTTTCACGGTCTTCGGGACATCTCTTTTCGCGATCGCTTCGGCGATCGCCTGATGTTCTTCGATCAGGCCGGGAACACGGCCTGTTGTTTTGATCTCCAGATTCCGCCAGCGGCGCAGATGCATGTAGGCATCCCCCAGGATCGTTTCGATCCCGCCGCGGCCAGCTTTATCGAGCAGCACCTGGTGGAACAGGTCATCTGCGTGAAAGTATTCCTGAAGATGGCTGCCGCCTTTGGCGTAGGCCTTCTTCTGTTCACTGATCGTCTTCTCCAGGAGAACGACCAGCTCTTCGATATCATCATCCTCCTCAATGATCTGCATGGCTGCCGTTGTCTCCGCTGCCTCGCGCAGAAACAGGATATCTGCGATCTTTTTGAGGTCGATCAGGGAAACGAAGCTCCCCCGCTGGGGATAGACCTCCAGCAGTCCCTTTTCCTTCAGGGTCGCAAAAGCTCCGCGCACCATATGCCGGGAACAGTTGTAGACAGCGCACAGCTCATTCTCACTGAGCACGTCGCCCGGCAGATATTCGGTGTCGATGATCTTTTTCAGAAGATCCTGATAGATCTCTTCACTGCTGATCAGAGAACGTTCCTGAAGCTTATTCATGGTCCTGCTCCTTCCGGGTGATCCTGCCGTCTTCTCCGGCAGTCAGCTGTTTCACCAGTTCCGGACGGCGGACTTTGCCGCTGGCCGTGACCGGGAAATGGTCGAAAAGGATAAAGGCATCCGGGATCTTGTAGTCCGCCAGTTCTTTCTTCAGGCGGCTGCGGATCTCTTCTTCCTGCAGTTTCTCCCCTTCTTTCAGGATGACACAGGCGGCGATCCTTTCCTGGATCACCTCTGCCGGCAGCGACACGACACAGACCTCTGCCAGCCACGGACATTTCTCCAGCAGGACATTCTCGATCTCCTGCGGGGAGATATTCTCACCGCCGCGGATGATCAGATCCTTGCAGCGGCCTTTCATATACAGATAGTTCTCTTCATCGAGCACCGCCAGATCGCCGGTCTTCAGCCAGCCGTCGGCGCTGATCGTTTCCTTGGTCAGCTCTTCCATCCGGTAGTAGCCCTGCATCACGTTATAGCCGCGGATCTCGAGCTCACCGGTCTCGCCGCAGGGAAGCGGTCTTCTGTCCTTTAAAGAGACAATACGCGCTTCAACATGGGGAAGGATCTTTCCCGCGGTATAGGCGTTCTTCTCATCTGTATCACTGAGCAGCGAGAAGGATACCGCCGGGGAAGTCTCGGTCTGTCCGTAGGAAGGAACGAACTTCATGCTGGGGAAAGCTTTACAGACATCCATGTATTCGGTCGGCGAGATCGCGCTTCCGGCGATGATGCCGCAGCGCAGAGACGAGAGATCATATTCCTTGAGGGACGGGTTGCGCAGCATTGCCAGAAACATCGTCGGCACCCCATTTAAGATCGTGCAGCGGTTTTCCTGCACGCATTCCAGTGTCTGTTTCGTGCGGAAAGAAGTCACCGGGCACATCGTGCATCCCAGGATGATCGAGGAGATGAGGCTTGAAGTCAGTCCGAAACAATGGAACAGCGAGACCCCGATAAACATGCGGTCTTCCGCGGTCCAGCCCATCGCTTCGATCGTGCTGCGGGCGGTATTGGTCAGATTATAATGGCTCAGCATCACGCCTTTTGCCTTTCCGGTCGTGCCGGAAGTCAGAAGCATCGCCAG
Organism: Erysipelotrichaceae bacterium; assembly: GCA_017431225.1. Classification (GTDB taxonomy): domain Bacteria; phylum Bacillota_I; class Bacilli_A; order Erysipelotrichales; family Erysipelotrichaceae; genus RGIG5669. The sequence goes on along the minus strand of JAFRLM010000007.1, from coordinate 48,999 downwards.
GATATCGTCCGGCTTTGCCTCTGAGGCAGGGAGCTTTGTTTCTTTTTCAGTTCCGGTAAACATCTCTTCCCTGAGATCACCGACACTGCCGCCGATCGGCAGCGCCAGAAGATCGGGAAAATCCTTCTGCAGTCCGGCAATGATCGGATGAAAATCCACATCCTTATGTCCGTCTCCGAACAGCAGCATCCGCAGCTTCGCGTATTCAACGATCCCACGGACTTCCGGATATTTGAAAGAGGTATTTACCGCGACCGGCAGGCAGTCAAGCTTGACGGCTGCGAGAAAAGCGATGATCCAGTTATAGGAATTAGCGCACCAGATCCCCACATGTTCACCGCGTTTTAGACCGGAACGCAAAAGACGCACCGCGAAATAGTCGCTGCAGCGGTCGACTTCCGACCACGAAAAAGACTCTCCGTGAAAGATCACGGCGGTCTTCTGCGGGTCTCTTCTGACCGTGTCATGCAGGTATTCCAGTAAGGTGCGTCTTTGCAGTTCCATAATTCTTCTATTAGCCGATGCGGATAGTGTCGGTTGCTTCACCGGCCGCGATCATCGCGTCGATCTGCGCTTCGCTGTAGCCCAGTTCCGTGAGGACTTCGCGGGTATCCTGGCCCAGGAAATGCGCCGGTTTGTATTCCGGCAGTTCCGTATCCTGGAACATGACCGGGGTGCGGACCATCGTCCGTTTATTGCCGTTGGGGAAGGTGACTTCCGTTAAGATGTCGCTGGCGAACGCCTGCTCATCCTTCAGGATCTCATCCCAGGTCTGGCAGACGGCAAACGGCAGGTCGGCCTTCTTCATCTGGGCGATCCAGTAATTGACATCGTGCTTGGCGACTTCCGCGTTGAACAGCGCATCCCATTCATCGAGATGGCCGTTGACGAGGTTCGTCTGCGGATAGAAACGCGGATCGTTGACGAGGTCCGGGCGGTCCAGCGCTTCCGCGACGAACTTATTGAAGAGCTTGTCGTAAGCCGGTACCGAGAACATGAACCAGCGGTCATCGGACGTTCTTCTGGCGGAATTCAGAGGGTTGGTCAGTTCCGCCTTGCGGATCGGATACTGGGTGGATTTATCGCCGTACTGGCTGGCGATCAGATATAAGGAGACATCCCAGACACCGCTGTGGTACAGGCTGACGACGACCTTATCGCCGCGGCCGGTCTTTTCCGCGCGGTAGAGAGCAGCCAGAACACCGGAAGCCAGGCTCATCGCGACCTGATGGTCACCGAAGCCGGCCAGCGGCATCATCGGCTCACTGCCTTTGTCATAGAGAGTCCCCATGACACCGGAATGGGCGAAGTAAGCGGTGAAATCAAAGCCCGGCAGATCCTTGTCCGGACCCTTCTCGCCGTAACCGGAAACGATACCGTAGACGAGTTTGGGGTATTTGACCTTCAGTGTATCGTAGTCGAGGCCCGCTCTTTCCAGAGCCGGCTGACGCCAGTTGGTCAGGAAGATATCGGCATTGGCGATGAGTTTTTCCAGAGCCTCACGACCGGCGGCACTCTTGGTATCAAGGGTGACACAGCGCTTGCCGGTATTCTCCAGGGTAAAGCTCGTGTCTTCCTTATCACCGAAAGGACGTCCTTCATTGACCGCGGTAAAACGCAGGTCATCGCCTTTGGGACGTTCGACCTTGATGACATCGGCGCCGAGGTCCGCGAGATAGCGGGCACAGCAGGGTGCGGCGATGAATGTAGCCAGTTCGACGATCTTGATGCCCTCTAACGGGCGTGTATTGTATTCACTCATTTATTTACTCTCCATCATTTCCTTGAATGATTCGATGATCGTTGCCGCCTGCTCATAGTTTTCCATCTGGCGGTCGACTTCGACCTCAACGATCGGCAGTCCGGCCGCGTTGCAGGCATTGCGGATCAGCGGATAATCGAACTCCTCCGGATCACAGAACTTCGTCAGGACCATTAAGACGCCATCAGCCTCAACGGCCTTTGCGGTCTCGACCAGCGCCTCGACACGGCGCTTATAAGGATCATAGAGTACCGAACAGTTGTCTCTGGCAGCATACTTCTTTGCCAGGGAGACGAGTCCGTCGTTTCCGATCTCGCAGTCTGTCTTGTACTGGCGGCTTTCGGCGGCGATATCGTCAGCCACGATCTGCAGACCGTTCTCATCGAGGATCTTCAGAAGGGACGGCGCGTCCGCCAGGATACCGGTGGTGACGATGCGAAGTTTTCTTTTTCCCGCTTCCTGTTTCCGCAGTTCTTCCAGGAACTGGCGCAGCAGCGCGGAATGTTCCTCTTTGCGTAAGAAGGTCGCGCTCTTGAAGATCCAGGAGCGCTTCTGGGCGCTGATCTCCGGATGGGCAGCGAGCTCTTTGACTGTCTCGCGCATCAGTTCGTTGTGTTCGTTATAGATCTGCAGGGAAACGCGCAGCAGTTTCTCGGAGAAGACCTTGCCGGTCGCTTTCTGCAGGTCAGAGATGACCCGCTCATAGCCGTGGAGCGTGTAATCCAGGGCATATTCCGGCTTGCGGTTCTGCGGGTAGGTCATCGGGATGAAAGGGATCGAAGGAACGGCGTATTTCCAGTTCTCTCCCAGAACTTTCAGAGAATCGCAGAGCGAGGGGACGATCAGGGCGCTGACGCCTTCGTAAGCGCCTTTCATGCCCAGCTCGACGATCGACTGTACGATCGAGCAGATGAAAGCCGGGAAATAGCGTTTGGATTCCTGCAGCTGCAGGTCGCCGCCCCAGGCGCCCATCGGTACCAGGCCCATCGAGTGGACGATCTCTTCCGGTGTATAGACCGGCGCGACCAGTACGATCTGCTTGCCTTCGGAAAGATAGCGTTCTTTCAGAAGCTCCGGGTGACAGGCAGCTTCTTCAAATTTCTTCAGGATCTCATCCAGCATTCTGAGCCTCCTTTCTGGACTGCATGATCTCTGTCAGTCCCTGTACACGGGTATCATACTGCGCTTCGGAGAAGTTGCGCGGATCTGCCTGGTCGCCGTCGAAGCTGACGACCGGGATATCGCATTCCTCACCGATCTGGCGGCTCATCTCATACATGAAGCCGCTCCAGAGTTTGCAGGAACGGTTGGTATGGACGAGCAGTCCCTCCACATGGTTGTCATTGCAGAGCTTGATACGCTTGTCTCTGGCATATTCGAGATTGATCGCGTTCGGCACCTTGGCGTAAACACGGCACATATCATCGAAGTCCTTGTAGATGAAGCCGAAGGCGTCCGCGTAGATCGTGGTGACCATATTGATGCCGCGGTCACGCAGTCCGTGCGCGGTGACCCGCAGCCACGGCCAGCAGGCGATGCCTTCGAACATGATGCGGTGCTTTTCCTCACCGCGGTAGGTGCTGACACCCTTCTCGTGGTTTTCCTTATATTCCCTTAACAGCGTCTCCATCGCTTCCGCGGCCTCAAGCTTGCCTCTGGCAGTGACCATGACCGCCATGTGGTTCAGCAGGTCGAAACCGTTGAACGGAGAAGGCACGTATTTCGCGGTAGCTGTCGCCTCGAGCCAGGCGCGGCTGGTGCGTCCGGAGATCTCCATGACCTCGCGGTAACGGTCCCAACTCCACTTCTTCCCGGTGATCTCCTCAAGCTGTTTGATCGCGTCCAGGAACTGGTTCTTGATATAGGTGACTTCCGCATCCGGAACATCGTAATCCGGATTGAACGGGATATCGATCATGATCATCGGGATATGAAGCTCTCTTGAAAGGTTCTCATACCATTTGATCATGCAGTTGCAGATATTGTTGCAGCATAAGACATAGTCCGGCAGCGGCATCGGCTGCTCCTCTGCCGGAGCGCCGGAAGCATAAGCCAGCGAGACACGCGCGTAAGCGCAGATGTCGTTGGAATAGCCCTGTCCCTCAGCGATCGAACACATTCTCTCACCGCCGCCGCGGGCAGCAATGCCGGCGGCCTGGTTTTCCGGGTAGCAGACATAGAGGCCCAGCGTTTCCGGGATCTCGACCGGGAAATTGCTGGAACACCAGCCGACGAGCTCGCCGCGCTCTTTCGCGGCAAAAGCGTCATCGTACGCCTTCTTGGCGATCATGTTCAGCTTATATTTCGCGGAATTGGGATCCGGAGCCGGTCTTTGTTTCTTGATTTCTTCAGCCATCTTTCCTCTCCTTCGTAGCACGTTCATATGCGTAGATCGCTGCCCCGAGCGCGCCTGTCAGCTGCGCCAGGGGCGAGTAGCCGATCTCTTTTCCTAGTTCTTCCGCAAGCGCGTCTCTTACGCCGCCGTTGTTGGCGACGCCGCCGCTCATGCAGACTTTTTCCTCGATGCCGATCCGTTTGGCCAGCGCTCCCACACGGCTGGCGACGGACTTGCAGATGCCCTTGACGAGCGCCGGGATATCGGCGCCGTTGGAAAGCTGGGAGATGACCTCCGATTCCGCAAACACCGTGCAGGTGCTTGAGATCTTGAGCGCCTCCCCTGCTTTGGCAGCCTCTTCTTCGAGCTGTGAGACATCGAGCTGCAGGATCGCTGCCATGACCTCGAGAAAACGTCCGGTCCCGGCAGCGCATTTATCGTTCATCAGGAAGGCTGTCATCCTTCCCTCTCCGTCCAGTTTCATGACCTTGGCGTCCTGGCCGCCGATATCGATGACCGTGCGGGCTTCCGGAAAAAGGTAGTGCGCGCCTTTGGCGTGACAGCTGAGCTCAGAGAGCTGCGCGTCCGCCTCGGCATAGGTCTTTCTTCCGTAACCGGTAACGACGGTATAGGCGATATCGTCCTCTTTCAGACCGGAGCTCTTCAGCAGTTCCTCTTTAACGGTCGCCGGACCCTTGGTGCCGGTCCCGGCATGGATCAGATAGGTCGAAACGATCTCGCTGCCGTCTTTTAAGACGACACCTTTAGAGGTCGTGGAACCGATATCGATCCCCATCACATAGCAGCTCATTTTGCTGCTTTGGCCGCTCTGATCGAGGCGATCATCTTCGGCACGACTTCAAACAGGTCGCCGGCAATACCGTAGGTCGCCGCTTCAAAGATTGGCGCGGAGGGATTGGAGTTCACGGCGATGACTGTTTCGGAGTCCTGCATTCCGGCTTTATGCTGGATCGCGCCGGAGATGCCCAGGGCAACATAGATCTTCGGACGGACCGTCTTACCGGTCTGCCCGATCTGCAGTTCATGGTCCAGCCAGCCTGCTTCGACCGCCGGACGGGAACCGGCAACAACACCGCCGCCCAGAACTTCAGCAAGCTCATTGGCAAGGGCCATGCCCTTCTCTACATCTTTGGAGATGCCGGCACCGACCGCGACAACGATCTCAGCGCCGGTCAGGTCAACGCCCTTCTTCTCTTCGGTAACGATCTTCACGACTTTTACCAGCGGATCCGTAAGCGCTGCGTGATACTCTTCCACTACGAGCTTTTCCGCTTTTGCCGGATCATATTCGCCTTTCTTCATGACGCCCGGGCGGACCGTCGACATGCAGGGACGGAAACGCGGGCAGGTGATCGTCGCCATCATATGACCGCCAAAAGCCGGACGGGTCATTTTCAGATTGGTATCTTCCATCTTGAACTTCTTCGTCGAAAGATCGATCGAGGAAGCTTCCTTCAGGAAGTCGAGATATTTGTTCATATCGATATCGAGATGCGTGCAGTCCGCGGTAAGGCCGGTATGCAGTCTGGCGGCGCAGCGCGGCGCCAGTTCACGGCCGATCGTGGATGCCCCGATCAGCAGGACTTCCGGTTTCTTATCCATGACGATCTGGCAGAGCGCATCCGCGTAGGTCTCGGAAGAGTATTCCTTTAATGACGGATCCTCGATCACATAGACCTTATCGGCACCGTAACCGCCGATCTCTTTCGCAAGTTCTTTTACATTTTCGCCAAGGAGGACACCGACGAGCTGCGCCTTGCGCTCGTCCGCCAGTTTGCGGCCTTCGGAAACGAGTTCGAAATCCGTTTCCATCAGTTTGCCGGAACGCTGTTCACAGAAGACCCAGATATCGTGAAAGTCTTCGATCTTTGCACTGTTGTATTCCATGTGAGCCTCCTTAGATCAGCTGCTTTCTGACGAGTTTTGCCGCCAGTGCGTCGCATTTTTCCTGTGTCGTTCCTTCCAGCATCTCGCCGCCCTTGGCGACCGGCGGGGTGAAGGACTGGAAGATCGTTGTCGGCGAACCGGAGAGACCGATCGTTGTCTTGTCGATCAGCGGTTCGTTCTCCAGTGTTGGGTAATCCAGTACGGTGATCTCCTTATCGAAACAGTCAAGGATCCCGCGTACCGTCATATAGCGGGGCGTATTGAGTTCCTTGATGCAGGTGATCAGGACCGGCGTCTCTGCTTCCACTTCCATATAACCGTTTTCCATCATTCGTTTGACGAAGACTTTTCCGTTTTCATAGCGGACTTCCCCGGCATAGGTGATCTGCGGGATGTTGAGCTTTTCCGCGATCTGGGGGCCGACCTGGGCGGTATCGCCATCGATCGCCTGACGTCCGCAGAAGACGATATCCTCTTTCTCGAGACCGAGATGGTGGATGCCTCCGGCCAGGACCTGGGAGGTCGCGAAGGTATCGGAACCGCCGAATTCACGTCCGGAGATCAGGACAGCCTTATCAACGCCCATGGCATAGAGTTCCCGCAGCATGCCTGCGGCAGCCGGCGGACCCATGGTGACCGCGATGACCTCGCAGCCTTCCTGATCCTTGATCTGCAGCGCGGCTTCGACCGCGTTGAGGTCATCCGGGTTGATGATCGTTTTCATGGAGGCGCGGTCAAGAACACCATTCTCCTTTACTGCGACTTTCCCGGAAGTATCCGGGACCTGTTTTACACAAACATAGATCTTCATATCGTCCTCCTAGCGCAAGAGCGTATTGGCGATGACCAGCTGCTGGATCTGGGAAGTACCTTCGTAGATGCTCATGATCCGCGCATCGCGGTAGAAACGTTCAACTTTGTAGTCTTTGATATAGCCGTAGCCGCCGAAGATCTGCACGGCTTTGTAGGCGACCCGGTTTGCCATCTCGGACGCGAAGTATTTGGACATCGCGCATTTCATCGAGGAATCCGGGGAATTAGCATCCTTAGCGATCGCGGTCTGATAGATCAGTTCTCTCGCTGCTTCGATCTCCGTTGCCATATCGGCGATCATGAAACTGACGCCCTGGTTGGCGGCGATCGGCTTGCCGAACTGCTTGCGTTCCTTGGCGTAGCGGATCGCTTCCTCACGACATCCCTGCGCCAGGCCCAGAGCCTGCGCCGAGATCCCCAGACGTCCGCCGTCCAGCGTTTTCATCGCCATCCGGAAACCGTCGTTCAGCGGACCGAGAAGGTCTGCTTTGGAGACGCGGACATTGTCCAAAGTGATATCGGAAGTCGGGTAACCGTTGATGCCCATCTTCGCTTCCGCTTTACCGATCGTGACACCCGGCAGTTTCAGATCAACGATAAACATCGAGATCCCGCGGCTGCCCTTGGCAGACGGATCGGTCTTGGCATAGATGATCGCGTAATCGGCGATCGGTGCTCCGGAAACAAAGCACTTTCTTCCGTTCAGGATGAAATCATCTCCATCCGCGACAGCCGTCGTTAAGGTGCCGCCGGCATCGGAACCGGCACCCGGTTCGGTCAGGGCAAAGACGATGTGCTTCTTGCCGGACGCGATATCCGGCAGGTATTTCTTTTTCTGTTCCTCGTTCCCGCACATGACAAGCGGTCCGCCTCCCAGCGAGTTCGGGGTATTGGCATAGATCGCCAGCACCGGACAGACACGGGCAAATTCCTCGATCATCAGCACATAGGCAAGGGAGTCCCCTCCCTGGCCGCCGTACTCGACCGGGATCTTGATCCCCGTAAATCCGTAACGGGCCATCTTGTGGTACATTTCCGCTTCATAGCCGCCTTCGATATCGAGCTTTTTCTGCAGCTCGTCAGTGAATTCGGTCTCGGCAAAATTACGGAAATTCTTTCGCAGCAATTGATATTTCTCCGGGAGAATCATGTTTCTTTAGCCTCCGTTTTCTACTTTGTCAACTTGTCGACAACTTCAATACTATAATATAGTATCGTCCATTTTTTGACATTGTAACAAAGCACAAAAAAGCCCCTTTTTCAGGGGCTTTGCATTGTATTTGTCTGTTCAATGATCAGACGGTGCGCTTATCAAGAACGTTGCGGATCATCTTCAGCGCCATCTCGGCAGACTCTTCGATGCCGATCTCGTCGGTACGGACGCAGAGATCATAATGCTGGGCCATGCCCCAGGTCTCGCCGGTGATCTGCAGGGAGTAGTTCTTGCGGAATTCGTCCTCACGGCGGACATATTCAAGCGCTTCCTTCTCATCCATGCCGTTCTGCTGCGCGAAACGTTTCGCCCTCTCTTCCAGCTTGGCGCTGACGAAAAGGTCAAAGGTATGCGGACGGTCTTTCAGGACATAGGCGCCCAGACGGCCGACGATGACACAGTTCTCCTTCGCGGCGATCTCACGGATGATCTGCGACTGCGCGTCGAAGACTTTCTGCTGCCGTGACGGGTTCTGGGAATAGACGTAGGACTGCTGGTATAAGGAGTAAAGCAGTGAGTTGGAGTTGCGCTCCTCGACCTTGCTGACTTCGTCGACTGTCAGCCCCATCTTGGCTGCTGTTTCGGTAAGCAGAGCGTAATCATAGAAGGCATAGCCGAGCTTTTCGGCCAGGATCTCGCCGATACGGTGACCGCCCGAACCGAGCTCGCGCTCGATCGTGATAACGTGCGGCATGGACAGGATCTCTTCCGCCGGGACCGTGGTCTTCCTTGTGCGGATGCCTAAGAAGGCATCGACCGGTTTGTTCAGGATACGGGAGAAGACGCCGACAAAGAAACCGACGAGCACTGCAGCCAGTATCGTTCCTTCACGGACGGCTTCCAGTTTATGGAAAACGACCAGGGAGATCACTGTGGTCATAGCGATCATAATGAAGTCGACCATGATCTTGACCTTGCCGAATTCCTGATTGATCTTCTGGGAGATGACCGAGATCGCGCCTTCCGAAGCCATCGTCAGCAGGTTTGCCTTGACCTCGAAGAAGACGCCGATACCGTCAAGCGCGCAGGCAACGACTGCCATGATAACTGCCATGGCATAGTTTGCGGGCGTTACCGAAGCGAACAGTGTGTTCGCGAAGTCGATGAAGAAACCGAAGATCACGACTGCCAGAAGCTGCAGGAAGCGGGTCGGCTTGAAGGCTTTCCCGAGCAGCACGATCTGAATGATCACGAACACCACATTGATTAAAGTGTTGAAGTTGCCCATGGAAAGCGGGAAGATCTGGCTCAGTACATAGGCAAGCGAGGCGGATGGTGAAACACCGAGTCCCGAACGGGCGGACAGCGCGATACCGCAGGAAAGGATGAACAGTCCTGTTACTAGTAAGAGGCTGCGCCGGATCAGATCACTCATATTCATTTTGTTTTTCATATTCTTCCCCCAAATAAAAACCTGACAATGCTATTATGGCGCGTTGTCAGGTTTTGTTCATCAGGCAATTGTACAAAGAATAGGTCTATTTCACATAGCCCCATTTGTCGAGCGAGGCGCTCAGCTCCGGATACGCCTTGGCCGCTTCGCAGAAATCAACATCCTGCAGAGCCAGGTCGATCGCCTGCTGCATCGCTTTGGCACCGGCCGTCGTTCCTAACGGGTGACCCTGGATCGAGCCGCCTGCCGCCAGGACGATATTTTTTCCGGCTTCATTGATGTAGCGTTTGACGATTCCCGGATGGACACCGCCGCCGATGCTGGGCATCGTGGCTTTGATCTTTCCTAACGGGAGCGTCAGCTGCTGGATGATCTGCAGATATTTCTGCTTGCGCAGCGGGTAACCGCCGTAAGGCGTATTCATCATGACGATATCCGCACCGGCGATACGGGCAAGCTTGCCGACCGCGAGCGGTGTTGCCATACCGTTCAGCGGACCTTCGGTGACCATACCGGCTCCGGCAGAGTGACCGAGGATCGGCAGTCTGGTATTCTCGGCGATGTACTTCAGGGTGCTGTAACCCAGGACTGCGAAGTTGACCATCAGACCATCCGCGCCGGCTTCCTCGACCTTGCGGATATTCTTTTTCAGTTCCGATACACCGCCGGTGATATTAACGAAATACTTCGTTTCCTTACCGGTCTTTTCGGCTGCCTTGCGGGCTGCGGCTTTATACGCTTTTACACGGTCTTCCGGCTTGGAATAGACTGGGTTGCCGAAGAGCTCATCATCCTTGATGATATCGACTCCGCCTAAAGCGGCTTCGTAGAAAATGTTGGCTCCTGCTTCCGGAGAGATACCGGTGCAGGGCTTGACCATGTTGAGGAGCAGCGGTCTTTCCTTCACGCCGAAGAGTTTCTGCACGCCTTCAACACCGTAGCGTGGTCCCTTGAAACGGGCCAGGAAGGCATCGCTGAATTCAATGTCCATCAGTTTGACCTGCGCGCTCGTGGAAGCATCGTTTCCGAGCAGCGAAGTGATCATCAGCGGGAAATCACTGCCGAAGTTTGCGGTCGGATAAGCGATCTGGATCAGATATGCCATCTTCTCGCCTTCGTATACGGAGAGTTCGGTCGGCGGTACTTCAAAGATGTTGACGACCTTTCCCATGTATTTCTCGCGGATCTCTTCGGTGATGCCCGGGATCGGGACCCAGGTGCCGATCGTCTGGCCGACAGCCAGTGATTCCGCTTTCTTGATGATGTCGACTTCCACCGGAAGCTCAATATAATATGTCGCTACGACCACATCTTTTTTATGTGCGGTCTCCGGCAGCATGAATCCTTTTTCATCCATAATTCTTACCTCTATTTCCAGCCGTAGGCTTCCAACAATAATTTAAACTCATTCGCCACGACTTTGGCAAATTCCGAATCATTGACTGTCGCGTCGACAACAACGAGCTTCGTGTTGGGAGCGACTTTTTCCTTGAATCTTTCGACCATCAGCGCGTCGATCGCGGGATCGGCGATCGGACCGCCCCAGGAAGTCGTCTGGCAGGCGCCTTTTGTCGGTACGACGAGCGTTACCGGCTTGGTCGCGGTCGCCAGTCTTTCGCATACCGTGTCGACAAGCTTTTCCGCTTCCGCAGGAACGATCTTGGAATGCCAGATGTTCTGGTTATGCAGGATCGACTTGCGCTCCTTGAAGTCCGCCGGCAGGAAAGCGCCGGTCTCCTCATTATAATAATCGTTCATATCGAGGCCGCCCGGAACGACCAGGGTCGGCAGACCGTATTCGAGAGATTTCAGAAGACGGTTCTTGGCGCCGGAGCAGTAGCCGCCGAAGAGTTCGCAGACGATCTCATGCAGCGTGTAATCGAGCACCGCGTTGATCTGTCCCTCTTCGATCAGGGATTCCATACAGCGTCCACCGACACCGTTGGCATGGAAAACGACCGTTTCGTAATCGGTGCCTTCAGTGATCAGACGCAGGGATTCCATCGTTCCCTTTGTTGTTTCGCCAAGCATCGTAGCCGCGATGATCTTGCGGTCACCGGTTTGGTGATAGACCTCTCCGTACTGGACAAGGCCGACTGTCGCGGCGCAGACGGAGCGGATCAGGGTCTTGGTGATCGGATTGAGGCCGGCGATATCGGCAACAGTCGGGACGACAAAGATGTCTTTTTCGCCGACGAACTGTTCCATCTCGCGGCTGCCGCAGGCAAGCGCGGAAGAGAGGACCTTCGGGAAGCCGAACGGCAGAGCCTTCATGACCGGAGCCGCCATGGCTCCGTTCTGGCCGCCGCCGACGGACATGATACCGTCGATCTTGCCCTCTTTATATAATTCACCTACGAGTTTGACAAGACCGGAAGTCATCGCTGCGATCTTTTCCGGTTTGTTCAGTTTCAGGAAAGAATCCCGGTCCAAAGAAGCATAACTCAATACTTCGAGCGGCTGGATATCACCCTTCCCCACGTCAAGGTTCCAGGTGCTGTTATCAATAAGCAGGGTATTAAGACCCTGCTTATTGATCATTTCCGCTGCGAAAAGAGATTCTTCCAGTTTGGTATCCAGAGACTCTAAAATCGCAACTGTTTTCATTTTTTATTCGCCGAGTTTCTTGCCTACGAGTTCAAGCATTTCCGGTGCATGGGCACAGAGAACGAATTCCGGACCGGCAACACGGTGCTTCAGTTCAACGATACTGTTCCATGTTTCGTTGATGTTGACGAAACGGGACGGCGGTGTGATCTCGTAACCGATCTCCGGTACAGCCTTCAGGTTGTCCAGTGTGAAGATCAGGTCGCCTGCCAGATGGTAGTCACCCTTCTTGGTATGAACGACAACGTTCTGATGACCGACGGAATGACCCGGTGTCGGGTATACGCTGATGCCGTCGAAGATCTCGCATTCGCCGTCGAGGAGGACGAATTCACGGCCTTCCCACTGCGGATGGATGCGCGGTTCGATGTTCAGACGCGGATCTTCATAGCTCTTGTAGTAGAGCGGGATCGGGTTCTTCGCATATTCATATTCCTTGCGCTGAACATACAGTTTTGCGTTCGGGAATGCGCTGAGGTAGTAGACATGGTCCCAGTGAAGATGTGTGAAGATGATGTCAGTGATCTCAGCCGGATCAACGCCGATCGACTTCAGCTGGTTGGTAACGATCTGATCTTCGCTCTGGGTGGAACCCGGATGATGATACTTATTGGCGATCTCAGTGGAGGACATGCCTGTGTCGACCATGATCTTCTTGCCGTTGCCTTCGATGTAGAAGCATGCTACCGGCAGATAAGCGGTATCGTCTTCACCCGGTTTGAGATAGTACTTGTGTGTGGTGTTGTGGTAGAGATAGTTTTTCTTACTGGCGGTAACGATACCTGTGTTCAGAGTGGTGATTGTGTATTCCTGCATGGTTTGTTTCCTCCTGCTTATTTCCCGAGTAGCAGATCCATCTTGCGTTTTTCCCAGAGGATCTGTGCAGTTTCTTCGATCAGTTCTGCGGTCTGTCCGGCCTTAACGGCTGTCTTGTCCATCGCGACGAGTCCATGGCGTTTGAGCAGGAAGCCCATGACGCCCGGATTGGCATCGATCGCGGCGAAGACTTTCGGAAGTTCTTCCGGTGTAACAGACTGGGTGGTGACGTCAACGACCGGCATCGGTACTTTGAATTTCAGTTCCGTATGCAGCGTGACGAGGTCGAGCTGTTCGAAATACATGGAGACGAGGATCGAATATACGCTGTGCGTATGGACGATTCCGCCGATCTCCGGATAGCGTTTATACAGATTTCCGTGAAGTGTGCATTCTCTGGTCGGCTTGAATTTGCCTTCGACGAGATTGCCGTCGAAATCCGTGATGCAGAGATTGTCTTCCGTGCAGCTGCCATAAGTGAAGCCGCTCGGCTTGACGATCATGAGCTCCGTTCCGGGGATCCTGGTGCTCAGGTTTCCGCCGGTTCCGGTCTGGATGCCGCTTTCATAGGTTCTTTTCGCGGCTTCAAGGAAATCGTTCTTCGCCTTGATGAATTCGATACTGTTCATAAAAATCCTTTCAAAGAGAAGGCCGCAGAAAACTGCGGCCGTACGTAACTAATCTACGAGTGTTCCGGCCAGAGGCAACCATTCAAGTACTCGGCGGATCTGCGGATCCCAGTAGTCCCAGTTATGGATGCCCGGGGATTCTTCGTAAGTAAGATCGATGCCTTCTGCCAGCATGGCGTCGCGGAAGCGGATGTTGACATCGTAGAGGAAGTCTTCCGTACCGCAGCACTGGTAGAGTTTCGGGAGTCTTCCTTCTTTATGCAGACGGGGGAGCAGAGTGAAGAGATCATCGTCACTGCCCTTGATCACTTTGTCGCCAAAGATGTCTTCCATCGGCATTCTGGAGGACGGACCTCCCTTGAAGGAACCGTTTTCTTCTCTTGCTGTCAGGTCAAGGCCGCCGGAGAGGCTGGCTGCTGCGCCGAACATTTCCGGTTTCTCGCCCATCAGACGGAAGGTACCGTAACCGCCCATCGAAATACCGGCGATGAAGGTATCCTCTCTTCTGGTCGAGACCGGGAAAGTGGAATTGATAAACTTCGGCAGTTCATCGAGCATATAGGTCATGAACTTGCCGCCGTGAACCATATCCAGATAGCAGCTGTTGGTTACGGACGCGCTGACGACACAGAGGGATTTTTCCTGCGCATAGCGCTCGATACCGGTGTTTCTGGTCCACACGGTGCAGTCTCCGTGCATACCGTGAAGAAGATAGAGGACCTGGTATTTCTTTCCCTGATAGTAAGGTTTTGCGTCCGGTTTGAACGGCTCATCCGGGGTCGGTAAGACGACCCGGATGTCCGTATTGGCAAATAACGTTGTCGAGAATAACTTTACATCAATCAATGCCATAGGAGAAACTCCTTATAAGACAGAGTCGAATGGTACGTTTCTCGGGTTCTCGAAGCAGTCTTCGAATCCGCGCGGATGGTGGTAGTACATGATGTCCTTATCCTGCGGGTAAGTGTACTGACCGCCGACCTGCCAGAAGAATGGATGGAACTGGTAGTTGTTGCGCGGTTTCTTGAAATCGTAGACTAAACGGATCTCTTCGGTATCTGCCTGGAAGTTGCTCCAGATATCGTGATGGATCGGGATGACGACCTTGCAGCGCAGGGATTCCGCCATTCTTAAGATATCGACGGATGTCATCTTATCCTGGATACCGATCGGGTTTTCACCGAAGGCACCGAAAGCAACATCGATATCATGTTCCTTGCCGTGCTTCGCGAAGCCGATGGAGAAGTGGGAGTCACCGGAATGGTAGATGTTGCCGCCCGGTGTCTTGATCAGGTAGTTAACAGCCTTTTCGTCCATATCGTTGAGCAGGTTCTTGCCGGCGAGTTCTTCTCTGTCTGGTCCGGTGGAATCTGTCGTTACGAGACATGTACGGTCGAATGCTTCGAGGCAGACGATCTCAAGATCTTTGAACTTGAAGGAATCGCCGGGCTTGACGACTTTGCAGCGGTCAGCCGGTACGCCCCAGCTCTGCCATAATTCACAGGACTTCAGCGGTCCGATGAACGGTACCGGGATCTCGTTACCGTTTTCATCTGTGGTTGTCATGCCGGATTTGATGACATGAGCAGCCCATTCCTCACTCATGTGGTCATGGTGATAGTGTGTTGCCAGAACTGCATCGACATGTTTGAAAGCAAACGGATCGATGACAAACGGTACGTTACGGAGGTTCGGCTGCATTTTGCGGGCACCGCTCATGTTGGCCATCTGATGTCCGACAGCCATCTTGCCGTTGCCGTGTGTACGCTTACCGTTACCGGTCCAAAGGTCGATCGTGATGTTGGTGTCAGCCGGCGTCTTCATCCAGATACCGACACAGCCAAGCCACCACATGGAGACATTTCCTTCCGGAACTTTCTTCTCTTCGATCTCTTCGACGAGCCAGGTTCCCCATTCCGGGAAAGTCTTCTTGATCCAGGATTCTCTTGTGATATCATCGATTAAGCTCATAGTTGTTTCTCCTTTTTCTATATTAAGCAGCTTTCTTCTTAAAGCGCTTCATGAAATTGTAAAGCGGGGTACCGGGCTGAGTTGCCATATCCATAGCTACCGCTACGATGATGATGATGCCCTTTGCCATATCTTTGTAGATCGCCGGAACGCCCATCAGGTTCATACCGTTTTCGATAACACCGATCAGGAAGGCACCGAGGATCGCGTTCTGGATGGAACCGGAACCACCACGCATGGAGACACCGCCGACGACGATCGCCGCCAGGACGTTGTTTTCGTAGTTCTTCGCCTGTCCCGCGGAAGCCTGCTGGTTCATACTGGAAAGAACGAAACCGGCTAAAGCGCCCATGAAACCGGAGATGATATAGGCGATCAGGATAACTCTGCGAGTCGGGACACCGGACAGTTCAGAGGACTGACGGTTACCACCGACGGAGTAGACCTGACGGCCGTAAACGGTGTGGTTCAGAATGATATAAGCAAAGAGAATGCATACCAGCATGATGTAGACCGGGATCGGGATACCGAGCCAGCGTTTCTGACCGATGTAGTCCATCAGCGTGCAGCCGTTGACATAGATCAGGGTGTTGCTGGTAACGAGCTGTACGAAACCGTACAGGATTTCGTTGGTAGCCAGGGTCAGCAGGAATGCCGGGATATTGAAACGGGACAGGATCAGACCATGGATCAGACCGGAGAGGATGCCGGCACCTAAGCCCAGGCAGATCGCCAGTGCAACGTTGCCTCCGCCAACGCCGCCTCTGAGGATCGTCATCGCAACGATCGCACCGGATAATGCAGCGTTACCGGAAACTGTACGGTCGATGCCGCCAAGCAGGACTGCGAAGCAGGCACCGCAGATCATGATACCGATCAGGGATACGGAGTAAAGAATGTTAACGAGGTTCTTGTAGCTGAAGAATGTACCTTTGGTTACAGCTGTGAAGAAGATGACCAGAACCAGCAGGACGAGGATACGGCTGCTGCTGAGGATCGCCTTTACAACAGGATTGTTCTTAACTATATTACTCATTTTATGCAGCCTCCTTTTCATTTACGAAGCCGGAGCTTGCGAGCAGGATGTCCTCCTGGGTAGCTACGCCATGGTTGAATTCCTTGATGATACGGCCTTCGCGCATGACGAGGATACGGTGAGCGACACGCAGAACTTCCGCGATATCCGAGGATACCATCAGGACAGCAACGCCCTGCGCAGATAAGCTTTCGATAATGTTGTAGATCTCATCTTTCGCGCCGATATCGATACCGACGGTCGGCTCATCGATCAGGATGACCTTCAGGTCGCGGGTCAGCCATTTACCCAAGACGGCTTTCTGCTGGTTACCACCGGACAGATCGCCGACCTTGACGTTCGGGTTTGCCGGACGCAGGTCAGTTAACTGAACTGCCTTATGGCCTAACTTATCTTCGTCTGCTTTATTGACGAAACCGCCTTTGGCGATCTTGTCATAGCTGGTGATCGCGACGTTGCCGGTAATGGAAAGCAGCGGAGAGAAACCCTGTGTACGACGGTCTTCCGGAATGAGTCCGAAACCGTTCGCGACGGATTTCTTGATAGTGGGTTTAATGGATTTGCCTTCGAAGATGATCTCGCCCTTGTCAAACGGATCAGCACCGTAGATCGAACGGATGACTTCGGTACGGCCGGAACCGACCAGGCCTGTCAGGACGAGGACTTCACCCTTCTTGACTTCGAAGTTGACATCGTAGTAATAGCCGAGGTGAGTCAGATTCTTGACAGCCAGTTCAACTTCCGCATCGCTGGTGTGCAGTTCACGGGAAGCAGTGGATTCGGAGATCTCTTTACCGATCATCATCTTGACGACTTCGGAAGGAACGATGTCTTCTTTTTCAATGACGCCTGCGTTCTTACCGTCACGAAGGATGGTGATACGGTCGGAAAGGTTGAAGACTTCTTCCAGACGGTGAGAAATATAAATAATGGAAACGCCTTTGTCACGAAGCTGGTTGATGATCTTGTAGAGCAGTTCGGATTCTCTGGAGGACAGGGAAGCGGTCGGCTCGTCCATGATGATCAGCTTCGCATCGGTAGCCAGAGCTTTCAGGATTTCGACCATCTGCTTCTGGGCAACAGACAGAGTTTCAACGATATCGTTCGCCTTTACCGGGAATCCGTAGTGGTCGATCAGAGCCTGGATCTCATTTCTTTCCGCTTTGTCGGAAATGAAACCGAATTTGCTCTTTTCCTTACCCAGCAGGATGTTCTGATAAACGGAAAGCGTCGGAACTAAGGAGAGTTCCTGGAAGATAACTGCGATACCGGCATCGGCAGCGTCGTCACGGCTGTTGATTTCGATCTCTTTGCCGTTCATGAAGATCTCGCCGCCATCCTTTGTGTAGACGCCGGTCAGAATCTTGATCAGTGTGGACTTACCGGCACCATTCTCTCCTAACAGCGCATGGACTTCACCCTTGCGGACATCGAAATTAACATGGTCAAGTGCGTGGACATGAGCGAATATCTTTTCGATATTCTTCATTTCAAACAGAACTTCATTCTTTTCACTCATGATTATTTACCTGCATTTTCTTTCTCACGTGCAAGAGCAGCAGCTCTTGTCGTGCGCTTCTGCATGAATTCGTTGTAGTAAGCATCGAAGACGAGCATCAGGACGATGATGATACCACTGATGATGGACTGCTGTGCGGTCGTCATGTTGAACTTTAAGACACCATTACGCAGTACCTGCATGAACAGGACGCCGATCAGAGTTCCAATCATATCGCCGCGGCCGCCCGAGAAGGCTGCGCCACCGATAACGGAAGCGGAGATCGCTTGCAATGATAGAGCGGAACCACTATCAACATCATTTGTTCCATAACGGCCGAGGAAAAACAGCGCACCGATAAAAGAACAAAGCGCAGAAATCAAAAAAGCCACCATTTTTACTTTGATATAACTTATGCCTGAGTATTCTGCTGATTTGCGGTTCGAACCCATCGCATAGATATAAGTACCCATTTTTGTTTTTTTCAAAAAGAGTTGAGCAATTAAACTCACAACAACCCAAGCAATTGTGACGTAGTAGATGCCATTTGGCAATCTACCTCCCAACATACTCATTGTTGGATTCTGGATGAGTTCAGAAGTGATTGATCCGTACTGGTTGCGGATTGCCAGAATATAGGTAATCCCCTGAAAAACCATTCCTGTAGAAAGTGTCGCAACGAAATCCGGAATCTGAAGAACAGCTACTGTAAAGCCATTGAAAGCACCGGCAATTAAAGCTGCGATTAAGCAGATCAAGATAATCATGATAAGCGACATGGAAGTGTAGTGATAAAGATGAGCAAAGACCATACAAACCATGCCCATCATCAAGCCGGCCGACAAGTTGTTGCCTCCGGTAATAATGCAAGCTGTAATGCCAATCGCCAGAATGCCAACGACACCGCATTCACGTAACATCGATGTCATATTGTCCCAAGTCAGGAAAGTGTCTGTAGACAGTGCAAAGACTACAAATAGTACCACTACCAAGACAAGTGAGATGATTCGGCGAAGAGTTTCTTGTCTCATTTGTTTCATAAAGAAGACTCCTTTTTACTGTTTTTTAAGAAAATCGACTGGGCGGATCCCACCCAGTCGATTCATCAAATCTTTAGACTAAACGGAATTACCAACGCATATCCGGTGTGATGGAGCTGACGTTGCTTGCATCAACCGTGATCGGAGGCATCTTTGTGACCGGAGTCTTTGTGAATGTGCTTGTGTCGATATTGCTGTTGAGGTACAACATCATGATACGAGCGGCTGTCTTACCCTGGTCTTTGCAGTTTGTGTAAACAGTACCGGTAATGATACCCTGTTCAATGTATTCGAGAGCCTTTGTTTCGCCGTTAGCACCCCAAATATAGATTTCGCCAGTTTTGCCAGCGGCCTGAACAGCCATACCAGCACCTTCGGCCATCTGATCGTTGTGTGCGAAGACTGCATCGATCTGATCCGGATAAGCTGTCAGGAAGTCGTTCATAACAGTCTGGGCTTTTTCCATGTTCCAGTCAGCCGGCTGTTCATCAAGAATCTTGATTCCAGGATAGTTCTTTAATTGAGCCTGGAAACCATCTTCCAAGTTAATACCACGAACAGCACCAACTTTTGCCTGGATGACAACGACATTGCCTTCGCCACCGAGTTCTTCAGCGATTCTGTCAGCGATAACCTGACCAGCTTCGAAGTCAGTCATGGAAACTAATGCAGCGTGCGGTGTGTCAGCACCCATGTTAATGCATACGACCGGAATTCCAGCGTTTTCAGCTTCTTCTACGGAAGCAGCAAGAGTCTGCGGGTTGATTGTCTGTAAGAAGATTCCGTCGTAACCCTGAGCAACTAAGTCGGAAACGATCTTTGCCTGCTGTTCAGCATCGCCTTCCGGATCGAAGACGTTCAGTTCGGTATTGGACCAATAACTCAGTTCTTCACGAATACCATTTCCCCAAGCAGTAGCGTTAGCTTCAGATGCACGAGTCGGAATCCAAGCGAACTTCATCGGATCCTCATAAGGATTCTTTGTTCTGTCCTTGAAGCCAAGGCCTTCACCGGCAGCGACCGGAGTTGTTTCTGTCTTTTCTTCGGTCTTTTCTTCGGCAGGAGCGTTGTTTGCGTTTGCGGCGTTAGCGGATCCGCAAGCAGCCAGAGAGACTACGAGCAGAAGGCTAACCAGAATTGCAGCTAATTTTTTCATCTGATTTTCCTTTCCGGGCAAGCGCAGTTGTATGCGCTTACAATTTTCCCTGGCTTTATGATAAGCAAGCGATAAAAGAACCGTCAACCGCTTTTTGCCATTTTGCACATAATTTCATTTTTTATTTGCTTATCTTATTTTGTTGTCACCGAAAATGCACGAAAAACCGCTTTTTTGACACGTAATTCTGAAATTAATTTCATATTTTGATAAAACGCCGGTTTCATTCATTTTTTCCTGAAAGAAAAGAAGCCTCCGCTTCCGGCGGCGGGCGCTGTCCTGTCTCTCCTGTTATAAGGTTTCCGGTGATCAAACATGCAAATGCACATAATTGCACGCTACTGCGTGATGTATCCGCTTTCATCTGCCAAATCCTCTCCGATCGGCGTTATCGGTAATGATTCCGTGAAATTAATTTCACGTTCTTAAAAGTGTGCTAATATGAGGGTAATAACGAAACAGGAGAGAAAGAATATGAACATTCTATCTGTTGACGTCGGCACCACCAGTATGCGCGGCATCCTCTACAACGGCGAAGGAAAGGAGCTTTCCCTCGTCAGCCGTCTGACTCCTCTGATCTTCATCGATAATTACATTGAGCAGGACGCTCTGACCCTGAAGGAAAAGCTTTTCGAGATCGTCAAGGAATCCGCGAAAGATAACAGCGTGGATGCGATCGTCGTGACCGCCTTCCGTTCTGCCCCTGCCCTTTTCGACAAAGAGGGAAATCCGTTAAGCAACTTCATCATGTGGCAGGATACCCGCAACAAAGAGATCTGCGAACGGATCGCCCCCAAAAACAAGGAGATCTATCAGCGTGTCGGCGCGAAAGTCAACGCAGTCTTTACCGCTTCCAAAGTCACCTGGTTCAAGGAACATATGCGGGAAGCATATGATAAAGCCTATAAAGCACTGGTCGTCCCGGATTATCTGATCAACACGATGACCGGCGCTTTTACCAGCGACAAGACCTACGGCAGCCGCACCGGCATCATGAATATCCACAGCTGCACCTACGACGAGGAAATGGTCAGGCTGTATGACCTCGACATGGAAAAACTGCCGGAACTGGTCGAAGTCGGTTCAGTCGTCGGCTATACAACGGACGCGTTTGAAAAGGCGACCGGCGTCAAGGCCGGAACACCTGTCATCTCCTCCGGCGGCGATCAGCAGAACTCGGCACTCGGTCTGGGCGAACTGGATGATTCCTCATTAGTCATCAACTGCGGCACCGGCGGCTTCATCATCTCGCTGGTCGATCAGCCTTATCTTGAGAATGAGGCAATGATCTGCAACGCTTCAGCAGTGCCCGGAAAGTACGTTCTTGAATCCAACGTCCTCGCTTCGGCAGCTGCTCTGAACTGGATGCTGAAGGAACTTTTCCCGGAACTGTGGAATGACGGTCATCCGGATTTCAAACGTTTCCATGAACTGGTAGGACAGTCCGCGCCAGGTGCGAACGGTGTCCGTATCGTCCCGCTGTTCCAGGGCTGCGGCTCCCGCGACTGGAATCTCGACGCGCGCGCCTGTTTCACGAATATCTCTTTAGGCAACACCCGCAATGATCTGGGCAGAGCGATGCTGGAAGGCATCGCGGCTGAGATCGTCAAGAGCGTACGCGGTTTCCCGGAAAAATGTCAGAACGTTTCCCGCATCTATGTCGGCGGCGGCCTGACCAAGAGCGATCTCTTCGATCAGATCCTCTGCGATATGCTGGGCAAACCGCTCATCCGCTACGATGATGCCCAGGCGACCGCGATCGGTGCCTTTATTTCAGCAGCAGTTACTCTTAAGCTCTATCCGGATTATGGGACGGCTTTCGCGAAGGCCAGGGAAGGCGCGAAGACCTGTGTCTTTGAACCCGATCCTGAGAAACACGCATTCTATCAGGATGTCATCCGGGAGACTGAAGAAGTATATAAGAGTCTCAAATAATGGTCCCGGTAAACAATAATCTCGAGGTCATCGAGACCGCTTCCCTCTCCAAAAACAAAAAGGCCCTGCAGGAATATGCCTTCCTTTCCCAGGTAGCCGATATGTATTACAACCAGAACATGATGCAGGCGGATATCGCCAAGCAGCTCTATTTCTCGCGTTCCAAAGTCTCCCGCCTTCTGACGAGAGCCAGAGAAGTCGGCATCGTCGATATCAAGGTCAAACATGTCCGTGACCGGGTGCCGGTGCTCGAGGATGTCTTCCGCAAGACGTTCGGGCTGAAGGACGCGGTCATCATCTCCAGTTTTGAAGGCGACAGCTACGACCAGACGCTGGATGCCGTTACCGATTTTGCCTCGATCTATGTCTCCAATCTGCTGACCGGAAAGAAACAGATCGGCGTCTGCAGCGGCAATGCCGCAGACCGCACCAACCGTAAGATCCGTCCGATCCATGAATGCCAGCTGGATGTCGTCCAGCTCGTGGGCACCGTTTCCAATGCCCAGCAGGCAGTGGAAGCGCGTGAGATCAGTGACCGTCTGGCGTCGATCTTTCACGGAAACAATTACGCTCTGAATACCCCGATCTACATGGACAATGAGATCGCCCGTCAGGAGCTGCTGAATGACCCGAACGTGCGCAGAGTGATCGACAAGCACAAGCACTGCGACATCATCCTGACCGGACTGGGCGGGATCGACGTCAGCCGTCTCAAGACCGCCGAGATCATCCGCGAATACCAGACGGAGAAACAGGCGAAGGAACTCCAGGAAAAGGGAGCGGTCGGCTGTGTCTGCATGATGTACTACGATATCAACGGCAACCGGGTCGACTGCGAATGGAATGACAAATGCATCTGCATGCCGCTTGAAGACGTCAAAAACAACCCGATGACGATCGGCGTTGCCTGCGGCGACTACAAGACCATGTCGATCCTGGGCGCGCTGCGCGGTCATATCCCGAATGTTCTGATCACCGATATCAATACCGCGACCAGAGTTCTGAAGAAAAACGATGAACTCTTTAAGAAAGGAAAATAAGCTATGCTCGAAGAACTGAAATCCGAAGTTGTCCGCATCGCCAAAAAGGCGCAGAACGCCGGTCTATGCAAGCACAAGGCTGGAAACGTCTCTGCTCTTGATCCGGAGACCGGATATATCTGCATCACACCTTCCGGTGTCGATCGTGACTATCTGACGCCCGATCAGGTCTGCGTCATCGATAAGGATCTAAATGTACTCGAAGGCGGAAAGCCTTCCAGCGAAACGCTGATGCATGTGGAGTGCTATAAGGAAAGAGAAGACATCCGGGCGATCGTTCATACCCATTCCGCAATGGCTTCCGCCTTTGCCTGCCTGAACCGGCCGATCCCCTCTTTCATCTTCGAACTCTTTGTCTTCCATCTCGATAACGGTGTGATCCCGGTCGCTCCCTATGCCCTTCCGGGCACGACGGAGCTCGCCAGAAATGTTGCTCTGACGGTCAAACGTTCCGATCTCGTTTTAATGGAGCGCCATGGTACGATCGCTGTCGGCAAGGATCTGAATGAAGCCTATGAGAATGCGGACTATATCGAAGAGCTTGCAAAGATCTACTACACGATCCTGACCCTGAATAACGGGCAGGACTGCAAGCTGTTCACTCCGGAAGATTTCCGGAAATGGAAATATCCGAGTCAGATCAAAAACGAAGAATAAAGGAAATGGCTGCTCAGCAGCCATTTTGATTGGTCATTTTTCGCAGATCAGGATCGTTACGCTCATGCCCGGAAGTTTCGTGAATTCGCGGAACTTCCTTTTTTCTTTCACCGGCACAACCCGGTCAGGACAGGAGAGATCATTATGATCTTCCGCATTGCCGGAAAGTGTGATCACGGTCACGTCCTGTTCCCCGGCAAGATCACCCGAAAGACACAGTTCCTGTTCACATTCCGTGGTATTGACGAGTTTCAGGAAGATCTGTTTCCCTTTCCGGGAAGCGGATACAAAGATCCCTCTTTTCTCCTCTTCCTCATAGTCATCCACTTCCAGCTCCTCCTCACCGGTATAAAGTGAAAAGAACTGCTGGACATAATAGTTCGGCGTTCTGCAGACCGCAGTATCGTTGAACCAGATCAGATCCGGAGACCACTGGGCATAGCCTTCCCGCGCCAGCAGCGGAGCGTAGGAAGCCATGACTACGACATCGCTGTTGCGCTCGATCCCGGTCAGAAACGCCGCTTCCGCGACCGCGGAACGCAGTGTATTCCTGGCAGGAGTCTTTACATTGTTTTCCTCATGCGCGGCATATTCCCCGGCAAATACCGGGATCTCCCGCGGATAGGCGTCGTAGAAATGCGTATTGCCGGTCATCCACTGCGGCGGCACGTAGTAGTGTTCATCCACAGCGTAGACATAATCCTTCTTTGCCCGGGCACGATAATGGTTCCAGGCTTTTTCGTAGTATTCATCCCTTACCCGCGGACCGGCGGAACCGATCAGACGGATCGCAGGATATTTTTCGTGGATCCGTTCCTCAAAGATCTGATAACGCTCAAAGAAACGGGATTCCGGGGTTTCCCACTGCTCATTGCCGATCCCCAGCATCTGCAGGCCGAACGGCTCAGGATGACCCATCTCCGCGCGCAGCGCGCCCCATTTTGAATCCGCGGGCCCGTTCGCGAATTCGATCAGGTCCAGAGCGTCCTGTACGCAGGCATCAAAAAGGCTGTCCCCGATCTCATAACGTTCGATCGATTGAAACTGGCAGGCCATGCCGACGTTGCATACCGGCAGCGGGGAGGCACCGAGATATTCACAGAGCAGGAAGTATTCAAAGTAACCGACACCCAGGCTCTGGTTGTAGTGGCTGTATTTCCCATGGTCATTGACCTGCACCGCCCAGCGGTTCCAGTTCGCCTTGCGTTTTTCCGGGATCCCGACACTGAGCTTCCAGCGGTACATGCTGTCGATCGTATTACCCTCAACGACGCAGCCTCCCGGGAAACGCAGGAATCCGGGCTGCAGTTCCTTTAACGCTTCTGCGAGATCCTTCCGGAAAACGCCAAACAGGGCGTCCGCCGGTTTCAGGGAAACAAAATCAAAACAGACCGTTCCCGGCTCTTCCGCGGAGATCCGGAATTCGCCGTTATGAACATCTTCCGCCGCTTTCCAGACGGTTTCGTATTTCTGCCAGCCCTCGGATGTTATTGCGAAGGACTGCAGGCAGACCGTCCGGTCATCTTTGCGGATCCCGACTGTGATCCTTTGCTGCTTCTCTTCGCTGCGGGCATAGAAGGAAAGCCGGTATTCCTTCCCTTTCTCCAGGAAGATCCCGTCATAGGCTTTGTTGGTGAAATAAGCGCCGGATCTTTCTGCGTGAAAACGCAGGTAATGCGGATTGACACGGTACAGCGGTTCTTCCCCGGCGATCGTGAGCAGAGCGTTCTCGCTGCCCTGCCAGCCGTAAAGACCGTCATAATGTTTGTACCAGTGGTAGCGTTCGCCGCCGCAGTCAAAAAATTCGAAACTTCTGTTTTCGATCATTTCCGCGTGCAGACCGCCGTCCAGGGCGTAATTGATGTCCTCGAAAAACAGTCCGAACATTCCTTTCGCGACCGGACACTTTGTTTTTTCCGTTATGATCATGAGGTCCCTCCGCTAGCAGAAAAGGACCGTTCCCGGTCCTTTCGCTGTTAATCTTCAAATACCTTATCCAGACGCTCACGCAGGAAGTTGCAGGAGTATTTCAGGTTTTCCTCCCAGGCTTCCGGATGGTCGTTCCAGAATTCACCGTTGAACATACGGACACCGAGTTCCTTCAGCACTTCCAGGTTGGAGATGTAATCCGTGATACCGGTCCCCCAGGGAACACTGCGGTCTGTCTTCGGTTTTGTTTCCTTCAGATGGCAGGCGAGGATATGTCCGGCACCGGTGCGCAGGTCGTCGTTGACGCTCTTCTCATAACCGAAGTCATGGCGGGCACCGGCCAGGTTGCCGATATCCGGATACATTCCCAGATATGGGCTGTTGACCATATTCACATAAGTCATGCCTTTTTCGACCGTGTCGATGAAATCACGGTCCATCATCGTTTCAAAGCCCATAAGGACGCCTCTGCGGGCAGCCTTCTCGGCAGCGATCTTCAGGTTCTTGATGAATTCCGCTCTGGTCTCTTCGTTCGCCTCTTCGTAGTAGCAGTCATAGCCGGCGAGCTGGATGATGCGGATGCCGATATCGGCTGCGAAATCGATCGCTTTTTCCATGATATCCATTGCCTTCTCGTGCTTTTCCTTCCCGAGGGAACCGAGGGAGTACTTGCGCTGGGCGCTGAAGCACATCGTATAGATCGGTGTGCCGGTCTTCTTCATCAGCGCGACCAGTTCGTCTTTCTGTTCCTTGGACCAGTAAAGGCGGCTGATCTTTTCATCGGTCTCATCGATCGAGATCTCGATCCAGTCGAAACCGGTCTTTTTGCAGGCGTTGAGTTTTTCTTCCCAGGTAAGATCCATTGGCATGGACTTTTCGTACATGCCTAAAAGATAATGTCTATTTCTGGCCATAGTAAGCTCCGGGACCGTGTTTGCGCAGATAGTGCTTATCCAGCAGTTCCTGCTGCATTCTGTCCACAGCCGGGTTGATCATCTTGGACAGGAAGGCCATCTTGGCGACTTCCTCCAGGACGACAGCGTTATGAACGGCATTCTCCGCGTCGGTGCCCCAGGTGAACGGACCATGGGAATGG
Organism: Erysipelotrichaceae bacterium; assembly: GCA_017431225.1. Lineage (GTDB taxonomy): Bacteria > Bacillota_I > Bacilli_A > Erysipelotrichales > Erysipelotrichaceae > RGIG5669. The sequence continues at coordinate 22,165 of JAFRLM010000007.1, read as the reverse complement.
ACCAGGACGCCCGGCATCTGATCGGGATCGATGCCTCTCTTCTTGAATTCCTCAACGATGACGTTGCCGGTCTCGAGCTCGTATTCGCCGGCGATCTCTTCCGGAGTCATTTTTCTTGTGCAGGGAACATCGCCATAGAAATAGTCACCCTGGGTAGTTCCTAAAGCAGGAATGTCCTTACCGGCCTGTGCCCAGCCTACGGCGAAAGTGCTGTGGGTATGAACGACACCGCCGATATTCGGGAAGTTGCGGTAGAAGACCAGGTGGGTCGGTGTGTCACTGCTCGGTTTGTAATGTCCCTCAACGACATTTCCCTCAAGGTCGACAACGACCATATCTTCCGGTTTCATGTTGTCGTATTCAACACCGGACGGCTTGATGACGAACAGGCCGCTTTCACGGTCGATGGCGCTGACGTTGCCCCAGGTAAAAGTGACCATGTGATACTTCGGCAGTAAAAGGTTGGCGCGGCAGACTTCTTCTTTCAGTTTCTCTAACATATGATTCTCCTATTCTGTCACTTCGTAGAAAGCAGCTTCGTTTCTTGTATGGTTCGCGGCCAGGATGTATTCCCTGCCGTTATGATGGATGACATCCAGGTTTGCCGGGCCGCCGCCCTGATCGACCATGTTGACTTTGTATTCACCGTTCTCATATGTCAGAACGAAGCATTCGCAGTCGACACGGCGGATACCAGCGACAAAGCACGGTTTACCGGTCAGAGTGGTACTGACCAGCGCGTGCGCGAAATCGATCTCATTGGGATAAGTGTAGTCGACTTCGTATTTGCCGTCTTTCAGTTTGTAGACATGGATCTGGTTGCCGTGGAACGGTTCGATCGTCATGATCTCTTCCTGACCGTCGCCGTCGATATCGTTGACAGCGATTTCGGAGATGTTGCCGTCGAGGATCTTTTCGACTTTCCAGTCTTCCCCGTCATGCGGCGGAGTTACGCGGACGATACCGTAGTCGGAACCGAAGTAACCGCAGACACGGCCTTCGTATTCACCGCGGGTATATCCGTGGTTGCGGAAGTATCCGTCACCGATCTGGCGCAGGACGACATTGTTGTTGTCGAGGTCTTCCGGCACTTCACCGACATAGATCTGACCAGGTCTTGTCCAGTCACCTTTATCGCGCTTGTCTCTGGCAATCGTCGCGCAGACGACATAGTCTTTTCCGTCGACATGATAGATATCAAAACGATGCAGATACGGCAGATTGAAGAGGTCTTTGACTTCCCAGCCTTCTTCTGTCTTCTTGCCCCAGACCAGCTTGGATGCGGACGGGGAGATCTTCAGATAGAATTCGTTGACCGCCAGGAATTCACCTTTTCTCGTCTTGAAGGGAATGATCGACATACAGCCGCCTCTGGTCCCTTCCCAGACGACTTCCTTTTTCTCGAAATTATCACCGGTATAGGAATAGCATTCGCTTTCCGGGTTCTCAGATGCGAAAAACGCGTATACATCGTCGCCGATGTCGATGTGGCTCGTGCAGTAGCAGCGGACGATATCATCCAGATGAGTTTTTTTGAATTGCATGTATTTCTGCCTCCTGATCAATGCATAATAAACCAACTACAGTATAAGCTATTTCGGGAATTGGTGCATGTAGACTGTAAGCGATTTCATAAATCGGAACATATGTGCGGAAATGCTGCCGGAAAGACTCTGCTATAATGAAAAAAATGGATATCGAAGAGCTCTTTGCCCGCATACGGGAGTATCCCCAGGAAGGCTACGCCGTCCTGCTCCCGCTCATCGAAACAGAAAACGGCTGGTCTGTTCTTTTTGAGGTGCGCAGTCCTTCGATCTCCCAGGGAGGCGAGGTATGCTTCCCCGGAGGAAAGATCGAGAACGGTGAAAGCGCGGAAGAAGCCGCGGTCCGCGAGACCTGCGAGGAACTTTTGGTCTCTCCGGAGCAGATCGATATGCTGACGCCGTTGCCCGACCGTCTAAGTTCCCCACACAAAGTTTATGCCTTTGCGGCTGTCCTGAAAGAGTACTCCTTCACCTTCAGCAAAGAGGAGACCGAAAAGGTCTTCGCGGTCCCGCTGGAGACACTGCTGAAAGAAGAGCCGCTGGTCGCGGACACCGACCGTCCCTACCGTTTCCCCGAGGATTTTCCCTTCGATCTTCTGCCGGGCGGAAAAGACTACCCCTTCCGGGTCCGCCGGGAACCGATCTATTTCTACTGCAACGAGGAAATCCTGATCTGGGGTCTGACTGCCAATATCCTGCACACCTTTCTGGAGATCGTCCGTTCACCGAAATAGATACAGCGCCGTGCGGTCTTTCATGCCATTTCGGTTTCACAGAGCGTCCGCGCTCTTTTTTTACACTTTTGAGGCCTTGCCGAAGAAAACAAAGAAATCTTCCAAGCTCCCGAAAATAGTGTAAAATGGGGAAAATCCTAAAGGGGGATTACAAATTGTTTAATCACTATGTATACGATGGCACAAAGAAGTTTGACATCACCAAAGCACCGACCAGTGACAAGAAACTTTGCGCCAATCGTGAGGAAGCTGCAGCCAGAATGCAGGCCAACAACGTTGAGATCGATAGCCTGCAATCAAAGCTCTACGCCGACAAAAAAGAAGGACTGATCATTCTCTTCCAGGCAATGGATGCTGCCGGCAAAGACGGCACGATCCGTGCCGTATTACAGTGCCTGAGCCCCCACGGCGTTCACGAGTCCGCATTCAAGGCTCCGAACTCCACCGACCTGGCACACGACTTCTTATGGCGTATCGAATCCGAAGTTCCTATGAAGGGCGAGATCGCGATCTTCAACCGTTCCCACTACGAGGATGTCCTGATCGGAAAGGTTAAGGAACTCTACAAGAACCAGGCATATGCTGAGCGTATCGACCGCAGCAAGATCATTGAATACCGTTACGAAGACATCAAGAACTGGGAGACCTATCTCTGGCACAACAACGTCCGTGTCGTCAAGATCTTCCTGAACGTCTCCAAGGAAGAACAGGCCGCCCGTTTCCTGTCCCGTATCGAAGAGCCGGAAAAGAACTGGAAGTTCTCCGAGAACGACTGGAACGAACGCAAATACTGGGATGCTTACCAGCAGGCCTTCGAAGACTGCATCAATAAGACATCCACCAAGACCGCTCCGTGGTACGTCGTACCGGCTGACCATAAGTGGTACATGCGCTACGTCGTCAGTGAGATCATCCTCCAGACTCTGCGCGAGATGAATCCGAAGTATCCGGAAGTCACCGAACAGCGTCGCGCTGAATTCCAGCAGCTGAGAGAAGCGATCCTTGCCGAACTGCCGGAGCAGATGGCGCAGGAAGCTTCCGCAAAGGCTAAGATGCGTGCTGCCAGAAAGATCAGCGAAGAAGTCGAAGCCAAGAAGAAACAGGAAAAGAACACCAAGAAGAAGGTAAGAGACCTCCAGAAGGCTGTTGAAAAAGCAAACAGAGCTTTCGATAAGGGAAAGAAAAAGATCCAGAAAGCGCAGGCAGCTCTCGAAGAAGCCAAAGAGGAAAAGAAGGAAGTTGTCGAGGAAGAAGCGACCCAGAAAGTAAAGGACTTCGAAAAAGCAGTTGAAGAAAAATCCGCTGCTGCGAAGAAAGCCGCTCCGGCTGAAGTAAAGGCGGAAGTCAAGGCGGAAGAAAAGAAACCGGTTGCTAAAAAACCGGTTGCCAAGAAGCCGGCCGCCAAGACTGAAAAGACCACTAAATAAACAGTCATATCTTTAAATAAGGAGAAGGACATTCAGCTGAATGCCCTTTTTGTTTGCGGTCAAAAAAGCCATCTGCCGGTTGGGCGGCAGATGGCCGGGGGGACAGATTTCGTTTATTCCTCTTCTGTCTTCGGAGCTGCATCCTTTTTAGGACTGTTCTCCTTCTTTGTTTTCGCGCTCTTGCGCGTCGCGCGTTTGCGCGGTTCATATTTTGTCTTGAAAACGATGCCGGTATGCGCTTTTGTCACCGGACGCGGTGCAGCGCCCTGGAGTACTTCCTTGGAGCCGACCGTGCGTTTCATCATCTCATCCTGAACGGAAATTTCTTCCTCATTATCATAGATGCGGCAGAGCTCGCCCTTATTGTTCATGACTCTTGCCTTGACATTGTCTCTCAGACAGAGGTCGAGATACTCATGCAGTCTCTCGCGGATACCTTCATCCAGGATCGGAACGCCGATCTCGACACGGCGTTCGGTGTTACGGGTCATGAAATCCGCGGAAGCGATATACATCTTTTCATATCGGCCGGTGCCGAAGACGTAGATACGGTTGTGCTCAAGATAGCGTCCGACGATCGAGCGGATGTGCAGGTTGTCGGTCTTGCCCGGAACTTCCGGAAGGATACAGCTGATACTGCGGATGATCAGATTGATATTGACTCCGGCAGCGCTGGCTTCCTGCAGTTTCATGATGATCTCTTCATCGGTGATCGCGTTCATCTTGCATAAGATACGGCCGTTCTTTCCCTTGCGGGTCTCACGCTCGATCTCGCGGATGATCGTCTGTTTGAGTGAAACAGGCGATACGATCAGACGCTTGTATTTGCCATCGAGGACACCGGACATCATGTTGTGGAAGAAAGCGATACCGTCAGCGACGATGTCCGGATTCGCTGTCAGGTAAGCGACGTCAGTATACAGTTTGGCGGTACTCTCGTTGAAGTTACCGGTGGAGATCAGAACGACATGCTGGAGCTTGCTGCCGGTCTTGCGGCTGATCATGCAGATCTTGGAATGGACTTTGTAGTCCTCAAAACCGTACATGACATTACAGCCGGATTCGGCAAGCTTCTCGGCGTAATCGATATTATGCTGTTCATCGAAACGGGCTTTCAGTTCGATCAGGACCGTTACTTCCTTGCCGTTCTCAGCCGCCAGGCAGAGATAGTCGACAAGACGCGCGCGTTTCGCCAGACGATAGATCGTGATACGGATGGATAAGACATTCGGATCGGTCGCCGCTTCCTTGACCAGAAGCAGGAACGGATCCATGGATTCATACGGATAGGAAAGAAGGACGTCTTTTTTCTGTATCTGCGCGAACAACGGACGGCTGTATTTGAAGGCCGGCGAAAGTTTCGGTGTATACGGTGCGTATTTCAGTCTCTTCGCATGTTCCGGTTCCAGAAGATCCGGTACGCCCCAGAGATAGCTGTGGTCAAGCGGCATCTCGGAAACATAGGCGACACTGCTGTCCATCTTCAGGTCATGACTTAAGTATTTGGCAAACTGCGGACTCGGTTTACCGGAGATCTCCATGCGGACCAGATCCATATTCTTGCGCTTCTTCAGCATCTGGATCATCTTGACACGGTAATCTTCCGTATCGGTCTGGCTGCTCAGATCAACTGCCGCGTTGCGGGTGATCGTGAAACGCAGACGCTCCTTGATCTCGGCGCCGCGGAAAACAACATCGATATTGGCGAGGATCACTTCACCGATATGAACGAAACGGACCGTTTTCTTATCCGGCAGACGGATGATCGGTTTCAGTCCGCCCGGGACCGGCGCGATCGCCATGACTTCCTTCTCCCGGTGTTTCATCAGCGCAGCGATATAGACAACGCCTGACTGCAGAGGCGGCAGCGGATGACCCGGATCGATAATCTGCGCGCCGAGGACAGGCTGGATATTATTTTCAAAATAGTGACGCAGCCAGACTTTCTCTTCTTTGGTGCATTCGTCATAGGTCAGATCGTAGATCCCTTCGCGTTTTAAGGCTTTTTTCAGATCTTTATAGACCTGTTCTCTTCTCTGGCAGAGTTTGTCCGCGGCAGCATAGATGCGTTTCAGCTGCTGCGCGGCCGTCCAGCCGGTCTTATTGTCAACGCTATCCGGTTTAACGGCGTTCATGCCCAGAAGGGCACCGACACGGACAGAAAAAAACTCATCGAGATTTGAAGAGAAGATCGAGACGAATGTGAGGCGTTCCAGTAAAGGAACGTCCGGATCGTTCGCTTCTTCGAGGCAGCGCTCGTTGAATCGCAGCCATGACAGTTCGCGGTTCTGCGTATAACCCGCTTTGTATAAACCCTTTTGCATATTTCCCCCCTCTTTCAAAATGCAAAATTCCGGATATTAATGATTTCGTATCCCTGTTTTTCAGGGAATGATTAACTTAATTTTAAATCTTTCCTGGCGCTTTGAAAAGATGGTTACGCTTACATTTGTAAAGTATTGCTCTTTTTTTCAAGATTTTCACAAATGCCGGAGCCTGCTCAATGAACGTTCTCACAATTTCGCCTATTTCGCGCAATCCAAACTTGGTAGTTTGCACGATGAAGGGCTTTTCTTCCTTTTTTATAATAATAGAAGAGTAAAAAAAGGAGTGATTCTATCATGAGCTATACTATTTTCACACTCAGCCCGGGCTCCACATCCACCAAGCTGGCTGTTTTCAAAGACGACCAGCAGATCTTCAAGACAAATGTCATGCATGACCCGGAAGTCCTCAAAAGCTTCAAAGAGATCAAGGATCAGATGCCCTATCGTAAGGAGACGATCCTCTCTGAACTGGAGAAGGCCGGCATCGATCTGAAGAATGTTGACGCGTATTCCGCTTATTCCGGCGGTCTTGAACCGGCAGAAGGCGGTATCTATCCGGTCAACGACAAGATCATCGAAGATTCCCTCAGCGGAAAGATCAACCATCCGGCGATCCTCGGATCATCCCTGATCAAGGAACTGGCTGCTCCTTACGGAAAGCCGTGCTACCTGGTCAATCCTCCGGATTCCGATGAATTTGAGGATCTCGCCCGTTTCACCGGTATCAAGGGTGTTTACCGTGAATGCCGCGTCCATGTCCTGAACCAGAAGGAATGCGCGATCCGCTATGCCAAGGAGATTGGCAAGAAATATGAGGAAGCGAATATCATCGTCGCCCATATCGGCGGCGGTCTGTCTGTCGCTCTGCATAAGAACGGCCGTATCGTTGACGGCAACGACGTTCTGAACGGTTCCGGCCCGATGGCTCCCAATCGCAGCGGCACCGTACCGGCAATGCCGATCGTCAAGATGTGCTTCTCCGGAAAATACACCGAAAAGGATATGAAGAACCTGATCGGCAAGACCGGCGGTCTGATCTCCCATCTGGGAACAGATGACACACTGAAGATCGAGGAAATGATCGCCAACGGTTCCCATTACGCGAAGCTCGTTCTCGACGCGATGGCTTACCAGCTCTGCAAGGAGATCGGCGGTTACGCAACAGTCGCTGAAGGGAAAGTCGATGGTATCGTCCTGACCGGCGGTGTCTCCAAATCCAAGTATTTCTGCAGTGAGATCGAGAAACGCTGTGCCTGGATCGCACCGGTCAAATCCTACGGCGGCGACTTCGAGATGGAAGCTCTGGCTTCCGGAGCGATCCGCGCGCTGACAGGCGAAGAAGCAGTCAAGGAATACACCGGCAAACCGATCTTTACCGGCTTCGACTTCGACGCTTAAGCCATTCCGGAGCTTTAGCCGGTCTCCGGCCCGTTTTCCCGCCGGAGACAGATTCCGTGAATTGTGTAAAAAACCAAAATAACGTGAATTTGCTAACATTTTTTGGGAAAACAAACATTGTTTGGATTTTGCCGAACAAATAAACTTTAGTTATGAAAAGACATACTTCAAACATTTAATGTGTCTAAAACACAAGAGGGGAGGAAGAATCTATGTCTAATAAAGCGCAGAAACACGGTGGCGCAAGTGATTTCGGCCCGAAGGGTTGGATCATCGTCCTGGTTTCTATCGTCTACTTCTACTTAAGCACAGCGGTCACATCCGATGGTGCTAACACGATCAACGCAGTCATGCAGCAGAAGCTCGGTCTGCAGTCCCTCGCTCCGCTGACATTAGGTCAGACACTGGGCGGCTGGCTGACAGTCCTGACGATCCCGGTATTCACAGCTGTTTCTAAGAAGACCGGTATCAAGAACGTCATCATCGCTTCTCTGGCTATCTTCGCAATCTGCACATACTTCATCTTTAACGCTTCCACAGTTGGTATGTACCAGGTCGCTGTTACCGTCGCATGTGCAACCTTAGTTGGTTTCTCCATGGTAGGTACAGGTCAGTTGGGTGCTAACTGGTTCCCGACAAAGAAGGGTATGTACATGGGTATCGCAACATTCGGTATCCCGATCGCTGCTGCTTCCGTCAACCTCATGATGAGCAAGATGATGGATGTAATGCCGTTTGAAAACATCGCTTACTTCTTCATCGTTGTTTCCATCATCGCTATCATCCTGACTGTTGTCTTCGTTAAGAACAACCCGGAAGAAGCTGGTGCTTTCCCGGATAACGACCAGACAATGACAAAGGAAAAGGCTGCTGAGATCGCTGCTAAGGCTGAAGCTATCAAAGCATCTTCTCCGTGGACAACCAAGAAGGTCCTTTCCTTCAAGGAAACCTGGATGATCGCTATCGGTTGGGGCTTCCTGATGGGCGGCGCCGGCGGTATCATCTCCCAGTTCGTCGCAGCTGGTATCTCCTGGGGTCATCCGATGTCCTACCCGATCATGCTGTTAACAGTTATGTTCCCGGTCGGTATCTTCTTCTCATGGTTCATTGGTTACGTTGACACTAAGTGGGGCACAAAGGCTGCTTCCCTGTGCGTCTGCGGAATGGAAATCTTCGGTGCATGTGTTGCCGGTCTGCTCGGCCATAACGGTATCGCCCTCGCATTAGGCGGCGGCTGCTTCATGGGCGCTATGTCCGGTGGTAACAACCTGACCATGTCCGTTACAGGTACAAAGTTCGGTCGTTTCGACTTCAACAACGCTTGGTCCGTTATTTCCGTCGTCACCAAGGTCATCAGCTCTTCGTTCATCGTCTTAGTCTCCATCGTTGCCGGTAAGATCGGTTACACAGGCGCATACCTCGGCGTTGCTGCTACTGTTGTCGTCGCTGCACTGGTCATCTGGAAGACAGACCTGACATGTGTCGGCCGTATCAGCCTCGACGAAGAATAATTCCAAAACAAACAATCAGAATCAAAAGAAAACCGGGTCACCGGTTTTCTTTTACACCATATCGCATCAATAGGTTCATTAAGGAGAAAAAGATGAAAATCACTGTTTTATACGGAAGTGCCAGGAAGAACGGCGTCAGTTCTTCAGCGGCGAAAAAAGTGCTGAATGCCGTCCGCCGTGAAGAAGACGAGATCCGGGAGTACCATCTCGCGGAACAGCACATCCTGCCGTGCGCCGGCTGTCTCGCCTGCCGGAAGAAGGAGATCTGCTCACGGAAAGGCGATGACATGGAGGCGATCTACAAAGATGTCGTCAGTTCGGATTTCGTTATCTTCAGTTCCCCGGTCTACTGTCTTGACGTGACCGGTCCGTTTAAGCTGATGTATGACCGTCTGTACCCGATGCTCGGCGGACCGCAGCCGAAATATGTGCCTCGTCATCCAGGCATCCGCTCCTGTATGATCCTGTCACAGGGAGCACCGCCCTTCGCCTTTGCCGATGTGGCGGAACGGATGGAATTCCGGCTGAAGAACAACGGCTTCGACAATCTGGCGACACTGCGCTACGTCTTCGGGATCGATCTCTCCGTTGAGGAGGAAGAGATGCGTGTGAAAGCGGAAGCGCTGCGCGAAAAACAGGTGCAGGACAACGATCTGCTGATCGGGGAGATCTGCCGCAAACTCGGCCGCTGACACTGTCCTGATGATCTGATCTGCAAGCCTGCGGGAATAACGCGGGCTTTTTCTTTTTGTCTTTGGACAGCGGTTGATGTTTTAGCACACTTTTTCCACATATTTCCAAAAAATCTTTGGTTCTTTACATAATGAATTGCCTTTGTTTTTCTCCTATTATTTCAATAAAGATCAAAGCAGGTTTTATTTATGAGCAAGAAGACAACTTTCCTTACCGTCGCATTCGTTCTTGTCAGCCTTTCGATGCTGTGCCAGAACCTGGCGACCCAGATGCTGAACGTGACCCTTTCGCCCTTCGCGAGCTATATGTGGAATTCCAAAACGCTTGGCGGACTGCTGACGTCTTTCTTTAATATCGGTTCGATCGTAATGGCCTTCCTTTCCGGACCCATGATCCAGAAAGTCGGCAAGAAGACCAGTATCGTGATCTTCTCTCTGCTGTACGCTGCCGCGACCGTCCTGTTTATCCTTATGCCGACAGAATCCGTCTCCATGGGCGCAAGAGTGCTGCAGGGTATCGCCAAAGGCGTGATCACTGTTGCCTGCGCTTCTGTCGTTGCGGAAGTCACTCCGGATGAACAGATGAATCAGGGTATGGGGATCTTCGGTCTCGGTTCTACGGCCGCGATGGCCTTCGGACCGATGCTTGCCCTGACGCTGGTCGGCGACAACAATAACTATCCGGCAATGTTTACCGGATGCGCCGCAATCGCGGCGTTCGGAGCACTGTTTGCGCTGGGTATCAAATATAAGCCGAAAGCAGCGAAGGAAACATCTTCCGCTGCTGCCGGGAAGGAATATAAAGGTGTGTGGAAGCTGATCGAAAAGGCAGCCCTGCTGCCCAGCATCAACCACACGATCTTCTTCGCCAGCTATGCCTGCGTGCTTGTCTTTATCACGGTCTACGCGCAGGAAATGCTGAAACTGTCCTCTTCACAGATCAGCCTGTTCTATACGGCTGCTGCCATCACCATGCTGATCGTGAGGACCTTTGCCGGAAAGATCGCCGATACCAGAGGCGAGCTGGCCGTCATCGTTCCGGGACATTTCGCGATCATCCTGCTTCTGATGATCCTGAGTTTCTTCTGCAGGGAACCGGGTCCGCTGACTTACCCGCTCTTCCTGCTATGCGGAGCTTTATACGGGGTCGGTTCTGCCTGTGTCCAGCCATCGATGAACGCGATCGCGATCGTGGATTCCCCTGCGGAAAGAAGCAGTATCGCGAACGCGACCTTCTACTTCATGATGGACTTCGGCATCCTGTTCTCGTCGAGTGTATTCGGTCAGGTGATCGATAAGGCCGCGACGCCCGCGTCCGGTTACCTGATCACCTATCTGTGTTCTGCGGCGATCTGTGTCTTCTCCCTGCTTCTGGCAGTTACGACACTGAACCGCAAAGCACGCCAAAGGAGATTAACAAAATGACAGACAACTACATCAAAACAGATGATGGCGTCCGTCTGTACTGCCGGGTAAAGGGCAGCGGCAGACCGATCCTGCTCATTCACGGAGCGATGGTCGACGCTGATTTCTATGATGAAGTCCAGGAGCTGCTTTCCGGAAGTTACAGAGTCATCACCTATGACCGCCGCGGTTATTCCCGCAGCGGGAAAGGCGAGGATTACAGCCTGGAAAGACAGGCAAAAGACGCTGCTTTCATTCTCAATGAGCTCTGTGATGAGAAAGCGGTCGTCGTCGGCTGCAGCGCCGGAGCGATGACTGCTCTGAAACTGAAGGAAATGTTCCCGGAAAAAGTCGATCACCTTTTCGTTCATGAACCGCCGATCGTTACTTACGAAGGCGTTGTTACAGACGAGATACGCGAATGGCTGGATGAGATACGTTCCTATGTGAGCCGTAAAAAACTCAGCCGGGCAGTTCTTGCCTTCCTGATGGGGATCTCCCGTGAACCGGATCCGCGTGCCAAACCGCTTCCGCCGGAAACGATGCAGAGACAGTACGATAACGGCAAGATCTTTGTGGAAAAGGAATTCCCGGAGGAATTCGATGAATCAAAGACGCTGATCGATTATGCCGGTCTCAAAGACAAGCAGAAGATCACGGTGCTGATCGGTGATTCCAGCGGTGAAAGCTACTGCGCCAGATCCGCCAAAGCGCTTGCGGAAGATCTCGGAACTTCCCTCTACTACGTACCCGGTGCGCATAACGGCGCCAGGGATCTGCCATTTGAATTCGCGGCCATGCTGCTTGGCCTGCTCGAAATAAACAAACAAGGAGGATAACACCAATGAACTACACAAAAAGAAGATGGGTCATTCTGACCGCCTGCTGTCTGATCAACCTGTGCATCGGTTCGCTGTATGCCTGGTCGGTCTTCGCCGGACCGCTGCTTGAAAAGCTCAATGGTCTCGGTGCGAACCTTACTTCCCTTTCGATCGTCTTCACGATCGCGAACGCTGTCGGCCCGATCACCATGATCGGCGGCGGCTTCATCAATGACCGTATCGGTGCCAAATGGGTCATCTTCATCGGCGGCATCATGTTCGGTCTCGGTATGGCACTTTCCGGAAGAGTCAATTCCTTAAGCATGCTGATCGTTACCTACGGCCTTCTGGTCGGTCTCGGTATCGGTCTTGTCTATGGCGCGACTGTATCGAACTCCGTTAAGTTCTTCCCGGATAAAAAAGGTCTTGCCGGTGGTCTGACGACCGCTTTCTACGGCATGTCCTCGATCATCATGCCTCCGATCGCTGTCCGTCTGCTGAACGCGGCCGGTATCACCAAGGGCTTCCTGATCCTGGGCATTATCATGGGTGTCATCATCTGCGTATCCGCTTTCTTCATTGATAAATGCCCGGACGGCTTCCTGCCGGACGGTTATGTTCCGCCGGTCACCCAGAAAAAAGGTGCTGGTGATAAAGACTGGAAAGGCATGCTGTCCTCCCCTGTCTTCTACGTCATGATCCTGATGCTGCTGTGCGGCGCCTTCTCGGGACTGATGGTCACTTCCTCTGCTTCCGCGGTCAGCCGTGAAATGCTCTCGATCTCTGCGGAGCAGGCTGCGATCGTTGTCTCCATGGTCGCGCTGTTCAATACCTTCGGACGTATCGCTGCCGGTTCCCTTTCCGATAAGCTCGGCTCGGTCAATACGATTCTGATCTCCTTCGTCCTGGCGCTCGTCGGACAGCTTGCTGTCTATATCTCCAACGGCAGTGTCGTTCTGTTCTATGTCGGACTCGCTCTGATCGGTTTCTGCTTCGGTTCCCTGATGGGTATTTACCCGGGCTTCACCGCATCCCAGTTTGGCAGCAAGTACAACAGTGTCAACTACGGTATCATGTTCGTCGGTTTCGCGCTTGCCGGTTATTTCGGACCGACCATCATGAGCAGCCTGCACACCTCTACCGGTGAATACAAAATGGCCTTCCTGGTCGCAGCCGGACTTTCCGTCGCCGGACTCCTGCTGAACTTTGTCTTCCGCGCCATGCAGAAGAAAAAGGCCTGATTGTGCAAAAGTACAACAACTGAAAAACCTGTAAAAGTATTTTCATCAAGGGAAACGATTACTTCGTTTCCCTTTCTTGTTAATATGGATTAGATTTTTGGGGAGGAGAGTATTATGTCTCAAAAGAAAAGTTCCATCTGGACAAAAGATTTTATCCTGATCTGCCTCGCAGGTCTTGCCACGAATATCTGCATGCGCATGCTCGACTCGAACCTGGCTTCCTTTGCCAACGCTGCCTGGCAGTCCAAAACGCTTGGCGGTCAGCTGACCAGCTTCTTCAATGTCGGCTCCATTCTGATGGCGTTCTTTGCCGGACGTCTGGTCGATATGCGCGGCAGAAGAAAGATGCTGATGGCTTTCTGTATCCTGTTCGCGATCCCGACCGTCTTCATGGCGCTGGTACAGGTTCCGGGCGTTGCCCTCGGTGCCCGTCTGATCCAGGGTATCGCCAAAGGTGTCGTAACAGTCGCGCTCGCATCTGTCGTTTCCGACATCACTCCGCGTGAGAAAATGAACGAAGGCATGGGCATGTTCAACCTCGGTTCCACAGCCTCCTTCGCATTCGGACCGATGCTCGGCCTGGCGCTCGTTGACCGCGGCGGCTACAAACTGATGTTCATCGTCTGTGCCATCGCTTACGCTTTCGGTGCCGTGTTCGCACATTTCATCCGCTATGAAGACAAGCAGGAAAAGCCGGCCGTAAAAGAAGTTGTCAAGGAAGATGACAGTGAGTATAAAGGCGTCTGGAAACTGATCGCCAAGGAAGCGATCCCGGCAGCGCTGAACAACACGATCTTCTTTGGTTCCTATGCAGCGATCCTCGTCTTCCTGACGGTCTTCGCGCAGGAGATCCTCGGTCTGAATTCCGCCCAGATCGGTCTCTTCTATACAGTCGCAGCCGTCGCTATGCTGGTCGTCCGTCTGCTCACTGCAAAAGTCGGCGATAAATACGGCCCGCTGTACCTGATCGTTCCCGGCCATCTGATCATCATGCTCGGTCTGCTTCTGCTCGCACTCTTCGCCAAGGGCAACTACATCGCCTTCCTGGCAGCAGGTGCCTGCTATGGCGTCGGTCAGGCGATCACCACTCCGGCTCTGAATACCTGTGCCGTTCTTGACACACCGGCAAAGAGATCCGCTACCGCGAACGCGACCTTCTACTTCATGATGGACTTTGGCATCCTGTTCGCCTCTGCCGGCTTCGGAGCTCTGATCGATGCATCCGCAACAGCGGAGATCGGCTATAAGATGACGTTCCTCATCTCGATCGGTGTCTGCCTCTTCTCGATGCTGCTGTCGATCTTCTTCTTCAACAACAAAGCAATCGCAAAGAGAAGAAAAGATCTGTAATCCCAATACGCAAAGTGTCCCTGAGAAATCAGGGACACTTTTCATTTGATATTACCCGATCGGCTGTTTTTGTTTTCCGGATCAATGCAGTATCAGTATATTAATGATCAGTATTTGGGAACGTATTCACTCGGGAAGTCGTAGAGACCAAGAACGCGGATGATGCGCAGCGACATCATGATACGCAGGATCTCCTCGCCATTCTCCAGCTCGCAATGCAGGATCTCCTTGATCTTCTGCATACGGTATAGAAGCGTGTTCTTATGAATGTAGAGCAGCTCCGCTGATTTGGCGGTATTGCCGAAATTGTCCAGATAGACATACAGCGTCGTCGTCAGATTAGCATTGTTCTTGTGGTCGTATTCCAGAAGGTCCAGGACCGTCGGGAAAACATAGGCTTTCAGATCGTCGTAGCGGTTGATCAGATGGAACATTTCGATCGGAGCGATGATCGAGAAGTAGTTGATCGTCCACTGCGGGAACTCCGTTCCGACATTGGCAGCCTTCTTCGCCTGCTCATAATACTTCTTCGTTTCTTTAAGATCATCAAACGGGTTACTGACGCCGGCAACGAGATTGTTCCTGTTCGCCAGGTCATACAGCGGCTCATCGATGACGTCACGAATATTCGTTCCTTTCGGGAAGTTGAACAGGATCACGAGCTCCGTATCGCGGACTAGGTACAGGCTGTTCACCAGGATCGGTTTCAACTGTTCGGTCACCAGATCGAAGATCGACGCGTCGACTTCCACTTCCTTGCTGGAGTTCTGGATCACAGTCACATAGAAGCGTTCCTTGATCTCGACTACTTTATCGATGTTGATAAAACGATTGATACGGTCAGAAGAGATCGATTTGGTAGTGAGCAGATAGTTCACGAACTGTGCTTTGACTTCGTTACGGTTTTTGGTATACAGCGATTTCTTCTGCAGTTCCTGTCCGAAGAGACGGCTGAGCCGGTAGAACATCTTCTCATCGAATTCTCCGATCGAGGTCGTCGTTCCCAGCATGACAAGTTTACCGACTTCGATCCCCTTAACGAAGATCAGGATACTGAGCTGCTCACATTTGAGCTTGCTGTTCTCATGACGGACGACATCGTCCGTTTCACGGATCTTTTTGACTGTGCTCTTATCAAGAAGATATTTTTCGATGATCTTATCTGTCAGAGAATCAGCATTGGAAGGAGTACTCAGATCCGAGAACAGCTTCTTCAGGATCGGTTTCTTCTCTGTATCTTCATCGTCATAGGAGATCTGCACATAATTGTTTGAGCGGCCGATCGCGATCAGTGGATTATGCAGGATATTGTGCGCTGTGTCGAGGATGTACTGCGTTCCGCGGTTGGCAAAAAGCGCCTCCGTCAGCATACGCATGGAATCGTGACGCCGCATATCTTCCGCGTTTCTGCGTTCGAGATCCGTTATGATCTCCGGAAGATGTTTCTCGGAAGGGATCAGCGCCAGATTGATACGCTGTCCCTCAAAACGCCCGATCTGAGATTTATCGCCGAAGAAAAGAACGTTGATCGTCTTATTGGTATCCGGATACTTTTTCAGATCGTTTCCTCTGGCAAAATAAAGGATATTCTCTTCCGGCTGTTTATTGTTTTTCTGAAACTCCATAAAACCATACAGCTGGACGTCGTTATCGATGATCTGCACTGCTTTGATATCGTATTTCTTTAGAAAGCCAAACAAATCCTTAAAAATCATAGATTTTTCCTTTTGATTGTGCGTTTGCACGATATACATTTATTATTATAAGCCATTTTACGTGCGAATATACAAGGTATTTTTGTATATATAGATTTTGCATATAAACACCCGTTTTTCGCTGTAAACCCGATTGGTCAAAAATACAATACTTTTTGCCGTTCTTCAAAGAGTTTCATTCAAGTACACATTGTTGGACCTTGACAAAAATCTTAATATTTAAGCATAAGACATATTCATTTTTAGGAGGATTTCAACTTATGACAATTAGAGAAGAAGCAATTCAGGTCCTGATCGAAAAGGCAGTTAAATTATTCGGCTGCAAGGCAGAAGACCTCAGCGAAAACACAAGCTTTAAGGATGACCTCAATTGCAAATCCAGCAACATCGTTCAGTTCTCTGCAGCACTGGAAGATCATTTCGATATCGAAGTTCCTTACATGGATCTGGCTCGCAGAAAGACATTCGGCGATGCCGGCGATCTGATGGAAGAATTATTCGCTTAATTATTCTTACTAATAGCGGCGTTGCCGCTATTTAAAACAAAAAATAATACAGGAGGAAAAACCAATGGATGTACTTGAAAGAGTATTCGCCAAAGCAAAGGAAGCTGACATCAAAGTCGCATTTCCGGAAGCTACCGAAGAAAAGATCTTGCTCACCGCAAGAGAAGTAACCGATAAGGGTTACGCAACCGTCTACCTGGTCGGCGTTCCGGCTGACATCAAAGCCGCTGCCGAACAGTACAATGTTTCCCTCGAAGGAATCAACCTCATCGATACGACCGATGAAGCAGCTATGGATGCTGCAGCTGAAAAATTCGCATCGATCCAGGATGTTATGTCCAAGAAGGGTATCCTGCGCCGCTGCAAAGCTGATCCGATGTATGCCGCTCTTATGTACCAGGCAATCGGTGATGTCGATGTCTGCTTCGCAGGTCTGACACATACAACCGGTGAAGTCATTCTTGCCGGTCAGATGGTCATCGGTCTTGCTGAAGGTATAAAGACAGTTTCTTCTGTCGGTATCTTCAATATCCCCGGATTTGAGGGTTCTGAAGGCCAGTTATTAGGTTTCGGTGACTCCGCTGTCTGTGTTGATCCGTCAAGCGAAGAGCTCGCTTCCATCGCTTGCAGCGCATGTGACACGATCGCAGCTCTGACAGGCTGGGAACCGCGTCTGGCTCTGCTCTCCTTCTCCACTGACGGAAGTATGGAACACGAGAAAGTTGACAAAGTCCGTGAAGCAAAACGTATCGCAAATGAAATGCGCCCGGATCTAAAGATCGATGGCGAATTCCAGTTAGACTCCGCGATCATCCCGTCTGTTGCCGCTAAGAAGGTCAAGAGAGAAAGTGCTGTTGCCGGTAAGGCAAACATCATCATCTGGCCGGATATCAACTGCGGTAACGTAGGTGTTAAACTTGTTCAGTATATGGCTCATGCAGATGCATACGGTCCGATGCTCCAGGGCTTCAAGAAGATCGTCTGCGACTGCTCCAGAGGCGCACCGGTTTCCGAACTGGTCGGTAACGTTGCAATGTCTGTCGTCCGTGCACAGGCTCTGAAAGAGGCTAAATAAGCATGGGACTGAAGATCTTCACTGTTAATCCTGGCTCCACTTCCACCAAGATCGCTCTGTTCGACGGCGAGACAACTCTGTTCTCCAAGACTGTCGACCACGATGCTGAAAAACTGAAAGAATTCGTCAAGATCACTGATCAGATCCCGTATCGTCGTGAGACTATCATGAACGAACTGGAAAAAGCCGGCATCACACTTGATGATGTTGACGCATATGTCGGACGCGGCGGCGGTCTGCTTGCTGTTGAAGGCGGTGTCTACAAAGTCAACGATATCCTGCTCGACCATGCTACCAGAGGCGCCAACGGCGTTACTCATCCGGCTCAGCTTGGTTCCCTGATCGCGAACGAATTCGCATCCAAATACGGCAAGCCGGTCTTTGTCGTCAATCCTCCGGATACAGACGAACTGATCGACGAAGCACGTATGACAGGTATCAAAGGCGTTTACCGTAACGTCCATCTGCATGCCCTGAACCTGAAGGAAACAGCGATCCGTCATGCGGAAAGCCAGGGCAAGAAATACGAAGAACAGAACTACGTTGTCTGCCATTTAGGCGGCGGTCTGTCTGTCAGCGCTCATCGTAAAGGCCAGATGATCGATGGTAACGATATCGTCGGTGGCGAAGGCCCGATGGCTCCGACACGCTGTGGTGCTGTCCCGGCAGCAGAACTGATCAAGCTGTGCTTCGCTGAAGGCGCTGATCAGAAAGCTTTAAAGGGCCTCGTACAGAAGACCGGCGGATTCGTTTCTCACCTCGGTACAAGCGATGCCCGCGAAGTAAAGGCAATGATCGCTGACGGCAATAAGACTGCTGAAAGAGTCTGGAACGCTATGCTCTATCAGATCGTGAAATACATCGGCTCCATGGCTTGTGCACTTCACGGTGAAGTCGACGGTATCCTTTTAGGCGGCGGCATGGTCCATGATAAGGATCTTGTCAATGCGATCAAGGAAGGCTGCGAATGGATCGCTCCGGTCTATGCATACCCGGGCGAATTCGAAATGGAAGCTATGGCTGCCGGCGCTATCCGTGCCCTGACAGGAAAAGAAACTGTCAAAGAGTATACCGGCGAACCGCGCTGGAAAGGTTTCGAGGATTAATTCCGACGAGTCATCCGTCATTATCCTGAAAAACAAATAATACAAAGCCTCCGAAGGGTCATCCGATCGGAGGCTTTCTTTTTGCGCAAAAGAAAGGTCCGCAGTTTTTGCGGACCTGGAATCAGATTTTTATCAGCCTAGAAAAGGAACTGGAAGGCAGTGAACGCCGCGTAGATGCAAAGCAGCAAGATGCCCTGCCAGCGGTAAAGCTTCCCTTTCAGGACAGCCGGAACACAGAGGATCGCCATAACACCGAACATGACCGGAATATCGACCAGCAGTGATGCGTTCATTCCCATCAGCAGTTTTTCAGAAGGAACCGCGAACGGAGAGATGCTGATCGCGATGCCGCTGACAAGTACGAGATTGAACAGGTTCGCGCCGATGACGTTTCCCAGGGAAAGCGAGCCATGGCCTTTCAGAAGGCTTGTGACAGCTGTTACGAGTTCCGGAAGCGAAGTGCCCAGAGCTACCATCGTCAGACCGATGACCGAATCCGGTACACCAAGTGCAGCCGCGATGATCGTTCCGTTATTGACCAGAAGATTCGCGCCGACCGCGATGACCGCAGCACCGACGACAAGCAATAAGATCTCTTTCCAGAGCGGCTGTTCTTCCTGTTCTTCTTCAGCTGTTTCCGTATTCCCGTCTCCCTGCTGCATCTCGCGGACCGAAAGGAACATATAGACAAAGAACATCACAAGAAGCAGGAAGCCGCTCCAGCGTTTGAACTCACCCTGTGTATAGGCAATGAAGGAATAGAAGAGCGCCGCCAGGAAGAAAGCACCGGCCGGAAGATAAAGGGACTTCTTGTTGACTGGTCCCGGTTTTGCGGCGATCGTGATCGCGGCGATCAGACTGGTATTGCAGATGATCGAACCGATCGCATTGCCGTAGGAGATGCCGCTGTTATGCTGAAGCGCAGCCTGTGCGGATACCATGACTTCCGGAAGCGTCGTGCCGATGGAGACGACTGTCGCACCGATCAGGATCTCCGGGAGATGGAAACGTCTCGCGAGGCCGGCTGCTCCGTCAACGAACCAGTCGCCGCCTTTGATCAGAAGAACAAATCCCAGAAGGAATAATATAAAAGCTTTTGTCATTTCAAAACCTCTCAAAAATAATACAACAGGGGTATTATACCGCTATTATGGATTTTTTACAAAACATCGGAAATGTCTAATTTCCGGAACTCTGTTTCATATGATCGGTCGACGTAAGCGACGCAGGAATACTCCGGAAACGAATAAGAGAGGTATTCCATTCCCTCTTCCGGTTCCAGCACGGAAAAAGTGCGGATATCCGTCGGAACATTACGCTTGATATAGGATTCCTTGCGGGACCAGAGCTCGAAGAATTCCTTTTGTCTGTTTGCACAATGATCCAGATAATCCTTCTCATCTGCGGTGAAGAAATGACGGATGATGATCTCATGATCGCAGTGAAAAAGCTCCACATCCACGCCAAGTGCTTTTTCGCTGATACCGAGCATCGCATAGTCTCCGGCATGGGAAATGGACAGATAAAAATGATGGTCGGAAAAGAAGGGCTTCCCCTCTTCTTCTCTGCAGATCTCGGCTAATTCCGGGTGTTTTTCATGGATAAGCTTTTCCAGAAGTCCGACACCTACAGAGAGGATCTTATCCTCTTCCAGACGGTAGGTATCCGTTATTTTCCGGCGTTCTTCACTGATCTGCTGATAGGCATTTTCATACAGTTCCGGTGAATGCAATCCACGGCAGTTAAGCAGGTAAATCTCGTTGTTCATTCGCCTAATTATATCATGTCTTTCCCAAACTTCTTTAGGTAGGCGTCCATTGTTGATGAGGGTTGAAAGAAACTAAAATATCATCAGGAGGAATGTGCTAATGAATCCATTCAATCAAACAAATCCGAAGCCTCTCGGAAGAAGTGTTTCTATTATCGGTGTTGGCTGCACACCTTTTATGGAAACGTTAAACAACCCCGAGACGAACGGACTGACCGAAGGTGAACTGTTCGGCTACGCGGCTTTAAAAGCCATGGAAGATGCCGGCGTTTCCCCGAAGGATGTCCAATTCTACTACCACGGTTGCGCTAGCCCGCTGAATGGTTCCAACTACCTGACACCGAATATGCAGGTCGCTGAATGGTTCGGTATGCGCGGTAAGGCTTCTCTTCATCATTCCGAAGCCTGCTGTACCGGCTATCTCGCGGTCGACATCGCTGCTCAGGCGATCGCTTCCGGAAAGTATGATATCGTGCTGACCGGCGGCATCGATTTCGGTGACGCACTCGCAATCCAGGGCAAACCGGCTTATATCCGTGAACCCTTCAGCTTCGAGAAGTTCCAGATCTCCACTGCATGGCTTACTGACAATGCTTATACCCGCCACCTTCTGGCAAATGTCGGCCACGATAATACAGCCGACTGGTATAAGACAAAAGCAGGCCTGACAGATGATCAGATCGACAAGGCTCTCTGTCAGCTCGCGATCAATGCGCGTCACAATGCTTTGAATAACCCGCTGGCGATTGAGCACAAGCTCTACGAAGATGTTGCTAAGGAAGCTGGTTACGACGATGTCATGGAATACATGCAGTCCAACATGAACCCGAAAGTCGGAGCGATCCAGCGTATTTCCGGTCTTGAACACAAGTGTGACGGCGCTACCTGCGTCCTGCTCTGTGCGACAGATCTGGCCGAGAAATACACCAAGAACAAACCGATCGAGATCCTTGGCGTCGGCAACTCCGCTCTGGAAGCCAGCAACCCGCTGCTTGAAGTCTATGCGACACAGGAAGCTACCCGTCAGGTATACCAGGAAACCGGTCTGACAGGCGACGATATCGATCTTCTCTATGTCAACGACTTCATCATCACTTCTCAGCTGCTCGCGTCTGAGATCACCGGTTATATTCCGGAGAACGAAGCCTGGAAGTATGTTATGGAAGGCCGTACGAACTATGACGGTGACAAACCGATCAACCCGAACGGCGGACGTACAGCTTTCGGTCATGCGCACGCAGCTTCCGGTCTGGCTGACTTCTACGATGCCGTACTGCAGATGCGCGGCAAGGCAGAAGATCATCAGATCAACAAGATCCCGAAAACAGTCTTCCTGCGCGGATTCGGCGGCGGACAGAACGTATGTAACGTCATTATCCGCACTAAAGACTAGGAAAGGAACGAAATCATGGGTGTTAAATTAGAAAGACTCGTCAAGAAGTACTACGAAACTCTTGAAGAAGGAAAAGTATTAGGTCGTAAATGTCCGGTTTGCGGAAACGTTGAATGGCCGCCGGTCTATGCCTGCAACGCCTGCGGATCCACC
>JAFRLM010000006.1 GCA_017431225.1 Erysipelotrichaceae bacterium | reverse complement strand
TATTATAAACATTATTAGGAGTTTATGAAGATGAAGAAAATCGTTTTACTGTTTTTGAGTGTTATGATGGCTTTCTGTCTCTGTGCATGTTCCGGCAAAGGCGTCTCGGCAGGCAAAGCCAAAAAGATCATCGACGACACGAGTGTCATGGCCATGAGCTTTACGTGCCCGGATGCTTACGAGAGCGTTGAACGCTACAGCGAGCTGGATAAGACAGGCAAGCTGATCGAGAAAGACATCACTTACAATCTTCCGGAGGGGAAGATTCTGGGTTATGCCTATTCTTCAAGCGTCGATGTTGCGAGTCTGATTGATCTCTCTTCCCTGGAGTCCATCGAGCAGAGCGGTCAGACATGCTACTTCTATCCGTATGGGGATGATACATATGTGTTTGTTCCTGTAGGCGAGGATCTGTATGCGATCGATTACACGGGCGACATCGAGGAGCTTAAGGAAATCGTGAAATCGATCAGTTTCACAAATGCCCAGGATACGATTACCGATGACACCGAACTTGGCGACATATCTTTCACGTTCGAAGATGAAGACAAGGTCTATGCTCATGCCGTAAGGGTTCTTGAAAACAAGGCCGGAGAGATTGAGCGCAAGAGCGTTCAGTACTACTTCGGTGAAGATGACAGCAATCAGGAATACCGCATCTTCTTCTCTCTTCACAAGAACGCCAAGATCGAAGATCTCATTGACCCGGATAGGACTTACGAAGAAAGAACGATCAACGGGATCACTTATACCGCTCATATCAGCGACAATTACGACAAGCCGTACAACTACTATACGCAGCACGGAAACGACGTGTATCAGATCGTAAACAACGGTACGGGCGGCTGGTTTGTCGACAGGAGCGAAGAATCGTTCGAAGCTCTTGAAGCGATACTGAATACGGTAAGCTTCAGATAGTCTAAACGAAAACATCGGTGCAGATATGCCGGTGTTTTTTATTGAGTCTGCATCATATAAAGGAATAAAATATAATAAACAAAAAGGAGACTCGAGATGGATAGATTCGATAATAAGAACGTTGATCTGAGCGCTTTAAAAAAGAAAGCTTTTAATCTGCGCTGGGCAGAAGTTGAGGACGGCGTGATCCCTCTGACGGCTGCAGATCCCGATTATCCGATCGCTCCTGAAATCAGAAAGGCGATGGCCGAATACATCGAGGACGGCTATTTCTCCTATGCGCCGAAAACGGGTCTTCCGGAATTCAGGAAAGCGATGTCGAAAGCCTTAAAGGAGAGAAAAGGCGAAGAGATCGACGAGTCTATGATCCTGCCGGTAGATTCTGCCGCAAGAGCCATGGCTGTCATAGCCGAAGCGTTCCTTAAACCGGGAGACGAGATGATCGTCTTTGATCCTTGCGATTTCCTGTTCAGGGAAGCGTGCCTGAGGGCGGGAGGGACTCCTGTTTCTTTTCCGGTACCTCTGGACAGTGAAAACAGAAAGATGGATCTGAGCGCTCTGGAGAGCTGCATCACGGAAAAAGCGAAAATGATCGGTCTGTGTAATCCGCACAATCCTTACGGTCTGACTTATACCAGGGAAGAGCTGGATTATCTGATGCGGATCTGCGAGAAGTACGATCTTCTGATCATGAACGACGAGATCTGGTCGGATGTCATCTATCCTGATTCGAAGTTCAACAGCATCTACTGTCTGGGCAACAATCGCTGCGACAGGGTCATAAGCGTCTTCGGTTTCTCCAAGAGTTTCGGTCTGGCCGGTCTTAGGATCGGAGCGATCTACTGTACCGATCAGGATCGTTTCAACAGATGCGTCGAAGCTTCTGCGGTACTGAATACCCAGGGAGGAGCGACCTCCATTTCTCAGGTAGCTGCGGCAGCGGCGATGAATGAAGCGTATTACTGGGTAGACGAGTTCCGTGAGCATATCATGAAAAATCGGGACATGGCCGTGGAATACATCAACAGGGAAATACCGAAGCTCCATGCCTACAAGCCGAAAGCCACGTATCTGCTGTATGTCGATATCGGCGAGCTGAACATGAGTGCCGCTGATTTTGTCGCATATCTGCGCAAAGAGCATAAGCTGGCTGTCGTCCCGGGCGGGCATCAGTACTTCGGCGATCAGTCGGAGGGACATGTCCGCATCTGCATCGCTACCAGCAGGGAAATACTGGAGGAAGGATTAAGAAGACTTAAGGCAGGCGTAGAGGGTCTGCCACAGATACAGACAGGAGGAACAAAATGAAAACGATTATCCATTCAGAAAATGCACCGAAGGCGGTAGGGCCTTATTCGCAGGCGATCAAGGCGGGAAACTTTCTGTTTCTCTCGGGAGCCATTCCAATCGATCCGGTGACGAACGAACAGGTTGAAAGAGACATACGCATTCAGACGAAACAGGTACTGAAGAATATCGACGCCATATTGAAGGAAGCGGGATACGAAGAGAAAGACGTCGTCAAGACGACCTGCTACCTGGCGGATATCAGTGATTTCGGCGCATTCAACGAAGTCTATGCGGAATACTTCGTCAACAAGCCGGCACGTTCCTGCTTCGCGGTAAAAGATCTGCCGAAGGCGGCCATGGTTGAAGTCGAAGCGATCGCATACAAAGAATAACATGAAAGAAAAAACGACCGAAGCTTTCCGTAAGGCAAACGGAGGTCTTTTCAGTGAAACGGAAAAAGCCGATGTCGGCACATCCTATCAGGAGATGTCCAGACAGGGAATCGCTATCATGGGTTGGGCGATTCCTCGAAGATTGCCGCTTATCTTCTGAAAGAAGCGAAAGTCGCAGTCAACGACGGAAAGAACTACGGACCGGGAGGGGAAGGTCACCTGCGTATCGTACTTGGCGTATACAGGGACGATCAGTCTGTTTACGACTGTCTTTACCGTATCCGGCACGGCTTAAGATCCTATCGTGAAAATCATTAATGAATAAAAGAGATCCCTGTTCAATGCGGGGATCTTTTTGTTTATGATGCAACACTCTTGCTATTTGGAGAAAATGGTGAGAATATCCTTTCATAGAATGTTGTTTAGATCATAGGAGGAAGCAGTATGTCAGTAAAGATCAAGATCGCTTCTAAATTCAAGGGGGAACTG
>JAFRLM010000005.1 GCA_017431225.1 Erysipelotrichaceae bacterium | reverse complement strand
TGCGGGGCTGCACCACCATAGGTATCAACGATGATCTTTCTGCCGGTCAGTCCGGTATCTCCGACAGGACCGCCGATGACAAAGCGTCCGGTCGGGTTGATAAAGATCTCGGTGTCTTCCTTCATCAGTTCTGCCGGCATGACTTTGTCGATGACCTCTTCTTTCAGGAGCTTGCGGACATCCTCAAGTTCGACATGCGCGCGGTGCTGATTGGAGAGAACGATCGCCGCGATGCGGACCGGTTTTCCTTCTTCGTATTCGATACTGACTTCCCCTTTTCCGTCCGGACCCAGGAAGTCATAGTCTTTCTTGATCTCATCAAGACGGCGCATCATCTGCGAGGAAAGGTAATACGGCAGCGGCAGGAATGCTTCGGTCTCGTCACACGCAAAGCCGTACATGATGCCCTGGTCGCCGGCGCCGATATCGTCTTTTAAGGAAACACCCATGTCGATATCCGAAGACTGCTCGTGGACCTTGACAAAGACACTGATGTCATCGTATTTGAAGCCGTATTCCGGATCATCGTAACCGATCCTCTTGATCGTTTCCCGGGCAACGTTTTCATAGTTGACGCGGGCTTTGCTGGTGACTTCGCCGGAGATATACAGGGTATCGAACGCGGCCATGCACTCAACGGCGACATGCGCGTTCGGGTCTTCTTTGAGATATGCGTCCAGGATCGCGTCGGAGATCTGGTCACAGACCTTGTCCGGATGTCCGGCAGCGACACTTTCAGAAGTAATGATCTTTTTCATATTTGTTGCCTCCTAAATAAAAACCTCCAAGAGGAGGCTTATAGAATGTACATTCTCGCTCCCTCATCTTTCAGATCTCTCTGTAGGATTTGGCACCTTGTTTCCAGGTTGCCGGGCTTCGCAGGGCCTATTCCCTCCACCACTCTTGATAAGGTTTTACGTTGGTTATTATAGGCATAAAGATCCGGAAACGCAAGCATTATTCTCTGTTCGTGATCTTCTTTGTCTGTTTCCGCTCAACGGGATCCATTCTTTTCTGTTTTGATCAGGAATCAGGACAGGTTCTCTGTGTTTTATGACATAATGATTAAGAGGTATCACAATGAAACTCTATCTGAAACAAAAGCTCTTCAGCTGGGGCGACAAGTTCCACCTGTATGATGAAAACGGGGATGTTTCCTATACGGTCGAAGGTGAAGTATTCACTCTCGCCAAGAAACTGCATGTTCTGGATGTCCTGCAGAACGAAGCGGCCTATATCCACCAGGAATTCTGGTCTTTTCTGCCGCGCTTTTATATCACGAAACCTGACGGCGAGGAATATGAAGTCGTCAAGGAATTCACCTTCCTGCACCCCTGCTATACTGTCAGCGGTCTCAACTGGACAGTGGAAGGCGATTTCTGGGCGCATGACTACGAAGTGATCGAGAACGGACGGACGGTCGTCGATGTCTCGAAAGCCTGGTTTTCCTGGGGTGACGCCTATGAGATCGATATCGATGATTCCGTCGATGAGATCACCGCTTTATGCGTGGTGCTGGTGATCGACGCGGTCCTTGCGGCGGAAGCTGCCGCGGCAGCCAGCTGATCCTCAGCGCAGCGTTTCCAGATATTCTTCAAGACACCAGTTGTTTTCCGTCATGATCTGCGCAGCCTCTTTACCGACATAACGGTAATGCCAAGGCTCATTGATCACGTGTGTTATTTCTGTTTTATCTGCCGGATAACGCTGGATAAAACCGTATTTCCAGGCATTTTCATGCAGCCATCTCCAGGCGTGATCAGAGGACTGCACGGAACTGTCTTCCGAGTTGATATCAATGCCTATGCCAAGCTGATGCTCACTGTATCCGGGTCTGTTGACCTGAGCTTCGGCTTTTTCTTTTGCCTCTTCATGGCTGTATCCCTGGTTTTCAAAATCGCGGATGAAACGCTCCATGATCTCAACCTGGTCCTCATAGCTGCGGTAGGAAGAAGTCACGATGATCGAGATCCCCTCGCTGCGGGCATCATCGAACATTGCCTGCAGATCCGGATAGATCCTTTCGTCGACCGCCTGATCGTTGCGCAGTTCGATCAGCGTAAAAGTATAGTCCTCCGGGACCGGATTCTCATAATTGACCAGGACCAGACGCCAGTCATCCGATATCTGTTTCGGCGGCCTGTTTTTGTCTTTTCCAGCAGCCAGCGGACCGAGCTGATGCCTATGGATGCGATCAGAGCGAATACCGCCAGCAGCAGGACTACGGCGCCGATACGTACTTTTCTGCGTTTTTTTCTTTTCTTCATCATTTAAAAGGGTGCGCTTCCACGCACCTTTGATTATATCCGAATAGATTCCCGGGAATTTTAACATTTGCTTAAATCAGAAAATACAGCATTCCCATCAGGAGCCCGGAAAGAAGACCGCCGGTATGTCCGAGAAGGGATACATGCGGCATCAGCGAAATGATCAGATTGATGACAAGGGTCCGCAGGATCGAGTAACGGACAGAGTCATACGCGAAATACCCGCGCGCATATAAAAGAACGATATACGCGCCCAGAAGGCCGAAGATCCCGCCGCTCAGACCGACTGTATAGGAATCTTTCTTTTCGTGCAGCGTGATCAAAGCGCCGGAGCCGAGGATCGCGACAAAAAGCAGCAGCAGAAAGCGCAGGCTGCCCATGCGCGGTTCAAGAAAAGAACCGAGATTGTACAGGGCGATCATATTCATCAGAAGGTGCTGCACGGAAGCATGCAGAAAAGCCGCTGTCAGGACGCGGTAATACTGACCCCGGCGCACCTGCAGGGGGATCAGACCGTATTTTGAGATCATATCCTCGCCGTAGCTGTAGTTGTTCTGCCGGTTCTGCAGAATATACACCACAACACAGACGGCGATCAGAAACAACGTTGCCGGATAATCCATATTCTACCTCCGGATAAGTGTTCCGGTCTTTCCCTCAAGACCTTCTTTTGCCTTCTCAAGCGAAGTGATCAGAGCTTCTTTCCCGCTTTCGCTGACGAATTTCATACAGGCAAGGATCTTCGGCAGCATCGAGCCCGGGGCAAACTGCCCTTCTCTGATATATTCCTCCGCTTCTTCAAGCGTCATTTCGCTCAGTTCCTTCTGAGCGGGCTTGTTAAAGTTGATGCACACTCTGTCGACTGCGGTCAGAATGATCAGTCTGTCCGCGTCCAGATCGATGGCGAGTCTGGCACAGGCATTATCCTTATCGATGACTGCCGATACGCCGCGCAGATCACCGTTTTCCTCCTTAACGACCGGGATGCCGCCGCCGCCGACAGTGATCACGATACATTCCTTCGCGACCAGTTCTTTTAAAAGATCCAGCTCACAGATCTCTAAAGGCATAGGTGAGGCAACGACCTTCCGCCAGCCTCTGCCGGCATCTTCCTTATAGATATCGCCGGTCGTCTCCATCAGTTCTCTGGCTTTCGCCTCATCATAAAAGATCCCTACCGGTTTGGACGGGTCCTTAAAGCCGGGGTCGTTTTCATCCACGATCATCTGTGTTACCACAGCAGCGCAGCTTTTATCGATCCCGCGCCGGCGCAGCTCATTGCTGACGGCCTGCTGCAGGTGATAGCCGATATAGCCCTGGCTCATAGCGACGCATTCCGCGAACGGCATGGAAGGTGTGTTATCGTGTTCGCTGGCATAGGCCATCGCGTTATTTATCATTCCGACCTGCGGACCGTTGCCGTGTCCGAGGATCACTGTATATCCCTCTTCCGTCAGGTCTGCGATCACTGTAGCGGTCTTCTTAACCAGCTGCAGCTGCTCCTGCGGAGTGTTTCCTAAAGCGTTGCCGCCCAAGGCAACAACGATCTTTCCTTTATTCATACTTGATACAGTCTCCGTTTCTTACGTATCCATATTATCATCTTTCCGTCTTTTAGACCTCCGGAAGAAGAAAGCGGCTATGGTAGAATAAAGGAAAGAAACCGTAATACACCGCATATCGCGGCGGACTGGGAGGGCATATGAAAACAGTTGTGCTGTACGGCGAAAAAATGAATTATGACAAACTGCTGGTTTTTTCGATCCTGTCTGAAGAAGTCGACGTCTATGATGACGCGGACGAGACCAAGCTTCTCGAACGCATCAAAGATGCCGATGTGCTGATCACCAAGGAGAATCCGGTAACAGCGGAGATGCTGAAGGAATTTCCCGAACAGCTGAAGCTGATCATCGAAGCCGGTACCGGCTACAACAACATCGACACAGCGGCTGCCAGAGAAAAGGGCATCACCGTCTGTAATGTCCCTGCCTACTCCTCCGAAAGCGTCCGCGAAATGGCGATCCTGTTCATTCTGATGCTGTCGAGTTCCATGCACAAACAGGTCGTCATGCTGAATAACGGCGATAAATCGAATTTCTCGCGCTGTCTTTCCGTTCCTCATAACGAGGTCTATCAGAAGACACTGGGCATCATCGGTGAAGGCCGCATCGGTTCGATCGTGATCGACAGCGCCCTGCATCTCGGGATGAAGGTCCTCGTTTATTCAAGAACAGTAAAACCGGACCATGAAGGCGTCCGCCATGTCTCTCTGGATGAGCTTCTGAAAGAGAGCGACTACATCTCCCTGCATTGTCCGCTGACTCCGCAGACACATCACATCATCAACGAGGAAGTTTTGAATAAGATGAAGAAGGAAGCCTTCCTGGTCAATACCTCCCGCGGACCGCTGATCGACGAGAAAGCGCTGATCAAGGCTCTGCAGGAAAAGAGGATCGCCGGCGCTGCCCTGGATGTTCAGGAAGTCGAGCCGCTCAGCGAAGACAGCCCGCTCTTTGAACTGGACAATGTGATCCTGACCCCGCATATCGGCTGGAAAGCGCTGGAAACACGCAAGCGCATGGTCAGCATCGTAAAAGACAATATTGAAGCCTACCGTAAAGGCGAACCGATCAACGTCGTTAATTAGGAGGAAAATATGGCACTTCTGCAAGTAAACTACTTGTCCAAATCCCTGTTCCGTCTTGTCCCGCTGAATGTCGTCCTTCCGTCAGATAAGATGACTTTCGACAAATCCGGTTATTTCCTGCCGGAGGATTACAGATTCAAGACCCTGTACCTCATGCACGGTCTTCTGGGAAACTATACCGGCTGGATCACCAACACCCGCATCCAGCGCTGGGCGGAAGAAAAGAACCTGGCGGTCGTGATGCCTTCAGGAGACAATTCTTTCTATGTCAACGGCATCACCAGCAACAACGATTACGGTGAATTCATCGGCCGTGAACTCGTGGAGATCACCCGCAGAATGTTCCCGCTCTCAGACAAACGAGAAGACACCTTTATCGGCGGTCTTTCAATGGGCGGCTTCGGGGCGCTGCGCAACGGTATGAAATACGCCGATACTTTCAGCCACATCATCGCCCTGTCTTCCGCCGTTCATCTCTTTGAACCCGGTGCCCGTCAGGTGGCGAATGAGAATTCCGTCTTCGGAGACCTCGCCGTCGCGGCGGAAAGCGATAAGAATCCGGAAGTCGTGATGAAGGAGCTTGCCGCGTCCGGAAAAGAAAAGCCGAAGATCTACATGGCCTGCGGGGAAAGCGACTCCCTGCTTCCGGCAAACCGCAGCTATCACGAACTGCTGGTAAAATACGGCTTTGATGTCGAATACCACGAAGCGCCCGGTGCCCATACCTGGGATTTCTGGGATGAGCAGATCAAGCCCTTCCTTAACTGGCTGCCGCTTGATGAGGCAGTCAATGGAGTCGGGGACGGCAACGTCATGACCACAAACGGAAACTGAGCCTGACTGTATTCTGAAAAAAAGAGGACCCTGACCGGTACTTATGCCGGTTAACAGGATCCTCTTTTCATGTCAGATCATTCAAGAATATTCAGTTTTTTCGGATCGATCTGGTAGATGACATCTTTCCGCTCAACGATGATGCGGATCTTTTCCAGAAGTTCCGGATCCGCGGTGATATTGCGCAGAAGCTCTTTGGTCGGATTGATCGCGGTCGGATGCCCGGTGTTCTGGAACATCGTCAGGTCGCCGTTCGTGTCGCCGTAGCTGTAGCAGTTCTCCAGATCGAGATCATAGATCTCTGCCAGCTCCAGCAATGCCTTTTTCTTGGAGACGGAATCCCACATCGGCACGACCTTGCCGGTATAAAGACCGTATTCATCCGTTTCATAAAGAGAAGCTCTCCAGTCATCAAAGTGATACTTGGCAGCCATCTCCTTGACCAGCGCATCCGGCGAGCCGGAGATCGCGATCACCTTATGGCCGGCTGCCTGGTGTTTTTCGATCTCATTACGGGAGAAGAGATAGACTCTTTCCCCTTTCTGCTCAATGACTTTACGGGCGATAAAATCGATATGTTCGGAAGAGATGCCTTTGGTAGTCTCACGGAAGATACCGACCATCTTCTGCAGATAATCATCATAATCGCCCTGGCGTCTGTCCCAGGCATTAAATGCCGGGCGGACCTCATCGGACCAGCGGTCATTGGAGATGATCTCGTGGGTGACCATCTTCTTAAAGACTTCCGTGATCAGACCTTCACGGTATATCGTTCCATCTATATCAAAAAATGCAGCTATTTTCTTCATTTGATTTCCTCCTTGATATTCAGTTAATCCATTATAGGAGGATTTTTATAAATTGCAAACGCAACGCTAGCGGAGGTAATGCACACGCTTGGGATCGTAACGATCCTGCTGTTTCTTTTCCTCTGCCGGGTAACCGACTGCCAGCAGCGCGAAAGCTTCAAAGACCGGCGGTGTCCGCAGCACGGCGTCTACCGCCTGCATGCGTTCTTTGACCGGAGCGATGCCGAGCCATACGCAGCCAAGTCCCAGGCTGTCCGCTTCAAGCCACAGGTTCTCACAGGCGATCGAACAGTCGATCTGCGCGTATTCCGGGATACGGCATTCCTTGCGGCTCAGCACAACGATCCCGAGCGGCGCGTTCGCCAGACAGGAAGCATAGGGAGATGTCGCTGCAAGCTGCTGCAGAACAGCCTTATTGGTCACAACGACGAATTCCCAGGGCTGCTGGTTAGCGGCAGAAGGAGCCGCCATGGCGGCTCTCATCAGTTGTTCGATTTTTTCCTTTTCCACTTCCTGTTCAGTGAAGCGGCGGATGCTGGTGCGGTGAAAGATCTCATTCATTGTTTATTCTCCGGTCATTTGTCAGTCCATGACGATATAGAATTTGTCGCCGAGACGTGACATGCAGAGATCTGTCTGCAGAAGGATCAGAGCGGCGTCGTAGTTTTCAAAATAGATCGTTGTAACATCCTGCCCGGCAAAGCCCTTCATCGTTGACGCGTCGTCTACATAGCAGGTGTAGCCGATATCTGTCTTTTCATAATGGCCTTTATACTGTCCCATGCCGGCGTAGCAGTTTTCCGTAAATACGAATGTTCCGTCCGCATTGAACTGGATCATCGGTAAGAGGCTCTCCTGAACACCGTCGATCGGATCATGCCGGAAGGTTCCGGAATAAGAAGCTGCTGCTTTAAGGGCTTCCGGGATCTTGCCGCTGATCGTAAAGATATCTCCCTTGGAGGAAGACTGGATGCCTCTTTGCAGGATCAGGGTATCCTCGTCATACATCTGCATTTCGAAGTTATGGATCGGATTGCCGGCTTTGTCGTAAGGCACCTGTTCAAAGTTGCTGAAGAGGATCATATCGCCTTCTGTGCCCCAGAGACCTTTGATCTCGGTCGCGCCAAGACCTTCGATCTCGACGAATGTAAAGCTGCCGTCGTTATGGAATTCCACGAAGGAACCGTTCTTTTCCTTATTCTGGCTGGCATTGTAATAAGCAATGTATTCCATCTCTGTTGTCGTGGTCCCGGTAGGCTGCGGTGTAGGCGTTACAGCAGTCTGGCTTCCTGCCGGTTTGTCTGTAGAGAAGACTGCGTCCGCTTTTGATCCGGCCAGCTGTGTTTTCAGGACAAGTGTTTTTTCATCTTTTACTTCAAGCAGGATCTTGGAGTATTGACCGACCGCCGCTTTTTCCACGTCGAGCGTGACGACATTCTCCTTCAATGACCATTTGCCGCTGATCTCATAGCTTCCCTCGCTGAAATTGTCCGTCAGCACAAAGCTGCCGTCTTTTCCGAACCAGAGCTTGGAATGTTCGGCATTCCCAAACTCATCGACTGTGTTGTAGAACGTTTTTCCGGCAATATCAAAACTATCTTTTTTGTTGCCGGTGCAGCCTGCCATAAGCAGGACTGCTGTGACTGTCAGGAGGATCTTAACGAACAGTTTTTTCATATTTCTCTTCTCCTTTATCTGTTGAAAGACCGGTCCGGGACCGTAAGATCATAAATTTGTTTTAAGACAGGAAGTTCCGGTTACGGACAGTAAAAACACTTCCCCTTTCCTCTTCCAATTTCAGTTTATCACAGAATGCTTTTCCGCCTTCTTTCGGCAGAAAAAGGAAGATTTACACAAACCTCTTTTATGTAACAAAGGCTTCTAAAGGAAGCGTACGACTGTGCCGTAGGCAAAGATCTCGGCGATCTGTCTGCGGCTGAGTGTTCCCTCTTTCTCCGACATCCTGTATTCAAACTCGCAGTCAAGAACAGCATCGCCTCCTAACTGACGACACTGTTTTTTCAGCTGTTCCTTTACGCCTTTGAAAGCTTTTCCCGGGTCGGCACTGCCAAGCAGACCGTCTTTATCGGAATCCAGCGCAAACACGCAGTCGATCACTTCAAATTCCCGGTTTACCGTTCCGGTCGAGAT
Organism: Erysipelotrichaceae bacterium; assembly: GCA_017431225.1. Classification (GTDB taxonomy): domain Bacteria; phylum Bacillota_I; class Bacilli_A; order Erysipelotrichales; family Erysipelotrichaceae; genus RGIG5669. Next base: position 57,549 of record JAFRLM010000005.1, on the reverse strand, counting down.
GATGATCTCCTTTTTCTTCTGTGTGGTAGGTGCGTTGACCATCGACGCATTCATCATTGCCATGTTCATTTCCTTCTTTCTTGATTCTGGTTTTATAAAGTCTTAATTGTAAAGATCTCGTTTTCGGTGACGATCTTATCGACTTTCAGATCGTATTCCTCTGCAGGGATCTGATCGAAGATCTGACAGGAGAAACAGACAGCGATCTTCGGGACTCCGGAAGCGTGCGCGAAAGCGCGGTCATAATAGCCGCCGCCGTAGCCAAGACGCCTTCCTTCCCTGTCGAAAGCGAGTCCCGGGAAAACAGCAAGATCGATCATTTCCGGCAGGACCACAGACGTTTCCTCAAACAGCGGTTCACGGATGCCGAAGCTTCCTTTTGCCGTCAGATCCTCACGACTGCAGATCCGGATAAACAGCATCTGCTTCCCGCGGACCAGGGGAACACAGATCTCTTTCCCTTCTTTCAAAAGCTCATCGATCAGAAGGTCAGTATCGACTTCTTCCGGCAGGCTGCAGTAAAGCGCGACTGTTTCAGCCGCTTTCATCTCAGGAAGATCCAGCAGTGTCTCTTTGATCTTTGCAGAAGCGGATCTCTTGTCTTTAAACTCCCGGCGCTGTCTTTTCGCGAGTTCCCGCAGTTCCTTCTTATCCATAATTTCATTCTACTGTTTTCTTTTCTTTTCCCGCAAAAGAAAAGCCGCCTGTTTTCACAGACGGCAAATATTCAATACTTTTATTTTCAGAGAAGAGATTCAACGCAGGACCTGACGAGCTTCATGTCCGCTGTCGGTTCGAAACGGGCAACGACATTTCCTTCACGGTCGACGACGAATTTTGTGAAGTTCCATTTGATATCCGGCTTGCTGGCGTAATTCTTATCGATCTTCTTCAACATTGCGGACATTGCGAATGCCATCGGGCCTTTTCCGAAGCCTTCAAAACCCTTCTGTTCCTTCAGGAAAGCGTAAAGCGGAAGCGCGTTTTCCCCGTTGACGTCGCTTTTCTTCATCTGCGGGAACTGTGTATGATACTTCAATGTGCAGAATTCATGGATCTCTTCATCTGTTCCCGGTGTCTGTCCGGCAAACTGGTTGCATGGAATATCCAGGACTTCAAATCCTTTTTCATGAAGTTCCTCATACATTTTCTCGATCGGTTCATACTGCGGGGTAAAGCCGCAGCCTGTAGCGGTATTAACGACCAGAACGACTTTTCCTTCAAAATCCTTTAAGGAAACTTCTTCACCATGTCTGTTGGTAACAGTGTAATTATAAAAACCCACTAGAAATTACCACCTTTCTTTATAACCAATTAGATTGTACACAATTAAATATTGCCATTCAAGAGAAATGCTGCAGGGTGATCCCTCTTTTCCCGCCGGTTCCGTAAACAGATCAAAAAGATAAAGGTCGCGGGCAGACCGCGACCTTATTGTTCAATTTGATCAGATACCTTTAACTATAGAGTTTCAGGCACTCTTCGATGATGTTCCAGAACTTTTCGATGTCTACATCTTCCGCGACATAAGCTGTGGGTTCCAGTCCCTGAATACCCGGGAAATCACAGTTGGTGCGGCCGTAGGAAACGGAGTTGTTATTATCAACATCAACATGACAATGATTCAGCTTCAGGACGCTGTTATCGATCAGATAAGCGATCGTCAGCGGGTCATGCAGCGGACCTCCGACCCATCCGAAAGAAGACAGCTGTGTCTGGTTATAGAACTCCATCATTTCCTTGAATAAGGTCGAGGCTTTATTTCCGATCTTATCCATTCTGTCGATGATCTCCTGGAAGCAGCGGAGCTTGCGGGTCACATTCAATCCGCACATAACGACTTTTACACCGCTTTCGAATACGATCCTGGCCGCTTCTGCGTCGACCCAGATATTGAATTCGGCGGCCGGAGTGATATTACCGCTGTCTACCGAACCGCCCATCAGAACGATCTCTTCGATCTTATCAACGATCTTCGGTTCAAGCCGCATTGCCAAGGCAATATTCGTCAGCGGGCCGGTGGGTACCAGTGTGATCTTCTCTTCGCTGTTCATCAGTGTTTCAGCAATATATACCGGAGCAAATTTTTCTTCCGGTTTTTTGACCAGCGGATCAAATGTCGGTCCATCAAGACCGCTCTTGCCATGGATAAATTCCGCATAGACTGGTTTTTTAACAAGCGGACGTGTGCTTCCGGCATATACCGGTACATCAATATTCAGATACTGACAAATATTTAAAGCATTCGTCAGATTCTTTTCCAGAGTCTGGTTTCCGGAAACGATCGTAACACCAAGCAGATCGATCGAAGGATGGATCCCCGCCATCATCAGCGCTACTGCGTCATCATGTCCGGGATCACAGTCTAAAATGATTTTTCTTTTCATTATGAATTCTCCTGAGCCTGATTGCTTCTCCTTTTATTTTATAAGAAAAACTATACAGGAGATAAGAAAAACGACCTTTCGGTCGTTTTTCCAGCTTTAACTTTTAGATGCTGAAGATTAGAAACGAGCTTCGTTGCCAGTAGCCGGTTCATAGAATGTAGCCGGTTCCGGATCAGCATGACGAGATTCGATTTCTTCACGGATTCTATCCTGGAAGGTAGCTTCCGGTCCCATCGGATCTTTCTTTAAGCATTCGCAGTATTCTTCAGTTGTCATCATCTTGATACCGATGTTCTTCATATCGAACAGGTTAGCCTGATGAACTTCCGGAGTCTTAGCGTTTGTAGCATCTGTCAGAACGATTACTTCGTAGTCGAGGGAGTTAGCATCCCAAACAGTACCACGAATGCAGTTCGGAGTCTGAACACCAGTTAAGATAACCTGCTTAACACCTAAACGACGGAGAACGAGGTCTAATTCTGTGTGGAAGAATGCGGACCAACGCTGTTTAACAACGCTGTATTCGCCAGCGATCGGACGTACGCCTTCGAGTTCATAAGCGCCCGGTTCTGCGATGGTGCAGCCATGGAATCCTTTGGATTTGAAAGCATCATAACGTGTGATTTCGCAGTCGGAACCATCAGCACGGTAGTAACGGAATACATGAACTACCGGGATGTTGTTTCTTTCCTTGTTAACTTCACGAGTAGCTGCTAAAGCCTTTTCGATGAACGGTTCAGCCTCTAAGCCACAGTCAACACGGAACGGAGCGCCGACCAGGTTAAAGTCATTCTGCTGGTCGATGATGATAAAAGCATTTCTTGCCATATAAAAGTTTCCACCTTTCTATACCTTGACTTTATCACACGAATTTACCAAAATCAACGCTTTAACTTTGAAATTGTTAGCGTTTTCATAGATTGCACAAATATTTAAATTTTCCCGCATTATAACCGACTTTTTAGCTCCTTTTTCACTCCATTTTTTCTCCTTCTTAACTAAAATGATCTCATACAATTAATTATTATAGCTTTCTTGTTATATATGAATTAATCAATCAAAAATCGCCGCAGCCGATCTGGTTTTCCTTTCCCGGATTTTCAGAAGACGGTATATTTTAAAGTTTGTACAATTGTTTAATCATGTGTTGAAAAGTTTGTTAATAATGTGGATTAATTATCAACACTTTTAATTTCATGACTTCTGAACAGAATTGTTCCATTTGTTTTTCCACATGCTTTTTCAACAGGTTTTCCACAATCGGACAAGTCTGTGGAAAAGTGCAGAAAATCCGCTTTTTATGCTGAAATTCAAGAGGTCTTATTTTCCACAAAAACAGTTGATTATTTGTTTTTATCCCCAGCTGTTAAGAGTTAATAACAATGTGGAAAACTAATCCACAACATTCAAAAAGTTATACTCTTGTGGAAAGATGTGGAAAACTCTTTAAATGTCGTTGTTTATGCTAGTTTTCTTTGATTTTTGCTTGTTTATAACTGAATATGGCCTTTTGCAGGGTCATAGAAATATAAAAATAGGTAAACTATAATGACGTTGAGGTTTTATATATGTCTGCTGTGCAATTCTATTTAAATGATGTTTGGAAAAGAACTCTGGAACAGGTTATGAGTTCCGGTAAAATAGATGAACAGATATTTGAAATGTATTACCGCCCTTCAAAATTGATCGATCTGCAGGATGATTCTGCTGTTGTTTCAGTTCCTTCTTTTATTAACTTTACAATCCTGAATGAGAACAAAACAAAACAGATGCTGGAATTCTGTTTGCAAAACACTATCGGCAAACATTTGAGTATCCAGCTCATCGAAGAGGATGGCGGTCATATCACTCAACCCGATTCCAAAGCGGATATGCTGCTTTTTGCGAACCGTTTTGTTAAGACGGATTTCAGTGATAAGTATACATTTACAAATTTTGTCGTCGGCCGTTCGAATATCCAGGCGCAGGTCGCATCTTTAACAGTTGCTTCCAACCCTGGTCTGGTTTATAACCCTTTATTCCTTCATGGAAATTCCGGTCTCGGTAAGACCCATCTTCTGATGGCGATCGGGAACCGTATCAAGCATACTTTCCCTTCTAAACGGATCGCGTATATTTCCGGTTCGGATTTTGTTGAGGGAGTTTATCAGTCGTCAAAAGAAAAGAAACTGGATGATTTTAAAGAAAGCTTTAAAGATCTGGATGTTTTATTGGTGGATGATATTCAGTTCATCGCCGGTAAAGAAAAAACACACGAGATCTTCTTTTCTGTATTCAACGACCTTGTAAACAACCGTAAGCAGATCTGTTTATCTGCCGATAAAGCTCCTTCTGAAATAAAAGGATTAGAAGAAAGGATCATTTCGAGATTCAATCAGGGTCTGACGATCAATATCGAAGCTCCTGAATACGAGACTGCGGTTAATATCCTGAAAATGAAGATCAATAACGATATCGGCAGCTCGAGCAAGATCAATGATGATGTTATTTCCTATATTGCGAATAACTTTTCTCAGGATGTACGTCAGCTCGAAGGTGCGCTGACCAGATTGTTATTCTATTCGATCAATTTCGCACCGGGGAAAGATATAACTCTCGATGTTGCGGTCGCAGCATTCCAGGAACAGGGATTTGAAACCGGAAAAAGTGAACTGACTGTCGATAAGATCAAAAGGATCGTCGCGGATTATTACGGCCTTACCGTGACCCAGATCAGTTCCAAGAGCCGTACAAAGAATATTGCGACAGCCAGACATGTTGCGATGTATCTCTGCCGGAAGCTGATCGATGCATCTTATAAAGATATAGGCAGATCTTTCGGAAAAAGAGATCACTCAACAGTCATCAATGCCTGTGAAAAAGTGGAAAGTATGATGCAAAAATCAGATGCATATGCCCAGGCGATCCGTGAACTGGAATCAAAGATCCATTAACCACAATTCTTCCACAGACACTTTCAACAGTTAAATATCCGCATTATTACTTGCTTTTCTGAGGTTTTCCACATATTCCACAGAGCTAATAATAATGAGATACTAAATAAGTAAAAAAGAAAAAAGGAGATAAGCTCATGCGCTTCACGATCAATACAAACCGTTTTCTGAAAGCGATCAATCTTGTAAACCGTTCGATTTCCACGACCACACCTTTACCGTCGTTAGCCGGGATCCTTTTAAAAGTCGAACCGAATTCCTTAAGCCTCACTGCATCTGATTTTAATATTTCGATCCGTACGGTCATTACTGCAGATGAAGTTAATATCGAGGAAGAAGGAACCGTTAATATCAATGCGCGTTATCTGCATGACATTATTCAGAGCTTAAATGGTACGACCACAACAGTTACTCTGATTGACGGAACTCTTTTGGAGATCACTTCAGATCAGTCTGTATTCAAGATCAACGGTATGCCGGCAGCAGATTATCCGAATATTTCCTTTGACTGCAGTGGAAAGCCGTTCAATTTGAAAACAAAGATCGTTGAGGAGATCATCAGCAGTGTTGCTTTTGCCTGCTCAACAGATGAAACCAGACCTGCGTTAACAGGTGTTAACTTAAAAGCTGAAGGCCGCGAGCTGGATTGTGTCGGCACAGACTCCCGCAGACTGTCTCTGAAAAAACTGGAATTAGACGAAGAAGAGAATTTTAATATCGTTGTACCGGTAAAATATTTAACAAAGATCAAGGATTCCATCGCAGATCAGGATGAATGTGAAGTCAAGATCGATAACCAGCGTATCACCTTCTCTTTTGCAAACACTGTGATCTCTGCCAGACTTATCGAAGATTCCTTCCCGTCGATCACACATCTTTTCCCGAATACTTTCAAACAGCAGGCAAAGCTGAATTCCCGTGAACTCGTTTCTGCGATCACCCGTTCCTCGATCATGAAATACGAAGGCAAAGATACGATCAAAATGAGCTTTAAGGATAACAAGCTTGAACTGACCGCGATCTCTCAGGAAGTCGGAACGAGTTACGATGTTTTAACACCGATCTCTTACGAAGGAAGTGACCTCGTGATCGGCTGCAGCGGCAAGCATTTAAGTGATGCGGTCCGGGTCATGGGCAACAAGGAAACTCTGTTATATTTTAATGGAGAAGCTCATCCGATCATCATTAAAAATCCGGAAGATGATTCCCTGATCCAGCTGATTTCCCCGACCCGCGTATACTTCTAAATCTCAAAAAACTTCGTTTTTAAGCCGTTTAAGAAGAATTGGCTAAAATAGGTACTCCTATTCGTGTTCTTCGAATCGTTTAATGGTAGCTTTTAAACGAAAAAAATGATAAAATTAGAGTGATGAAAGAGACTAAACAGATTATTGTCAAGATCGAAGAACCTTTTATTACTCTGGGACAGTTATTAAAGAAATGCGACTTGGTTTCCACCGGAGGTGAAGCCAAGTTTTTCTTAAGTTCTCACGATATTCAGGTAAATGGTGAGGAAGAAAACCGTCGCGGAAAAAAGTGTTATGAAGGTGATCGGATTTTGATCGATGGTCAGGAATACCTGATCAGTAAATGATTATCCAGGAATTGCGTCTTCGTGACTTCCGTAATTATGATTTCCTGAAACTGAGCCTTCATCCGGAATTGACGATCCTGGTCGGCACCAATGGCGCCGGCAAGACCAATATTCTAGAGGCATTGCTTTTTATCAGCAACACAAAATCTTTCCGCTGTTCCAAAGATCAGGAAATGATCAAGAAAGACAGAGATTTTGCGAGAGTAGAAGCAATAACAGATAACGGCAATTATAAGATCACGATCCAGAAAAAAGGAAAGACACTGTTCATCGATGATAAATTGATCGAACGGAGCTCTGATTATTTGGGACGCTGCAATTGTCTTCTTTTTAAACCGGATGATCTCTTTCTTTTTGACGCTCCACCCGGAGAACGGCGGATGATTATGGATCTTGAGATCGGTAAAATATCCCCTTTCTACCTCAAAACGCTTTTATCTTTTAATAAATTGATAAAAGAAAAGAACAGTCTTCTGAAACAGGAACATATCGATCTTGATCTGCTGGAAGTCATTGAACAAAGCATGATCCCTCTGATCGAATCGATCATTAAGGAAAGAGAAAGATTCTCTTTGTACATCAACGAGAAACTCACTCCGATGTACCAGCGTCTTTCCGGTACAGATACTGTCATTACGATGCAGTATAAAAAATGTGCGGAAGCAGATAAAGAAGGAATCGCCAGCGCGATCCGCAAGAGCAGAGAAAGAGATCTCTTCCTCACATACACTTCTTTTGGCCCGCATAAAGAAGACTTGCAATTTCAGATGGATGATTATGATGTGTACAGTTTTGCCTCTCAAGGTCAAAAACGTATGATCGTCATCGCTTTCAAACTTGCTTTATTTGAATACATCAAAGAAATGCGCGGCGACCCGCCGATCATTCTTCTGGATGATATTCTTTCAGAGCTTGATTCACAAAACAAAGAACGCCTATTCGCCTGTCTGCCGGATGCGCAGACTCTGATCACCGGAACAGATATCGAAGGTTTCCGGCTGAACAGAGAACACAGAGTTTATACAGTTAAGGAAGGAGTTATTCAATGACGGAAGTGAAACACGAAGAATATACCTCGAGTGATATTCAGGTCCTTGAAGGTCTGGAAGCAGTCCGTAAAAGACCGGGTATGTATATCGGTACGACATCCGAAGCCGGACTTCATCATCTGGTTTGGGAAATCATCGACAACTCGATCGATGAAGCGCTTGCTGGATATGCACATAATATCCGTATTACAGTCGATCAGAATGATGTTGTCACGGTAGAAGATGATGGCCGTGGTATGCCGGTCGAGATCCACCCGAAAACAGGGATCTCCACAGTTGAAACGATCTTTACAGTTCTCCACGCCGGAGGTAAATTCGGCGGCGGCGCTTATAAAGTTTCCGGTGGTCTGCATGGTGTCGGCGCCAGTGTCGTCAATGCCTTGAGTGAATGGCTGGAAGTTGAAGTATATAAAGATGGAAAAGTTTATTTTGTATCCTTCAAAAATGGCGGCAAAACCAATCAGAGCCTGATCCAGAAAGGTACCTGCGACCCGGAGAAAACAGGTTCTTTAGTCCGATTCAAAGCGGATGGAGAGATCTTTAAAGAAGGCACGGTCTACAATTATCACACTTTATATGAACGTATCCGTCAGATGGCATTCCTGAATAAAGGAATAACCCTCTATTTCACCTGGGATAAGGAAGATGATCATAAAGGAGAAACGGTCTTCTGTTATGATGGCGGCTTAAGAGAATATGTTTCCTTTTTGAACGAAACAGAAACTCCGATCTTTGATGATATTCTCTACTGTGAAGCAGACGATCCGGAAACGGATATCAGTGTTGAAGCATCCCTTCAGTACAACAATTCCTATTCCGAAAAGGTTTATTCCTTCTGTAATAACATCTACACACCGGAAGGCGGTACTCATCTTGATGGTTTCAGAAGAACTCTGGCGAGAGTAATCAATGCTTATGCCAAAGATAATAACTATCTTAAAAAAGATGATTCCAACTATACCTATGATGACGTCAAAGAAGGCCTGACAGGTATTATTTCGATCAAACATCCCGATCCTCAATACGAAGGTCAGACAAAAGGAAAACTCGGTAATGCAGAAGTTCTTCCTGTCGTTAATAAGATCTTTGGTGACTATTTAAAGCGCTACTTCCTGGAAAACCCGGATGTTGCAAAGAAGATCGTTGAAAAGGCGAAATCTGCTTCCGAAGCCCGTCTGGCAGCTCAGCGTGCCAGAGAAACGACCCGCCGCAAATCTTCTCTTGAACTCGGCAGCTTACCCGGAAAACTCAGAGACTGCGCCAGCAAAGATGCTTCGATCTGTGAGATCTACATCGTAGAGGGTAACTCCGCGGGCGGTAGTGCAACTATGGGTCGTGATTCCAATTTCCAGGCTGTTCTTCCTTTACGAGGAAAGATCCTGAACGTCGAGAAAGCCAGAACACACAAGATCTTTGACAATGCCGAGATCCGTTCCATGATCACCGCTTTCGGCTGTGGTATCGGTGACGAGATCGATGTATCAAAACTGCGTTACCATAAGATCGTTATCATGACCGATGCCGATGTCGACGGTCAGCATATCACAACTCTAATGCTGACATTCCTTTACCGTTTCTTCCGTCCGGTCATCGAAGGTGGTTATGTTTATGTAGCTATGCCGCCTCTCTATAAGCTTCACAAAGGAACCAAAACACTGCGTTACTGCTACAGTGATGAGGAACTGGAACTCGCAAAACGCGATTTCGGTGACGAAAGATATGATATTCAGCGTTACAAAGGTCTTGGTGAAATGGATCCGTCCCAGTTATGGGAAACGACTCTGGATCCGGAGACAAGAACATTAAAACGCGTTACGATCGAAGATGCTATGGATGCAGATTCCGTATTCTCCATGCTGATGGGAGATGAAGTTGAACCGCGTAAGAATTTCATCATTGAAAACGCCCACTTCGCGAAGAATCTGGATATTTAAGGAGGTCCCATGGAAGAATTAGATAATCGCTTTTTCAATCATGGCAACATGAAGGAAGTCAATATCTCTTCAGAAATGAGAGATAACTTCTTGAGCTACTCAATGTCTGTTATTATCGACCGTGCCCTTCCTGATGTCAGAGATGGTATGAAACCGGTCCATCGCCGTGTTTTATGGACGATGTTCTCGATGGGCAATACTCCTGATAAACCGCATATCAAATCCGCGAACATCGTCGGTGAAGTTTTAGGTAAGTATCATCCGCATGGTGATACCGCCGCTTACGATACAATGGTCCGTATGGCTCAGGACTTCTCCTACAGATATCCTCTGGTAGACGGTCATGGTAACTTTGGTTCCGTTGATGGTGATGAAGCAGCTGCTTACCGTTACACCGAAGCCAGAATGTCGAAGATCTCCATGGAGATGGTCCAGGATATCCGTAAGGAAACCATCGACTGGAAAGATAACTACGATGCCCGTTTTAAAGAACCGGTAGTCCTGCCTTCGAAATTCCCGAACCTGCTCGTAAACGGTTCTATGGGTATTGCTGTCGGTATGGCAACAAATATGGCACCTCATAACCTCGGCGAAGCGATCGATGCGATCATCGCTGTTATGGAAGATCCGGACATCCCGGTCATCGAACTGATGGATAAATATATCAAAGGACCGGATTTCCCAACAGGCGGCTATATCGTCGGACGTTCCGGCATCAAACAGGCTTACGAAACCGGACGCGGTTCGATCGCTGTCCGCGCGAAAGTGGATGTTGAGGAAATATCCGGCGGACGCCATAAGATCATCATCCGTGAGATCCCCTATCTCGTTAACAAAACAGTACTGGTAGAAAAGATCGCAGCTTTACATAAAGAAAAGCTGGTTGATGGTCTGACAGATCTGAAGGATCTGTCGAATGACCGTAATGGTATTCGTATTGAGATCGACTTACGTAAAGATGTTCAGCCGGATGTGATCTTAAATCAGTTATATCGTCTGACACCTTTACAGTCTACCTTCAACGTCAACAACAACGTTCTGGTCGACAACCGTCCACGTCTGCTTAATCTGAAACAGATCATCAATTACTATATCGATCATCAGATCAGTGTAATTGAAAGAAGAACAAAGTACGATCTTGAAAAAGCTCAGGAACGCGCTCATATCCTTGAAGGTTTAAAGATCGCGCTCGATCATATCGATGAGATCATCAAGATCATCCGTTCTTCAAAAGATGATAAGATCGCAATGGAAGCTTTGATGGGGAACTTCGGATTAAGTGAAGTTCAGGCCAGAGCGATCCTGGATATGCAGCTTAAACGTCTGACCGGTCTCGAAAGAGAAAAGATCTTAAATGAATTGGAAGAACTTTACGCGCAGATCCGCGATTTTAAAGATATCCTCGCAAATCACTGGCGTGTCATCGAGATCATCAAGAACGAACTGACAGCGATCAAGAATAAATACAACGACAAACGCCGTACAGAGATCATCGAAGGTGAAGTTGATGTTGAAGATGAAGCGCTGATCCCTGAACAGGGAATCATCGTCTCAATGACAGTCAACGGATATGTCAAGCGTTTACCACTGAATACATACCGTACACAGAACCGCGGCGGACGCGGAATCAAAGGCCTGGGTCTGAATGAAGATGATGATGTCGAACAGAATATCGTGATGTCCACGCATGACATCCTGCTCCTGTTCTCCGACAGAGGAAGAGTCTTCCGCATCAAAGGCTACGAGATCCCGGAAGCATCCAGAAATGCCAAGGGAATTCCGCTCGTCAATCTGATCCAGCTGGATAAAGATGAGAAGATCCGCACGCTCGTCCCGGTACAGAGAGATAAAGAGTTCGAAGGATTCCTGTTCTTCGTTACCAAGAACGGACTCTGCAAACGAGTTGCTGCTGAAGAATTCGCGTCGATCCGTAAGAACGGTAAGATCGCCATCACCCTTCGTGAAGGAGATGAGCTTAAAGCTGTTAAACTGACAAGTGGTACAGATGAGATCATTCTCGGCGCCGCAAACGGCAAAGCAGTTCGCTTCCCTGAAGAAACAGTACGTCCTTCCGGCCGTACCGCAAGCGGTGTTAAGGCTATGAATGTGGATGACTCTGAGATCATCGGCTTCTGTACGGATAAAGATGGAGACAACATCCTTGTCGTATCGAAATACGGTTACGGTAAGAAAACTCCGGTAAGTGAATACCGTATGACGAGCCGTGGTGCAAAAGGTGTCAAGACGATCAACATCAACGAAAAGAACGGACCGTTAGTCGCGCTGAAAGCCGTTCGCGGCGATGAAGACTGTCTGCTGATGACAAGCGACGGTATCGTGATCCGTATCTCACTGAAAAACGTATCGACCACCGGCCGTGCTGCTCAGGGTGTCCGTCTTGTTAAACCAGGAGAAGATGCATATGTTTCTGCAGTCACGATCCTGGATCTGACGATGGATCCGAATTACAAAGATGAGGAGTCCACAGAAGAAGCAGAAGTACCTGCTCAGGTAGAAGATGCCGGAACACCGGAACCGGAAAACGATTCTGAAGAATAAACCGGTCTGATATCAATTAAAAAGACTATATTCGGGAATGAATATAGTCTTTTTGTTTTTGTTCAGGTTTCTTGATCAATAGTTTTTCAGGATCGTTTCCAAACTTGTATAGGAGAAATCCTCTTTATATTCTCTGGCTTTTTCCTGTCCGCTCAGGACACGGTAAGCACCGGCAGCGAGCGCCTCCATCTCAAATTCTCCTGCGATGACTTCGACCGGTGCGAGGTAACCGCACATCTTTGTCAGCTTATCTGTTAGATAGGTATCACGGGTGATACCGCCGGTAAGGATGATCGCATCCACCTTACCTTCAAGTACTGCTCCCATCATTCCGATGTATTTTCCGATCTGATAGATCATGCCATCATATACATACCGCGCATACGTATCTCCATTCGCGATCCTTTGTTTGATCTCCAGCACATCCGCTGTTCCGAGATGGTCCATGAGGCCGCCTCCGTGGGTGATACGTCTTTCCAGATCTTTCTTTTCCCATTTACCGGAATACGCCAGATCGAGGATATGGATCGCCTGGATCTCGCCGCTTCTGGTCGGGGCCATCGGTCCGTCACCGCGGATGAGGTTAGTAGAATCAACGATCTTTCCTTTACGGTGTGCGGATACGGAGACACCGCCGCCGATATGGGAGACAACGAGATTCAGATCGGAATAATCCTTTCCGATCTTTTCTGCATAATACCGGCAGACCGCCTTCTGATTCAATGTATGCGTCGATGCTTCTTTATAGTAATCTTTGAACCCGGTGATCCTGGCGAGCGGCTGCAGTTCATCTGTTTCCGGAGAATCCACAAAGAATGCGCGGCAGTTGAATTCATTTGCCAGCTCCTGCGCCATCACACCGCCTAGATCCGCATTATGATGATGTTTTGTCGGATCGAGAAGTCTTTTTACAAGCACATCATTTACTTCATAGGTCCCTCCGTGGATCGGACCGGTTCCGCCGCAGCGGGCAACGATCGCATCACAGTCTTCTAATGTCTGTCCGGAATCCTCAAGAAGTTTTTTGATCCCTTCCATACGCATGTCTTTCTGATCCATAACGGACGGAAGTTTTTGAATCATCCCCGGATCATGTTCGACTTTGCTTTCAAAGACCGGTTCTTTATCTTCAAATAATGCAACTTTTGTCGAAGTTGAGCCGAAGTTCATCGCGAAGATCTTGAATTTATTATTAATCATTTCCATTACCTCTTGATTAAGTATACCATCGCCGGAAAACGGCATAGATGACAGAACGAAATGATTCGGATGATTCGTTTGAATGATCAGTTTCGTGTTGTTTTCATCCTAAATGAATGTGCTTTTATACAATATTTTTACCGGATAAAGAAATACCCGAGTCTTTTGACCCGGGTATTTGATCAGAAATAACGATCACGAATGATCGGAAGATCATTCACCTTCGTATTCTTCGTCTTCCAGGATCCCGTCGAAGAAATCGATGATCCCTTCTTCAACGATCTCCTTGATATCCGCATAGTTGTGGATCTCATGACGATAACCTGTATACAGCTCCGTTGTTACATCGTGACCTGTATCGATCAGCCAGTTCGCTGTCTGATAAACGCCGGTACCAAACTGTCCGACCGGATCCTGGTCGCCGGCAATATTATAGACCGGCAGGCCAAGCGGAACTTTTTCGGCCCATTCTTTTCCGGTGATGTCTTTCATCATCTGCAGGAAATAGAGCCATGCCCTGTTTGTTGTCGGTTTTGTGAAAGCATCAAATGGATCCTGCGCATGGTCGATCTGAACGCATTCATCATCACAGATCCATTCATTTCCGAGCTTTACGCCTTCAGTGCAGCGGCTGAACATCCAGCCCATCAGCGCTCCGCCGAGGGATGCATCTGCAGCTTCACCGCCCTGTTCAGCAATGGTCTTTTCCAATAATTTGATATTTTCATCCAGATTCGGCCATTCACCGGTCGTTCCGCAGATCGTTGCACCCATAAGATCCTCGCCGTATCTGGCCATATACATTCTTGTGATGAAGGAACCCATGCTGTGACCGAACATAAAGTATGGAAGTCTCGGATACTTCTCCACTACGAGATCATGGAGTTTCTTTTCGTCTTCGACCATCGTTGTGTAGCCTTTATCACCCCAGTCTCCCCACTTATCGTTTTCCAAAGCTGTCTTGCCGTGACCGACATGATCATCTGCAGCTACGATATAACCATTTTCCATAAATGTGGTGATCATATGGAGATAACGGCGGGAATGCTCACCAAAGCCATGGATCAGCTGAATGATGCCTTTTGGCCTGCATGCCGGAACATAGATCCATCCATAGACCTGGTCGCGTTCATTGAATGACAAAAACTTCACTTCGTGTAACATTATATTTTCCTCCCGAGCATAAGCTCTTGCTCAATTTTATGTTAACACAGTATTGAACCTTATAAAAAGGAAGCAGCTTAAACTGCTTCCTCCTGTTCGTCAAAAACAATATATGCCGTCTTAACGCAGGTATTCTTCCATAATACCTACAGAAGCACTGCAGCCGAGACGGTCAGCACCGGCCTGGATCATTGCGTTCGCTTCAGCGAGTGTATGGATACCGCCGGCAGCCTTGACTTTCGCTTTATCCTTTACGGTATCCTTCATCAGTTTCACATCTTCCGGTGTTGCGCCGGCTTTGGAGAATCCGGTCGAAGTCTTTACATAATCCGCGCCGGCCTTAACTGCGCATTCGCAGGCCTGAACTTTTTCTTCATCTGTCAGAAGGCAGGTCTCGATGATGACTTTCAAAAGGGTCTTACCGCACGCTTCTTTGACTGTACGGATATCCTTTGTGACATAATCCAGGTCGCCATCCTTCAAAGCGGAGATATTGATGACCATGTCAACTTCTTCCGCTCCCTGCTCGATCGCTTTGGAAGCTTCAAAAGCTTTTGCTTCACTGATCATTGAACCTAACGGGAAACCGACGACGGTGCAGACCTTTACATCGCTGTCCTTTAATTCTTTAGCACACAGAGAAACATAATCCGGATTAACGCAGACAGACGCAAAGTCATATTTCTTGGCTTCATCACACAGTTTGATGACCGCTTCCCTGCGGGCATCTGCTTTTAAAAGGGTATGATCAAAATATTTATTGAATTCCATATTATTTCACCTCTTCTATAGTATAGCGGAAGAACCAGATAACGGGTACCGTTGACCGCGGATAAAAAAACAGACGATACGAATATCGTCTGTTTGGGGGCTGCAAGCTTAAGCTTCTGTTTTCTCTGTTTTTGCTGCTGCGGTGTTTTTCCAGTTCAGGAATTCCTTCAGTTCCGGTTCGATGAATTTCAGAGCCAAAGCGATGACCGCGATATCATCCAGCTGTCCGAGAAGCGGGATGGAATCAGAAATGAAATCTTTCTTTTTAACGAGATAGATAAAAGCACTGACGATCGTTGCGATCACTTTCGGAGATACATTCGTGTATTCCTTTGTCACATAGCTCTTGACCATGGAAGCCATGACCGGAAGATCTTTAATGGCATCGCGAAGCAGCGGGATCTTATCGACTTTTGCCTGTACTTCTTCCATCAGTTTATTGATCTGTTCGTTGTTTTTCAGGATCTCGTTGGCTTTTTCTACACCGCCGTCCAGGATCTCTTTCGCCTTTTCGATATTGATTACATCATTTTCCATTATGCAATACCTCCTGCTTGATTTCATTTTAGCAAATCAGCTTAAAAATGATAAATTACTCTTCCAGCAGCATCCTGTCGTTATCCAGGATACGCCCGGTCTTTTCCTTGAACATGCGCAGCAGATCCTCAACTTTTAATCCCTTGCGTGTCTTTTCATCCAGATCAAGAGCGATCCTTCCGTGTTCCATCATCAGGGTGCGGTTGCCTACTGAAATTGCCTGGGAAAGATTATGGGTGATCATCAGACAGGTGGTCTCCTGTTCTTTTACGATCTTTTCTGTCAGAGCCATGATCTTCTCCGCAGTTGCCGGATCGAGCGCAGCGGTATGCTCATCCAGCAGTAAAAGTTTCGGCGGGACGATCGTTGCCATCAGCAGCGTCAGCGCCTGACGCTGTCCTCCGGAAAGCGAGCCAACCGCCTGGTCAAGACGTTCCTCAAGACCGAGATCAAGCGTTTTGACTTTCTGGTAAAAGAACTCCCTGTCCGCTTTGGTGATGCGGCTGAATGTGCGCTTTCCAAAGTCTGCGCGCAGATATGCCAGCGCCAGATTCTCCTCGATCGTCATATGCGGTGCTGTTCCCTTTAAAGGATCCTGGAACAGACGTCCGATCTCTTTGGCACGCACATATTCCTTTTCGTAGGTAACATCTTTTCCGCCCAAAAAGACTCTGCCGCTGTCGGGAAGGATGTTACCGGAGATGCAGTTGAACAAAGTGCTTTTACCGGCTCCGTTGGAACCGATGATCGTGATGAAATCTCCCTTGTTGACCTTCAGATCGATATTGTCCAAAGCCTTACGCTCATTGATCGTGCCGCGGTAAAACGATTTGCTGACATTATGCATTTCCAGCATGATTTCTCTCCTTTCGCAGGTCGTAAGAAGCCTTGATATTCGGCATCGCGATCGCTAAAGCGATGATCACAGCTGTAACGAGTTTCAGACATTCGATCGGGAAGAGCCTTGTCTTCAGGATGATCGCATACAGGAAACGGTAAAGGATACTGCCGACCATGACCGCCAGGATATTCCGACCGATCGTTTTTCTGCCGATGATCGTTTCACCGATGATGAGGCAGGCCAGGCCGACAACGACAACGCCGGTACCGGAGTTGATATCCGCCGAACGCTGCAGCTGACCGACAAGAGCTCCTGCCAGAGCTGTCATCGTGTTCGCGTAGGCAAGACCGACTGTGATCGTAAAGCGCGGGTCGATCGAGGAAGCACTGACCATGTCGCGGTTGTCACCGGTCGCCCGGATCGAGAGACCAAGACGTGTATTCAAGAAATTCTTCAGCAGGAACGCGGCCACTGCGAAAAGAAGAAGCGGCAGCAGGATCGTTACGCTCGGGATGCCTGCTTTCTGCAGAAGCGAGAAGATCGTATCCTGTTTCAACAGAGCGATATTGCTGGAGAAACCCATGACCGCAAGATTGATCGTATACAGGCCGGTGTTTGTGATGATACCGGCAAGGATCGAAGGAATGCCCAGACGTGTCTGCAAAACAGCTGTCACCGTTCCCGACAGCATGCCGCTGATCATAGCTACCAGAAGCGCCAGGAAAGGATGTCCCTTGGCAGCGACAGCAACGGAGACGGCCATCCCCAGCACGAAAGTACCATCCGTGCTGAGGTCGGCGATGTCAAGGACTCGGAAGCTCAGGAAAAGAGCCAAGGAGACGAGTCCGTAAATGAATCCTAATTGTAGAGCGGTCTGAGCGATATAGAGCATTTTTATTCCTCGGTAGTCGTTACTTCAACAAGCTCACCCATCGACGCGAAGATGGATGTGTCGATGCCAAGCTGTTCGGCAGTTTCGCTGTTGACGGTGATGATGCCGCCGTCAACGAGATAGTAGTCTTCCAGTGAATCGATCCCGTTTTGGATCGCATCAAAAGCAAGCTGCGCTGTCTGTGTTCCAAGATCTGTGTAGTTTACGCCGCAGGTCGCAAAGCCGCCGTTGCGGACGAAGGAGTCAGCGCCGGCATAGTGCGGGATGCCTGCTTCGGCGAAAAGCGGGGCGATCGCGAGTTCCGCTGCCATGACAACGTTGTCGGTCGGCGTGAAGATCGCTTCGACCTCTTCGGAGATCAGGACACTTGCAGAAGAAAGGATCTCATCATTCGTGTTTCCGACAGCTTCAACATAGGCGATGCCTTTTTCATCCAGGATCGCTTTTGCATCGTTGATCGGTTTTGTGCTGTTGGATTCGGAAAGGGAATAGAGAAGTCCGACTTTTTTAAGATCCGGATTCTGTGCCAGCATCATATCAATGATATAAGCGGTATTTAATGCGTCGCTGGTTCCGGATACATGCGCGATACCGGTTAGTTCAGAACCTTCCGGATCGGAGACAGCCGCGAAAATGACCGGAATGCCGGAACCTTCCGCGGAGACAGTGCAGACCTGAGCAGCCAGAGTGGCGATCGGGATGATTGCGTCAACTTTATCCGCTACCGCCTGGTCGGCGATCTGTTTCAGGACAGACGGGTCATTCTGACCGCTGTCTACAAAGATCTCGATAGTAACATTATCGTCTGCCGCGTCCAGTTCCTGGAGCTTGGCGACGATCGCGTCTGCGATCTCATTCAGGGAAGCGTGATCGAGCTGTTTTATGACTTCGATACGCAGGGTCTTGCTGCTGTCGGAAGGAGCCGGTGCGGAATTGCACCCGAAGAGGCAAAGGATCAGTGCGACCACTAAGAATAAACGGAACTTTTTCATTTTCATATCCTCCTGTTTCCGTATAAGGTGGCAGATGATCTTAAACCTTGCCGGGGCTTAAAAAATAAAAAGCTTCTGCCCTATGGGACAAAAGCTTGTAACTTCTGCGATACCACCCAAATTGATGTCTTTTTACCGACACCCACTCGCTTTGCGTACCATCATACGCATCTTATTGGTAACGGGTAAGATTCCCGTCGTTCCTACTCGGCAACGCTTTTCGGTCCGCCCTCGGAAGTCCATTCACTGATCCTAGCCCTGTTCTTCTTCCACCATTTGAAGAACTCTCTTGAGGATTCCGATCAGTTACTCCTCTTCGTCACAGGTTTCTATGGATTTATTGTAAACATGTGAAAAATGAGTTGTCAATAACGATTTTCAGAAAGAAATTTTCATTCTGTCGATCGCCTTGGGGCAGTGTTTATAACTGCAGCCAGTTTGCGGTCACAATGATCAGGCTTTATTGAATCTTTCTTTTCCTTGACGGCAGCGCGGGCATTTCCAGTTGTCAGGAAGATCCTCAAACGCCACGCCGTCGTGTTCTGCCGGATCATAGACATAACCGCAGATCGAACAAACGTATTTTCCGCTTGCTTCTTCCTTGGTAAAATTCACTTTTGCCGGGATCGTTTCGACCGGATGATCGAGATCCATCACGCGTTTTGCTTCCAGATTTTCATAACCCTGAGGCGTATGTGTTCCGCAGTATACGGTCGGATGGCTGCGGATGAATTCGCGGACATTATCCAATGTTTCGCGGGCAGCCGGCAGATCATCGTAAACGATAGAAAGTTTATTGTTGTAGAGAGCTTCGTCAACATAGGTGATGTCTCCGTGCAACATATAGAAGAGACCTTCGTTTTCGATAATGATGACGCTGTTGCCTTTAGTGTGCCCTTTTGCCTTGATCATGAAGATGCCATCCGCGATCTTCTGACTTTCCGGGAAGTTGTAATAAGGACCATCTGTAAAGTTTACCGGAACGATGTTTTCTACGCCCTGCAGTTCAGCTGCGTCCAGTTCCTCGGCGTTGACATAGATCTTCGCGTTCGGGAAAGAACGAAGTTCACCGGAGTGGTCGTTATGTCTGTGTGTCAGCAGGATCTTTGTCACCTGCTCCGGCGTTTACAACAACAACAACACCCTTCTTCATAAAAACTACTCCTGAATATTATGATTGCGTGCTATCGATATAGCACAGATCTCTACTATCATTATAGAAAAGGGCTTATCTTATGTCTGAAAGATCGTGCTCCGCGTTTATTTTGAATCGCTTATAAAAATCGGAAGAGTGCACGGAACGGACGGAGTTTTAAGGCACAGTTCGTTAAAACATGCTAGAATGATAAGAAGCTTAATACCAAAGTTAAAAGGAGAAAAATTATGATCGATATCCGGCTGATCCGGGAGAATCCGGAACTGGTAAAAGAAAATATCAAAAAGAAATTCCAGGACCAGAAACTGGAACTCGTAGATAAAGTCGCGGCTCTCGACACAGAGTACCGTGACGCGAAAAAGAAAGGCGACGATCTGCGCGCGTTCCGCAACACGAAGTCCAAAGAGATCGGTATGCTGATGGGACAGGGCAAACGCGAGGAAGCGGAAGAAGCCAAGAAAGAAGTCGGCCGCATCGGCGCTGAACTCGAAGCACTGACCAACCGTGAAAAGGAACTCGAAGACGAGATCCGCGGCATCATGCTGAAGATCCCGAATATCATCGATGATTCTGTTCCGATCGGCGAAGACGATACCCATAACGTAGAGATTGAACGCTTTGGCGAACCGCGTGAACGCAACTATGAAGTCCCGCACCACGCAGATATCCTGGACGCTCTTGACGGTCTGGATAAGGAATCCGCAGGACGCACCAGCGGTGAAGGTTTCTATTATCTGAAAGGCGATATCGCCCGTCTGCATGAAGCAATGCTGGCTTATGCCCGTGACTTCATGATCTCCAAGGGATTCACCTACTTCATCCCGCCGTTCATGATCCGTCACGACGTTGTCGATGGTGTCATGTCTTTTGAGGAAATGGATGCCATGATGTACAAGATCGAAGGTGAAGATCTGTTCCTGATCGGCACTTCCGAACATTCCATGATCGGCCGTTTCAAAGGACAGATGCTGAGCGAGAAGGAACTTCCGCTTGCGCTGACTGCTTATTCCCCCTGCTTCCGTAAGGAAGGCGGCAGCCACGGACTTGAAGAACGCGGCCTGTATCGTGTTCACCAGTTTGAGAAACAGGAAATGGTCGTTCTCTGCAAACCGGAGGAATCCATGGACTGGTACAACAAGATGTGGTCTTACACAGTTGAATACTTCCGCAGCCTGGACATCCCGGTCCGCACTCTTGAATGCTGCTCCGGTGACCTGGCCGATCTGAAAGTCAAATCCTGCGACGTTGAAGCCTGGTCTCCGCGTCAGAAGAAGTTCTTCGAAGTCGGTTCCTGTTCAACTCTCGGCGATGCGCAGGCACGCCGTCTGCAGATCCGCTACAAAGGAGAGAAGAAGAACGAATTCGTTCACACACTGAACAATACGGTCGTAGCTACACCGCGCGGACTGATCGCCTTCATTGAAAACAACTACAACGAAGACGGCAGCGTCGATATCCCGGCAGTTCTCCGTCCCTACATGGGCGGTATCGAAAAGATCGTTCCGAAGAAATAAATCAAAATCGATGTTTCACGTGAAACATCGATTTTCTTAAGGAGTTTATATGAGTGCGTTTTATGATCCCTATACAGTGATCGAGACTGAACGTCTGTTTCTCTGTGTCCTGCAGAAAACGGACGCGAAAGCGATCTTCCACAACATCAATAACGACAAAGAAGTTCTGAAATATTATCTGGCGCCTTATATTGAGAAAGAAGAAGACGCGTCTGTGGATTCGATCGTCGATTTCAGCGAAAAGACCGGTCGCTACACTTTTGCGATCCTTTTGAAAGGCAGTGAGGAAGTGATCGGAATGCTGAATCAGTGCAGCGCTCCTAATATCTATATGCATAATGTGGAACTGGGATATGCCATCGGCCGGAAATACTGGAATCAGGGATATACCAGCGAAGCACTGGAGGCAGCGATCCGGTTTTACTTTACAAAAGGTATCCATAAGATCACTTGTTCGGCGATCACTGAGAATAAAGCAAGTATCCGGGTAATGGAGAAATGCGGCATGGTCTATGAAGGTCTTCAGCACGAACAGCTTTACTGGCGCGATCAGTACTGGGATACCGTGACCTACTACCTTACCCCCGAATTGTTTCACGTGAAACATTGAAAGATCGAAGAAAATAAGCTAGAATAATGACGGTACAACAGATATGTTCTAATTTGGTCAGGTCAGGAATGAAGCAGCCATACGAGCCTCTACTGTGTGTACCTTTATTTATATATAGGGAAATATGATGGATTTCATGGCGGAGGCGCTGAAAGAAGCGCAAAAAGCATTAAAATACGACGAAGTTCCGATCGGCTGCGTCATCGTAAAGGACGGAAAGATCCTTTCCCGCGGATTTAACCGCAAGGTGACCAAACAGGACGCGACGTGCCACGCCGAGATCGAAGCGATACGTAAAGCCGTAAAAAAGATCGGAAACTGGCATCTGGACGACTGCGACCTTTATGTAACACTGGAACCGTGTCTGATGTGCACCGGCGCGATCATCCAGAGCCGGATCCGGAAAGTGGTTTTTGCGACACGTGATCCGAAAGGAGGTGCGATCTGTTCAAATCTTCGCATCGAGGACGTTCGCGGGCTGAATCATTACCCGCAGATCGAAGAAGGCGACCATCAGGAAGAGGCTTCTTCCCTGCTGAAGGAATTCTTCAGGAAAAAGCGGAATAAGACTAAGGCTGATGATATAATATAGAGGTATTTATGGCTTACAGAGTATTATATCGAATTTACCGTCCGCGCCGTTTCGCGGATGTCGTCGGACAGGATGTGATCGTCCGCACTTTGCAGAATGCGATCAAACAAGATAAGATCGCAAATGCGTATCTTTTCTGCGGTCCGCGCGGCACCGGCAAAACAAGTGTCGCTAAGATCTTTGCCAGCGCAGTCAACTGTACCGATTTTAACGGTGAACCCTGCGGAAACTGTGCAAACTGCCGTTCTTCCCTGCTTGGAAACCATCCGGATATCATCGAATTCGATGCCGCCAGTTACAGCCGCGTCGAAAGTATCCGTGAAGTTCTTGCGAATATCAATTTCACCCCCAGTCTGGGACGCTATAAAGTCTATATCATTGATGAAGTGCATATGTTGTCCAACAGCGCAGCCAGCGCTCTTTTAAAGACGCTGGAAGAGCCGCCGGCACACGTGATCTTTATTCTGGCAACGACAGATCCGCAGAAAGTTCTGCCGACGATCCAGTCCAGGTGCCAGCGTTATGACTTCGGAAAGATCGAACCTTATGTGATCCAGAAGAAAATGGAATCGATCCTGAAGGAAGAAGGCATCGATTTTGAAGAAAACGCGCTTGCTCTGATCGCTTCTCTGGCCGAAGGCGGTATGCGTGACGCTCTCTCTATCCTGGAGCAGTGTCTGGCATTCAGTGAAAAAACCCTAAAAGAAGCGGATGTAAAGGCGATCTATGGTCTTTCGTCGATCGACGAACAGATCGCGGTGCTTCAGGCAGCCAGAACAGACAGCGCTGAGGCGATCCGCAGAGTGCGCGAAATGTACCAGAGCGGCATCGATATCCGCCGCTTATGTGAGGATCTTATCGATGATCTGAAAGAAACACTGATCTACAGTGATAAAGCACGCACCGATCTGTTAAAACGGCTGGATGAACCGCACGCATCTGCCCTTCTATCGCTTGGCAGCCGTAAAGAACTGCTGAAAATGTCGGATCACCTGTTTGATGCGCTTGAAAAGACCCGCTACAGCGTGGAGGCATTATCCTGTCTGGAGCTCGCTTTACTCAAGATGCGCTCTGACAGCAGCAAGCCGGAACAGGTTTTTGTACAGCCGGTAACCGCCGCTCCTGTTAAAAATGAGCCTGTTCAGGCAGAAAAACCGGTCATTGCTGCAGAAAAACCGGCAGAACCGCAGATCCTGCCTCCGGAAATTCCAGAAACAGTTCCGGAAGAGCCGGATATTCCCGTGCCTGAAGAAGAATATGCGCCGGTCAGTGAGCCGGAACCGGTTCACGAAGCCGCGCCTGCGCCAGCTGAGCAGAAATACGATCTTGTATATTATCTTGGGATCATCCTCAAGGCGGAAAAGGCAGAGAAAACATCGGCGGAAGAGAAGATCTACCCCACCCTTCCGGATTATACCTACGACGAAAAGCGCAGGAAGTTCTATCTTGCCCTGAAAGACACGAAGATCTTCGGCTCAACATCCGATTTCATCCTGTTTAACGCGGATGATATCACAAAGACCGAGATCAATGATCCTGCATTTAACCGTGAGCTGTACTTTTTCCTGAAGGAAGAGTGCGGTGTGGACAAGATGTGTGCTGCCGTCGGTCCTGCGGAAACGAAGAAACTGATCGAAATGTATCGGACACGTGATCAGTATCCGGAAGCGCTGGATATCAAAGTTGAGCGCTATCAGCCGGAAAAGGAAGCGAAAGCATCTGTGGCGGATACGACAGATCCGATCGCTTTCCTTGAGAAAATGCTTGAGATCAAAGTAAAAGTAGAGGATTAAACAGATGGATATTAACGAAATCATGAAAAAAGCGCAGGAAATGCAGGCTCAGATGGAAAAACTGGGTTCTGAGATCGCTGCGAAGACATATACCGGCACCGCATCCAATGGTCTGGTAAAAGCCACCCTGACAGGAGAATACGAAGTCGTCGGTGTTGAGATCGATCCCTCCGTGATCAGTGTGGAAGATAAAGAAATGCTGCAGGATCTGATCGTGATCGCTGTCAACGATGCGGTCAAACAGATCAACAATGCCCAGGCAAGCGCCTTCGGCTCGATGTTGAAAGGCTGATATGTTCCCGGATAGTTTTGAAAAAACCGCGAAACTGCTGGAAGTTCTGCCCGGAGTCGGTGCCAAAACAGCCCAGCGTTACGTATTCACGCTGATGAAAATGAGTGATGAGGAACGAAATGCCTTAGCGGATGCGCTGCGCGGACTAAACGATCTGCATGCGTGTTCGACCTGCGGTTTTCTTACAGCAGAGGAAAAATGCCAATTCTGCTCCTCAAAAGAGCGCGATCCGAGCCGGATCATGGTCGTTTCCTATGATCAGGACGCCGTTGCGGTCGAACGGACTGACAGTTATCATGGACTTTATCACATCCTGAAGGGGGTAATTTCCTCGACAAAGGGCATTTATCCTGAAGATCTGAATCTGGATTCCCTGTTCAAGCGTTTGGATGGAGTAAAAGAAGTGATCGTAGCCACACCTTTCACTGTAGAAGGTGAAATGACGGCGATGTATCTCGACAGAGTCCTGAAAGACAAAGGAGTTCTGGTGACCCGTCTGGCGCAGGGTCTGCCGATGGGCGCATCTCTGGACTACGCGGATGACTGGACACTGACAAACGCACTCAACAACCGAAAAGGTATGACAAATGACTGAAGAACAGACCGATGTATTTAAAGTATTCGAAGAAGATAAGATGCTTGATAACGTGATCGTGCCGATCACTGTGAACGCGGACCACGTTTTCTACTTTTCTCATGTGGAACGCAGCGAAAAAGCGATCAGTATCTGCCGCGAATTCCTGGGACGCAACGGAACCAACTGTTCTTTTCTTTTATTAGACGAAGAATCGGAACTGGAGGACTGGTTTAAGAAATATCCGTCAGCGATCGTTGATATGACCGGATCGCGCTATATCCTGTTACGATTATTTGAACTCGCCAATCGATATCAAAATCCAATATTTTATTTTGATAGCGAGGAAAATACCGTTAAAAACTACCGAGCTCGTAAATCGATGCACTATCCCTACCCGCTGTTAACGATAGAAGATATCGTTTTTCTTGGCGGCGGCATCATACAGAAGCACATCCATAACGCCCCGGACCTGAATAATAAGGAACACTGTGAACTGATCTGCAGAGCTGTCGAGATGAACCTGGATGAATACGACCGTTTTGTGAGCTACGTAAACTCCGTGAACTCGATGGTAGGCAAATTCGACGGAAAATCCGTCGAGATCAGCGAAGAAGCGGTAAAAAAGATCAAAAATTACGAATTGACACGCAAAATGCGTGATCTGAAGCTGTTTACGATCGAAGGAAGAAGCTTTTCGTACCGATCAAAAGAAGTAAAACAGCTCTTTGAGGTCGTCGGGTCCTGGCTGGAATCGTATTTGTATATCCGGCTGAAAGAGAGCGAAATGTTTGATGATGTGATGATGAGTGTCGTGATCGACTTCTCTTCACGCCGAAAGACCCCCTACCCGGTCACCTGCGAGCTGGATTTGCTGGCTTTGAGAGATAACCAGCTGATCTTTATTAGTTGCAAATCCAACAAAGTTGACAGCTCGGCTCTGTATGAAGTAAAACTGCACAGCACTCTGTTCGGAAATAAGCTGTCTTCAGCAGCGGTATGCACCGCCGAGGAGCTTGACCGCCGCAATCCGAGCATATATACCAAGGCCAGAGAGCTGGGGATCGCTGTTATTGACCGCAGTCTCCTGAAAGAAGGCTGCGCCAAGGCACTTCTGGATACCGCTTGCGGAAAGTTTGAATACGAGGAGGTCCGGTCATGAGCATAGCCTATATCACGGATGCCCAAATGCTGAAGAAGACACGTGTGGAACGTTGTCCGACACTGAACTTCTGGAGATTATCCACAAATACGAACTTTTCGGATTTCGCCGTCGGTGATCTGCTGTTTTTCCTGAGTAAAGACAGGGAATACCGGAAAAAAGGAGAAAAAGGGATTATCGGATTCGGACGGTGTGCCGGTTTCACGGTC
The DNA here is from genome assembly GCA_017431225.1 of Erysipelotrichaceae bacterium. Lineage (GTDB taxonomy): Bacteria > Bacillota_I > Bacilli_A > Erysipelotrichales > Erysipelotrichaceae > RGIG5669. The sequence continues at coordinate 30,794 of JAFRLM010000005.1, read as the reverse complement.
GCCAGTCCGCAGCATATGTGGCGCAGATATAAAGAAGAGAACGGTTATTCGAACAAAGAAGAGTTTTTCAGCGCATTAAAGCGGTCGCATAAAGACCATCTTTTACCGGAACGGATCTCGTCGATCTATCTGCAGGATGTTCTCTTTCTGCAGATGCCGATCTATCTTTCCGAATGCGGCATGGAGATCTCCCCGCGAACAGAAAGCTATATTTATCTTGATAAGGATGTTCCTCTGAAGATCCTGCACTATGCCAAAGACCGGCTGGACTTCTGGAGCAGCCGGGAAAACGCATCGGAAGTGATCGAAAAAGAGATCCGCCGATACACTCTCAGAGAGGCTGCCGAAAGCGTCGGCGACCTTCCGCTTCCGGCAAACGAGCTGCAGATCCTGCAGCGTCGCGCAAGAAGCTATCAAAAACAGCACCCCGATTATCTTTTCCTCGATCCGCAGCATACGATCCTGTGCTCTGTTGACCGGAAAACTGAGATCCTTTTCCCGAAAGACCGCCGTATAGACCGTCGTTTCTGGCTCGGCCAGCGGGCGCTGTATCAGGAAAAACTGGATTTTGAACCGGAATACCGTTTATACGATAAGGAATGTGAAGATTTATGACGAATGTGATCCGGATCAACAAAGACACCTGGCAGATCGATGAGGACTTTGTCCGCTGGTTCCTGCTCTGCGGCGAAAAGGAAGCCGTACTGATCGATACTGGCGTGATCGGAAACGCCAGAGAGATCGCTGAAAAGCTGACGGAACTGCCGCTGAGAGTCATCAACACACACGCTGACAGAGACCATATCGCCGGCAATAAGGATTTCAACACCTTCTATATGCATCCGGCGGACTTTGCGCAGTATTATCACCAGATGCCTCTGCAGAATGCGGAAGCTCTCTGGGACGGTGAAGTCATCGACCTCGGAGACCGTAGACTGGAGATCATTCATACTCCCGGACACACCTGCGGAAGCGTAGCTGTCCTTGACAGTAAGTATCATTTCCTTTTCAGCGGTGATCCGGTCCAGACCGGTGATATCTACATGTTCGGTCCCTACCGCAATATGCAGGCCTATATCAAAAGCATCGGGCGTCTTGAAAAACGCAAAGAGGAATTCGATCTGATCTTCCCCTGCCACGGAGAATGCCCGCTGAAAAACGATATTCTTGAGCCGCTAAGAAAAGAAGCAGCCGAAGTCCTCGCCGGGAAATACAGCGGAGAGACACTTGAACTGCACGGAAATAAAATACGAAGAGTAAAAACCGGACACGCCGGTTTCCTGCTTGACTGAAAGAAGTGACTAAAATGGATAAATACCAAAGAAATAAGATCAACACCGGATTGGTGCTGAACGAATTCAGCACACTGGAAGCATATGACAAAGCCCTGCGCTTCTATCTGCAGGACGAGTTTTTCGTTCAGCTGAAAGAGTATCTCGACAACAACGATTTCGAGATGGCAAAAGATGCTCTAAAGGGTCTCTATATCCTTGCCGGAGATTTCAAACTGTTTCCGCTTTACGAATCTCTTCTCGAGATCTATCAGGACCTTCTGGAAGAAGAGTATCGTTATCTCGACGAACGCTATGAAGCAATGAAATCGATCCACACCGCCCTTTCGGAGGATTTCCTGTAAAAAAGAAAAGGAGCAGAGCTCCTACAGGAAGTAATGGTAGACCCCCCAGAAGTGGAGGAAAGTTCCCAGCATACAGAACAGATGGAAGACGCTGTGCATATAGCGTCTTTTTCTTCCGATCCCGTAGATCGCCGCCCCCAGGGAATAAGCGACCCCGCCCAGAAACAGGAACATCGTCCCGCTAACACCGCCGGTAGCTACCAGCTGCCGCAGACCAAAGAGGATCGACCAGCCGTTTAGCAGATGGCAGAGAACAGCAGCGACCGTGTAACGGTCGATATTGATGGCAGTTAAGGTGATCCCTGTGACCGAGACAGCGCACACAAGCCCGAAGAGCACCCAGCCAAGCGCGCCCCGGACACCCAGCAGTGCGGCGGGGATATAGGTGCAGGTGACAAGAAGATAGACATTGCAGTGATCGATCACCCGGAGGACCTTCTTGCCTTTAAGACGCGGTGAGAGTGAATGATAGATACAGGAGATCGTATAGGTCAGGATCGCGGCCGCACCAAAAAGCGTTACGGAAGTAATGGCCAGCGGACCCTTTGCCTTTATGATCATCAGGACCATTCCGGCGATCGAGAGCGCAGCGCCGATCCCGTGTGAGATCGCGTTGAAAAGCTCTTCTCCGAGTGTGTAATCCGGAACACGGATCGTTCTTCTGATCTGGTGTGTTGTACTCATACAACTACATTGTAGACTTTTCTTTTAGGTGTGTTAACTTGCGTTTGGTCATTCGGCCCGATATGTACAGATATAAATAGCACGCAATTATTATAATGGTGTTTCAAATCCGCAAGATTGTATAAAAATACAACAGATTACTGCTGTAAAATTGCACTCTAAAATGATATTATGCTATTACTAGGGGGTTGTACAAATGAAGGATGAAAGTTGCATGATTCTGCTGAAGCAGATCAATGATGGGCTGGAAAAGTTCTCCAACAACATCGTAAAGGAGGAAGGCCTTACCTTTACCCAGATCAACGTCATGAATCTGCTTGCAAAATCAAAACGCGGTGAGATGACGATGAAGGAGATCGAGAAGGAGCTCCATGTTGCTCAGCCGACCGTTGTCGGAATCGTGAAGAGATTGTCCCAGAAGGATATTGTAAATACGTTTGCTGATGAGACCAACAAAAAGATCCGCCACGTGGAATTAACAGACAAAGGAGCCAAGCTTGCCGGCTATGCCGAAGAGCAGCTGGAAAAGGTGGAAGATGAACTTCTGAAAGATCTTGAGAAAAAAGAAGTTAAGAAATTCATCAAACTGCTGACGACTATCCGCAAGTCTTTGGATTAAGACCATATAATCAGTAAAATTGTCCCGTAAGCAAGGGACTTTTTTAAACTTCTGACAGGTGTAGTGTAATATAATAGGTAGCATGGAAAAGTATTATGATGCGATCGTAGTCGGTGCCGGTCATGCCGGTGTTGAAGCCGCTTATCACCTTGCCAAGGTCGGTTACAAAACGGCTCTTTTAACGATCAATATTGAACATATAGCAAAAATGCCGTGTAACCCTTCGGTCGGAGGTCCGGCAAAAGGTGTCGTTGTCCGCGAGATCGACGCGCTTGGCGGCATCATGCCGAAAGTCGCGGACGAAACAGCGCTGCAGTTCAAGATGCTGAATACCGCGAAAGGTCCGGGAGTCCAGTGTCTGCGCGTGCAGAGCGATAAGCTCGCTTACAGCGCGAGAATGAAGGAGATCTGCCTTTCGACCGAGAACCTCGATACAGTCGAAGATACTGTAGAAGAAGTTCTTGTGGAAAACGGAAAAGCCAAAGGCGTCCGCCTGCTTTCCGGAGACACCTACCTCAGCAAGGTCCTGATCCTGACGACCGGGACTTACATGGATTCCACTGTCATGATCTCAAGTGAAGTGCGCAGTGAAGGGCCGGACGGCGATCATACGACCCGCAATCTGTCGGAGTCGCTCCGCAATCTCGGTCTGCGTCTGTTCCGCTTAAAGACCGGCACACCTCCGCGTATCCGCACGGCTTCGATCGACTTCTCGAAAACGAAGCTTGAGCTCGGAACCAGGGAATTTGTCAGTTTCTCTACCGAAACCGAAAAGATCCGTCCTTATGAGGAGCAGGTCCCCTGCTATCTGACCTATACGACCCCGGAAACACTGAAGATCATACATGAAAATCTGAACCGCTCGTCGATGTACAGCGGTGTTGTCAAAGGTATCGGCCCGCGTTACTGCCCGTCGATCGAGGATAAAGTCGTCCGTTTCAGTGACAAACCCCGGCATCAGCTGTTCCTGGAACCGGAGAGCCTGTCACTGGATACGACCTATATTCAGGGATTCTCTTCCTCGATGCCACGTGATGTGCAGGAGAAGATGGTCCATTCCCTGATCGGACTGGAAAACGCGGAGATCGTCAAATACGCATACGCGATCGAGTACGATGCGATCGATCCTCTGGAATTCAAGATCAACCTGGAATCAAAGAAGATCGAAAACCTGTTCATTGCCGGACAGATCCTGGGCACTTCCGGATACGAGGAGGCAGCCGGACTCGGAAAGATGGCCGGCATCAATGCCCAGTGCAAGCTGGAAGGACGCGAACCGTTCGTCCTCCGCCGCGACGAGGCATATATCGGTGTCATGATCGACGATCTGATCACCAAAGGCACTAATGAGCCCTACCGTCTGCTGACTTCAAGGGCGGAATACCGCCTGCTGCTGCGTCATGACAATGCGGAAGAACGTCTGCTTGCCTATGGTTATCAATATGGTTCTGTCTCAAAGGAGCGTTACGAGCGTTATCTGTCCCGTCAGAAAGAGATCGATGATCTGATCGCAGAACTTCCGGAAATGAAGATCAAGAGCGATGAGGAACTCAGCACCTATCTGACGGAACTGGGCTATGATGACAATAAAGGAACCTATTCCCTTTATGATCTTGTCAAACGTCCGAAAGTATCTCTTGCCTGGCTTCTGAAAAAGCTAGGTGTGGAAAAAGACAAGGGAGTGATCGACGAGGTCGAGATCTCACTGAAATATGAAGGCTACATCAATAAGGCCAAACGCGGAGCGGAACGGATGATCCGCCTTGAAAAGAAACGCCTGCCGCAGAATATCGATTATATGAAAGTCGATAACCTGCGTCTGGAGGCCAGACAGAAACTGAATCAGATCAAACCGGCAACACTGGGCCAGGCAGCCCGTATTTCCGGTATCAACCCCAGCGACCTGCAGGTCCTGGCGGTATACTTAAAGAGAGGAGATCTAGTGAATGAACTATAACGACATCGTCAGTGACGTACATGTATACGGACTGGAGAATGCTGTAAAAGGCAGCAAATACCCAATGGCCGTTGATCTTTCGAAAGTCAGCGGAGATATCACACCGACAGCTGTCCGTCTGGCGCAGACGCCGACCGGTCAGGGTCATGACAACTTCCTGAACGGCGTGCTCGTTCAGTTCGATCTGACTTTCACCAATAAAGCCTGGGTGGAAGCGGAACGCTATCATTTCCTCGATTTCATCTCCAGTCAGTCCACGATGCACCGGATCACAAAATTCGACCTCGATAAAGCGTACATCGAATATACCGATCCCCGGATCATCGCGATCATGAAAGAAAAAGTCGCGGAATACAACCGTCTGCAGGCAGAAGATCCGCAGGCTCCGGGACTGAAGGAAAAATATCTGGAGATCCTTTACTCCAATCCGGCCGGATTCCGTCTGACCGCAAAAATGACGACCAATTACCGTCAGCTGAAAACGATCTACCAGCAGCGCCGCACGCACCGCCTGCCGGAATGGCGTCTGTTCTGCCAGTGGATCGAAACGCTTCCGGAAGCGGAATTGATCACCGGAAAACCAGAATAAGCAAAGCTGCTCTCTTCTCACAGAAGAGAGTTTTCTTTATTTCAGGGCACATGGGGAATTTTAGGAATGGTATACTTGAATTAAAGAAAGCTGAGGCCAAAATATGATCAACACCGAGAACTGCCTTTTATGCGCTCAGCCACGATGCACCGAAGCCTGCGGAAAGATGGATCCTGCGAAGCTTCTACGGAGTCTGTACTTCGACAACGAATATGTCGTGAGGAACGAACTGCCGGAACCCCTGCCCTGTGCAGACTGTGACGGACGATGCGAAACAGTCTGTCCGACAAAAGTGAGCATCCGGAAGATCCTTTCTTCCGCCCGGAAGGAAGGGACTGTCCGCAAGGAGATCGATGAGAATATCCTTCGTACGGATTTCTGCGGTATTCCGCTGGAGAACCCGTTCCTTCTCTCCTCTTCCTGTGTCTCCTCCACGTATGATATGTGTGCCCGCGCGTTTGAAGCGGGATGGGCAGGCGTAGCTTTTAAGACCGTCTGTCTGATGGATATCCACGAAGCGTCTCCGCGCTATTCAACGATCAAAGGCGGCGATCACCGGGTCATCGGCTTCAAGAATATCGAACAGCTTTCCGATCACGCTCTGGTCGAGAATCTTGAGATCTTCCGGAAACTGAAGGAAAACTACCCTAACAAATTCCTGCTCGTGTCGATCATGGGCAGAGACGCCGATGAATGGGCGTATCTTGCGGAAAAGATGAGTGACAGCGGCGCGGATGCGCTGGAGCTGAACTTCTCCTGTCCGAATATGACGGTAGAACATACCGGAAGCGATGTCGGACAGATCCCGGAACTGGTGGAAGAATACTGCCGTGTCGTCCGTGAGCACACAAAACTACCTTTCATTGCCAAACTGACGCCGAACGTCGCGCATATCGAGGACAGCGCGGAAGCAGCGATCCGCGGCGGCGCGGACGGAGTCGCGGCGATCAATACGATCAAGAGTCTGATCGAAGTGGACACCAACCCTAAGGACGGCACCTTCCAGGCTTCGATCGGAGGTTACTCCGGAAAAGCAGTCAAACCGATCGCCCTGCGCTTTATTGCGGAACTGGCACAGGATCCGAAACTGCAGTATGTTCACATCAGTGCCATGGGTGGGATCGAAACCTGGCGCGATGCTCTGGAATTTATCGTACTGGGAGCCGATACCGTACAGGTCACGACTGCCGTCATGTTGTATGGTTACCGTATCATCGAGGATCTTCGTTCAGGCATGGCGTTCTATCTGCAGAATCACGGATTTACCTCGCTCCGCGAGATCCGCGGCGCAACGATCAACGATATCGTTCCTACGGAGAAACTGGATCGCTCCAGTATCATCTATCCGAAATTCCTGCGTGATAAATGTGTCGGCTGCGGCAGATGTTATCTGTCCTGCCGCGATGCCGGTCATCAGGCGATCAGCTTCGAGGACCGCAAACCGAAGATGGATCCCCGCACATGCGTCGGCTGCCACCTCTGCGTTCAGATATGTCCGCGCGGAGCCATCGTATCTTCCGGTGTCAGCGTCAGCAAACCGGAATAAGAACATATACTTTAAAAACAGACCAGATCCTACAGACTCCGGACCAGAAAACCGGAGTCTGTTTTACCCGGAAGAGCCGCCAGAAAATGGCAAAATATTTTCAGGGAAATAATGAAAATACGTTATAATAGATGAGATGACAGAAACAGAATTCCAGAAAGCCTGCGCGCAGAGAGGATTGGAACTGAATGAGGAACAACTCGCGAAATTCCGCAAATATACCTCCTTTTTAGTCGCAGAGAACGAAAAAATGAATCTTACAGCGATCACAGATGAGGCTGAGATCTATTTAAAGCATTATTATGATTCGCTGATATTTACATACGATATTGATTTTCAGGGGAGCGTCCTTGATGTTGGCACGGGAGCCGGTTTTCCGGGTGTAGTCCTTAAGATCGCCTACCCGCAGATCCGGCTGACACTGCTGGATTCTCTGGGGAAACGCTGCCGTTTCCTCGAAGAACTCTGTGTTCTGCTCGGGTTTGAGAATACGGAAGTCGTCAATGCCCGCGGCGAAGAGTATGCCGCGAAACATCGTGAAGAATATGACTGGGTGACCGCCCGCGCTGTCGCGCCGCTGCCGATCCTGCTTGAGATCTGCGCCGCTGCCGTCAAGACCGGCGGCTGCTTTGTGGCTCTGCGCGGCGCCAAAGGCAGGGAAGAGATCGCGGAAGCGGAGTATGCGGCTGCGCGTCTCGGACTGGAGCTTGAAAGCGTTCGTGAAGAGAACTATGAAGACAACACCCGTATCATCGCCTTCTACCGAAAAAAGAAAAAGACAGAAAAGCGCTATCCGCGCCGTTTTGGAGAGATAAAAAAAGAGTATGAAAAACGTCGAAACGATTAAATTGGAACAGATAAGACCCAACCGTTCACAGCCGCGGCTTGCCTTTTATGAAAAGCCGCTGCAGGAGCTTGCGGATTCAATCAAAGAAAACGGACTGCTGCAGCCGATCGTTGTCCGCAGAAGCGGAGACGGTTATGAACTGATCGCCGGCGAGCGCCGTTTCCGCGCCCATGAAATGCTGGGTTATCCGACGATCGAAGCGATCGTCATTGATAAGAACGATGATGAAAGCGCTGATCTGGCCCTGATCGAGAATATGCAGCGTGAAGACCTTTCCGCGATCGAGGAGGCAAGAGCGATGCAACGCATCCTTGAGAACAGCGGATTGACACAGGCGGAACTCGCCAAGCGTCTCGGATACAGGCAGTCAACAGTCGCGAATAAACTGCGTCTTCTGAAACTCTCTCCGGAGCTGCAGGAAGACATTGCCCGCGGAGCGCTGACAGAGCGCCACGCGCGCGCCTTGCTGAAGGTCGACAGCGATCTGCAGGAAAAGATCGCCCAGACGATCATTGAGAAAAACTATACCGTCAAAGAGACGGAAGACTATATCGAAAGCCTGACGAATTACCATACCCGCAAGGAGAAAGGCGTCAGCAACAGCGTCCGTATCGGTATCAACACTTTGAAGAAAGCGTATGAGCTCTGCCGCCAGAGCGGACTTGATGCTTCTTACAGCGAAACAGAATATGCCGGTGAAGTAAAGATCGTGATCCGGTTCAAGAAATAAGAGGAGAACAGGAAATGGGGAAGATCATTGCAGTAGCAAACCAGAAAGGCGGCGTCGGTAAGACGACGACCTGTGTCAATATCACTGCCGGACTGGCATATTTAAATAAAAAGGTCCTGATGGTCGACATCGACCCGCAGGGCAACGCAACACAGGGTATCGGTGTGACCCTGAATGTCAAGGATCCGACAGTCTATGACTGTATCGTTAACCGCTATGACGCGGAAAGCACCATCAAGCATATCGCCAATCCGCCGATCGATGTTCTCCCGGCGAATATCAACCTCGCCGGCGCCGATCTCGAACTGGTCAAACTGGATAAAGGCAGAGAAAGACGGCTCAAGGAAACGCTTGAACCTCTGCGCGATAAATACGATTTCATTCTGATCGACTGTCCCCCTTCTCTGGGACTGCTCAATACCAACGCGCTGACCGCAGCGGATTCGATCCTGATCCCGGTCCAGTGTGAATACTATGCCCTGGAAGGTGTTACCCAGCTTCTGCAGACGATCCGTCTGGTACAGAGACTGTTCAACAGAGATCTGCGTATTGAAGGCGTTCTGCTGACGATGTTCGATGCCCGCACGAAACTGTCGGTGGAAGTTCAGCAGGAAGTCCGCCGTCACTTTAAGGAAAAGACCTACAGGACAACGATCCCGCGCAACATCAAACTGAGCGAAGCGCCGTCCCGGGGAAAATCGATCTTCGATTACGCGATCCGCAGTGAAGGCGCGAAAGCCTATGTCGCGCTGACAAAGGAAATCATTGATAACAATAAGGAGGTAGCTCATGGCTGAAAGCAGACTTGGTAAAGGACTGACAGAACTCTTCGGCAGCAATGTCGATGACCTCATTGAAGAGATCGCCTCCGGCGATAGAGACAAAAACATCCTTCCGGTCAAGGACATCCGTCCCAACCCCTACCAGCCGCGTAAGAACTTCGATCTTGATAAGCTGAAAGAACTGTCGGAATCCATCCGCGAACATGGTGTCTTCCAGCCGATCATCGTGCGCCGCGCGATCGACGGTTATGAACTGATCGCCGGTGAGCGCCGTCTGCGTGCTTCCAAGATGGCCGGCAAAACAGAGATCCCGGCGATCATCGTTGAGTTCAGCGATCAGGAAATGATGGAGATCTCGCTGCTCGAGAATATCCAGCGTGAGGATCTGAACGCGGTCGAGGAAGCCGCCGCTTATTCACAGCTGATCGATAAACTCGGTTACACCCAGGAGGAACTGGCGAAACATGTCGGCAAATCCCGTACCCACATCACGAACATGCTGCGGCTGCTGCGTCTGCCGGATGATATCAAAGCGCTGGTCCGGGACGGGAAACTCTCCTACGGTCAGGCGAGGACCCTGCTGGCAGCAGAGGATGAGGAACGCATGCATGAGCTTGCGGAAAAAGCAGTACGCGACGGACTTTCCGTCCGTGAGCTGGAGAAACTGACTGCGGAGAAACCGGTGGAAAAGAAGAAGAAAGAACCGCGCCGCAACCCGTATTACGAGGACATCCGCAGCCGTCTTGAAAAGCAGTTCGGCACCGGTGTTGACGTCAAAAAGAACAAGATGGTCATTTACTACAACAGCGACGAAGACCTGAACCGGATCCTGGAAAAAATGTCCGGTCTTGATCAGTCTCTGCATGAGTAATTGATGTATCTGTAATATAAAATTTTGATAATATTAATAAGAAGGATAGGTGAAACATTATGAGTGAAAAAGAAGAAAAAAAGACATTAGAGCTCGAATCCACAGATGAAGAGATCTCTCTGACACTCGATCCGGTCGGCGCTGCCGGAGAATTGATGAAAAAGGAAGAAGAGGAAGCAAAGCCGGAAGTCACAGAAGAAGAACTGAAGAAAGTTCAGTACGACGAAAGTTCCCTGACTGAATCTGAAAAGAAAATGGTCGAGGAATTCTCCAAGAAGATCGATATCACCGATACAACAACGATCCTCCAGTATGGTGCCAACGCTCAGACAAAAGTCGCTGACTTCTCTGAAAACGCATTAAAGAACGTCAAGACTCAGGATCTGGGAGACATCGGAAATATCATGACCGATCTCGTCGGCCAGCTGAAGGGCTTTGAGGTAGATAAAAACGATAATTTTTTCGAGAAGCTGTTCAAAAAAGGCGCAAATAAAGCAACTGCCATGAAGGCGAAATATGACGATGCTGAAAAGAACGTCGAAAAGATCGCCAAGGTTCTCGAAGGCCATCAGATCACCCTTCTGAAGGATATCGCCCTGCTCGATCAGCTCTATGAAAAGAACCTGGTCAACTTCAAGGAGATCAGCATGTATATCCTCGCCGGTCAGAAAAAACTGGAAGAAGTCAAAACCAAGGATCTGGTCGCTCTGCAGGAAAAAGCCAAAGCTACCGGTCTGCCGGAAGATGCTCAGGCTGTCAATGATCTGAACAATGCGATCAACCGTTTCGAAAAGAAACTGCATGACCTTGAACTGACAAGAATGGTCTCCCTGCAGATGGCTCCGCAGATCCGTCTCGTTCAGAACAACGATACGATGATGACGGAAAAGATCCAGTCCGTCCTGGTCAACACCATCCCGCTCTGGAAGTCCCAGATGCTGATCGCGCTCGGTCTGCATCATTCTCAGGAAGCGATCAAAGCTGAGAACGCTGTCACCGAGATGACAAACCAGATGCTGAAAGAAAATGCCGAAAATCTGCATATCGCTACTGTTGAAACAGCAGAAGCAAGTGAAAGAGGCATCGTTGATCTCGAAACACTGACAGAGACCAATCAGAAGCTCATCCAGACACTTGAAGAAGTTGCTCAGATCCAGAAGGAAGGCCGCGAAAAGAGAGCTGCTGCTCAGCTTGAACTGCGTAAGATGGAGATCGAACTCAGCAAACGCCTTTCCGAGATCCAGGGTGAGATCGAAAACAAGAAATAAACTTCTGTTTTCACCAAAACATAAACAACGAAAACAAAACTGCCGCGGCAGTTTTGTTTCTTATATTCAGATAAAAGTAAGAGGGAGCAACTCATAGTTTACGCAGACTATGTGCAGTTCCCTCTTTTAAGCTAATTAGTTGTTGCTGGTAAAGAAGTCAGTGAACTGACGCAGCAGGGAAAGTGGATGATCGGGGAAAGCCTCATCATATTCTCTCTGCTCAGAGAGATTCATGAGGTTGCCTTTTGTATAGTTTTCATCGCATGGATCTTTTCTCCAGTTGTGCATAACGTCCTCGATCGAACCATATCCGCTTTTTCTTCTTTCCAGTTCGAGGCAGGCAGAATCGCGGATGCCGGTGATCCCGACCTCTTTGAAGAAGCCCATTACCCGCAGGCAGAATCCTTCAAAATCGACATCCAGGCACAGGGTATAGGTCACCCCTCCGCCTCTCTGCGGCGGAAGCGCGGATTTGATGATGCTGTAGATATAATCCTTGCCTTTGGAGGTCTTTCCGTTTAAAACCTCGATCAGTCCCTGTGTTTCCCCGAGCTCATTATGTACGCCATCGACCAGACCTTTCAGATCGCTGTAATCCATGGCGTTCTCTTTTGCGATCGGCATATATTGCACGATATCTTTGGACTGCGCGGATTCCATCGCGTAAAATGCCGCGTTTGGCGGATCTCCCGGACGTTTTCCAAGCTGCACAAGCTTATCCGGAAGAACGACGATCTCATTTAATACGATGCTATTTAACATGATTCAGACCCCCTGTTTTTGTTTTGTTTCAGAACAGAAACACTTCTATATTTAATTATATCGAATATGAAAAAATTATTTGTTGAAGAGCTTCTTCAGATTCTCTTCGAACGGCGGATAGACGATGCCCTTTTCGGTAATGATCCCGGTCAGAAGTTCATGATCCGTCACATCGAATGCTGGGTTATAACATTTCACATCCGGCAAAGCCATCGGTTCGGCGTACCACTTGTTTTTGATCTCGTCGGGATCACGGAGCTCGATCTCGATCTCCTTCCCGGTCGGACAGTTGAAGTCGATCGTGCTGGAGGGTCCCAGGGAATAGAACGGAATACCGTAGTATTTGGCAAGGATCGCGACACCGCTGGTGCCGATCTTGTTGGCGAAGTCTCCATTGGCGGCGATACGGTCGCAGCCCAGGAAGACCTTATCGACCCAGCCATTCTTCATAACGATCGAAGCCATGTTGTCGCAGATCAGCGTTACATCCACGCCGGCTTTCTGCAGCTCATAGGAAGTGAGTCTTGCCCCCTGCAGGAGCGGACGGGTCTCATCCGAATATACACGGACATTGATCCCTCTTTCCTTTCCCAGCAGCATCGGGCCGATCGCTGTGCCGTAGCGGCTGGTCGCCAGCGGACCGGCGTTGCAGTGCGTAAGGACACCTTCTCCCTCTTTCAGTAAAGACAGACCGTATTCGGAGATCTTCAGACACATATCGATGTCTTCCTGGTGGATCTTCTTTGCTTCCTGACAGACTTTTTCCACGATCGCCGGTACCGGCAGATCTTTGCTGCTGGCAACGAGCTTTTTCATACGGTCCGTTGCCCAGAACAGATTGACCGCGGTCGGACGGGAAGTATTCAGATACTCCGCATCATGGTCAAAACGTTCCTTAAAGGAATCGTACGGAAGGTCCTGATATTTTCTGGATAAAACATAAAGCGCGTACCCGGCAAAAATACCGATCGCCGGCGCTCCGCGCACCTGCAGTGTATGGATCGCTTTCCAGCAGTCTTCCAGCTCGTCCACTTCCACATAGACCAGACGATTTGGCAGCTGTGTCTGATCGATGATCACCACCTTGGAGAGATCCTTGGAAAGAGAGATGTTTTTCGCATGCATGACTTCAGTTGCGTTGTTCATGATAATGATCCTTTCCGGCAATATCTGCCGTATTGTCTACTCTTATTATAACGGATGTGAAGTATCCCGTAAGGCTGTTCCGCAGGGCGCCGTTTTATAGGTTGATGTCTTTTGCGCTATAATCAAAATCAGTAAAGAGAGACTATGACGCAGAATAAGAAGAGACCATCTAGTCAGAAATGGCTGGCCACCCTGCTGTACGCGCTTCTCGGCGCAACCGCCGGCGCTTTGAATATGCGCTATATCTTCGGAGTCAGCCAGAAACCCGGAGCAATGCGCATACTGCTTTTTGTTGTGCTTGTCGCAGGGGTCTATATCGCGATGCTGGCGCAGACGGTCATCCACGAAGCCGGTCATCTTGTCTTCGGTCTTCTGACGGGCTACCGTTTCAGTTCTTTCCGTATCCATAACTGGATGTGGATCAAAGAGAACGGAAAGATCCGTTTCCGGCGCTTATCGATCCCCGGGACCGGAGGTCAGTGTCTGATGGGTCCTCCGGATCTGAAAGACGGGAAGATCCCGTTCCTGCTCTACAATTTCGGTGGCGCGATCATGAATCTTCTCACCGCAGCCCTTTTCCTTTTCCTTTCCGCATTCCTCCGTCCGGATTCGATCCTGAAGCTGTTTCTGCAGATGCTCACTCTGTTCGGCGTCGGACTTGCGGTCACGAACGGGCTGCCCATGCATATCGGTCTGGTCGATAACGACGGATGCAACGCGCTGACGATCTTCCGCAGTAGGAAGGCGATGCGCGCCTTCTGGATCCAGATGAAGGCGAATGAATTATCAGCGAGAGGCGTTCGTCTTAAGGACATGCCGGAGGAATGGTTCATTCAGCCGGAAGAATGGTATGAAGCGCAGGAGAAAGATATGGACAACGGCCTGATGGCGACGGTCGGCGTTCTGACCTGCAACCGCCTGATGGATCAGCATCGTTTCGATGAGGCTGACGCATTGATGGAACATATGCTGAGCGTCGAAAGCAGGATCGTTGATGTGCACCGCAGTCTTCTGATCTGCGACCGCGTCTTTCTCGAACTTATCGGCCTGAACCGGAAGGATGTTCTGGACTCTCTGCTGAACAAACAGCAGAAGGAACTGATGAAGCAGATGACTACATTCCCCTCTGTGATCCGCACGGAATACGCTTACGCGCTGCTGGCAGAGCGCGATACCGCGAAAGCGGAAAAGATCCTTGAACGTTTTGAGAAGAACGTGGAGACCTTCCCCTATCCTTCTGAGATCGAGACGGAAAGAGAAATGCTGGAGATCGCTCAGCAGCATTTCGTTCCCGATGAAGCGGAAGAGGAACCCGCGAGAGAACAGACAGAACAGGAACCTGCGGGAAACGAATGAACCAATGCCGGAAGGTGCAAATACTCCGGCATTTTATATATCAAAAAACACTGTCCGTTGCCGGACAGTGTTTTAAGAATGTTTTTCGGATCGGTGCAGAGAGGATCTCTATAATGCCAGATCACTGGACTTTGTCAGCTTGAAGAACAGCAGCAGGGATACGGTCGTGAACAGTGTCAGGATCGATGCGGATGCTGCAGCCGGACCTAAGGTGCCGCGCGATACAAAGATGTAGGTCGACAGCGTCAGTGTCGTAGTCTTCGAGCTGTAGAGAATGATCGAGCTGGAGAGTTCGGTCAGGATCGTGATCCAGGAAACGATCGCGCCGGAGATGATACCGCGCATCATCATCGGGACGGTGATTTTGATGAAAGTCTTGAATTTGCTGCAGCCAAGGCTCTCCGCTGCTTCTTCGACTGTCAGCGGGATCTGCTGCAGAGTCGCGACGGAGCTTCGGATCGTGTACGGCATTCTTCGGATCGCGATCGCGATGATCATGATGGCCATCGTACCGGTCAAAACGAGCGGTCCGGTGGAGAAGCCCATGACCATGGAGATACCGACAACAGAACCCGGAACGATGTACGGGATCATGCTGAGTGTATCCAGGGCGGAATTGATCTTATTGTTGCGGCGTACGATCAGATACGCTGTCAGAACAGCGATCACCAGTGTCAGCGCTAAAGTAACGACGCCGATCAGAAGTGTGGTCGGGACCGCCTGTCCCATACGGGCCAGGAAAGCCTTGTAGTTATTCAGCGAATAGCCGGCGACGAAGGTATTACCGGACTTCGAAACATTGCGGAACGAGGTGTAGATGATGTAGAGCTGCGGCATGAAGGAGATCGCTACAACGAGGTAGGAATAGACATGCAGCAGGACACCAAATAATCCTTCCGCTTTCTGTTTCTGGATCGGATGCATGCTGTCCATCTTGAAGCTGAAGCGTTTGGAGACGGCCTTCTGGGTAAAGAAGATCACAGCGGTGATCATGATCGCGATGATCGAGATCGCGGCTGCGAAGCCATGGTCCATACCGCCTTCACCGATGTACTGCTTGTAGATCTCGACCGAGAAGGTACGGTAGCCTTCACCGATCAGTACAGGCGTACCGAAGTCAGCCATTGCCCGCAGGAAGACCATCAGGGCAACTGCCAGGATCGAAGGCATACAGAGGGGCAGAACGACTTTGGTAAAGCGTTTGAAACCGGTGCATTGCAGATTCTCCGCTGCTTCCATCAAAGACTGGTCGATACCCTTGAGAGCGCCGCTGACATAGAGGTAAACGAGCGGGAATAGTTTGGTCGTCATGACCAGAACAATACCGCCGAAACCGTAGATGCTTGGCGCCGCCACATTCAGGACATCTTTCAGGAATGTGGTGATCGCGCCTCCTCGTCCGAGCAGCAGGATCCAGGAATAGGCGCCGACGAACGGAGCCGACATGGAGCAGAGGATCGTGACGATCTGCAGGAACAGGCTTCCCTTCAGTTCATAGATCGTGTTCGCGTAGGCGAGCAGGATACCGAAGAAAAGAGAAGTGAGGGTGACTACGAAGGCGACCTTCAAGCTGTTGATGAGGGTATCAAGATAATAGGAATCACCGAAGAAACGGACGAAATGCGCCAAAGAGAACTGATGATCGATAATGATCGAGTTCTTCAGGACATTGAACAGCGGATAAACGATGAATAACAGATCAAAGACAAGGAGCAGGAGCGAAAAGATGTGCCAGACATTCAGTTTGTTCTTATTCATGTCAGACCTCTTTCACGACCAGTGATGCGCTGCCCTCTTTGTTAAATACATTGATCTTGTGTGCTTTGACTTTCAGACATACACGGTCACCCTTCTGCAGGGATTTGCCGACCTGGGACTCTTCGTTTACTTCGACCCGTTCACCGTGGTCGGTGCGGATGAAGTAGTTGGTGGAGATCCCGAGGAACGTTGTCTGTTCGACAACACCGCTGATGCCGGTGCCGTCATCGCTCATGACGAATTCTTCCGGACGGACGGAGATCTTGACTTCCTGATCTTCGCAGTCAACGATATTTGTCATTTCCTGACGGAAGCCGTTGTTGAAGACCACGAAAGTCTTTCCGCCTTCATGGACCAGCTTGCCGTCAAGCAGGTTGGAACGTCCGATGAAGAAAGCGACGAAGGTGTTCTGCGGACGCTGATACAGCTGATGCGGGGTGCCGATCTGCTGGATAACGCCGCTCTTGAAGACCGCGATGCGGTCGGAGACAGCCATCGCTTCTTCCTGGTCGTGGGTGACATAGACAGTCGTGATGCCGACTTCCTGCTGGACTTCCTTGATGACCTGACGCATTTCAACACGCAGTTTGGCGTCGAGGTTACTGAGCGGTTCATCCATCAAAAGGACATCCGGTTCGATCGCGAGCGCTCTTGCCAGGGCAACGCGCTGCTGCTGGCCGCCGGAGAGCTGGGATGGCATACGGTCTGCATACTCATCGATATGCATGAGCTTCATATACTTTTCGCTGATCGTTTTGATCTGGTCTTTCGGCTTCTTCTTATTGACGAGGCCGAACTCAACGTTCTTGCGAACGGACATATGCGGGAAAATGGCGTAGTTCTGGAATACCATGCCGATATTCCGTTTGGAGGGCTCCATATCGTTGATACGGGTATCGTTGAAATAGAAGTCGCCTCCTTCGATCGAGTTAAACCCGGCAATCATTCTCAGAAGCGTTGTCTTGCCGCAGCCGGACGGGCCGAGGAGAGTGAAGAACTCTCCCGGCTTGATGTCCAGGCTCAGATCAGGAATAACAACGTTATCGCCATATTTCTTCAGCGCATGGTTGATTCTGATATTGACTTCCATGTGTTTTACTCTTTATTAGTTGTATTTTGCCCAGAGGTCATTGAAACGATCCAGGATCTCCTGACGATGTTCAGCGATGTACTGGTAATCTTCGGTTACGAGCTTGATCGTTGTGACATCCGGCAGGAATTCGCTGGTGTTCTTGAAGTTGAAGTTTGCCGGACGCAGGGAGCTTTCAGCATAGATCTGCTGTCCTTCATCGGAGATGATGAAGTCGATGAATGCCTTACCTGTTTCTTCGTTCGGGCACTTGTTGATCAGAGCGACACCGTAGGAAGCAGCAGTTGTGCCTTCTGCCGGATATACGACTGTGACCTTATCGCCGAAGCCGTCTTCGAGATAGGAAACGCCGTTGGATTCGGATGTCAGACCGACAACGTATTCGCCTTCGTAAACGCCCTTATGGGTATTGGACATGGAGGAAGCGAGCTTGCCGTCGAGGTTCTGGATCAGAGCTTCAAGATAGCTCCATGCTTCTTCGCTTTCCGGATCGCCGTTGCCCATGACGTAGAGGATGCATGTCAGCCAGCGGTAAGCTGTTGCGGAAGCGGACGGGTCAGCCATGACGATCTTGCCCTTTAATGCCGGGTTCAGGAGGTCCTGCAGACCTGTGATCTCAACGCCTGCCTGTTCAGCCAGTTCGTTGTTGTAGAACAGAACCTGGATGTTGATGGATTTCATCGTAACTTTTCCGGTATCGTTGCGGTATGCTTCAGCAAGACCTGCATCGTTCGGGGAAACGTAGTCAGCCCAGAGATCCTTGTAAGCATAAGCATCCGCCTGGGTCAGACCGCCGAACATAACGTCAGCCTGCGGATTTTCCTGTTCGCCTTCAAGTCTTGTCTTCAGTTCACCGGAACCGCCCTGAACGGTCTCGATCTCAACGTTCGGATACTTAGCCTTGAATGCGTCAACGACCATGTTGTATTCTTCTTCGTTTGCCGGAGAGTAAAGAACGAGCTTGCCGCTGAGTTCTGCGGTCTCTTCGCCGGCCGGCTGGTCAGAAGGAGTCTGCTTGGAGCCGCAGCCTGCGATCGCGAGAAGCAGAGCTGCAGCGAGTAAAAGTGTCAGTAGTTTTTTCATTTTGTATTCCTTTCCTTTGTAAGTGTGAATGCGCTTACAATCGCAAATTCCATTATATATTAAATAAGGATTATATAGGTAGAAATAAAAATGAATAAAATGATACACAATTCGCTATATTGTGACAGAAGTTTTTGTTTTTCCCGATAGGTACGGCAGATTCCGGCGGTGGCACCGCGGACGGATAGTATAGAAAAAATGTTGGGTTTTCCTGACATATGTACGTTTTTACAAAAGACTTCAAAAATGCGGGAGGACTTTTGGCCGTAATTCCGTTGTTTCGATCGGTTCCACTCATTAGAATAAGAACAGACTGAAAGAGGTAAAAAAATATGAAAGCGATCAGTATCTTTAAGAACTTTGTCATAAATGCGCTGAACTGTCTGATGATGACCCTGACTTTAGGCACGCTGGCAGTTGTCCGCGGGGGATCGTTCCCGCCGCTGTCCGCGAATATCGTCAGTTATCTTTTCTCCTACTGCGTGATCAACCTGATCACGACCTTTATCCCCGGCGAAAAGGCCGGCGTTGCCTTCGCGAAGGCGATCGGCGCCAAAGAGGGATCGCTGGGTTTTGGTCTGGCTGTCAATACGATCGTCAATACGATCAATACCCTGTTTATCCTTCCGACCATGACCTGGTTCGTTTCCTGTTTCCTGAACGGTGAACCGGCATCTGTGATCCTGCCGACTTTCCTGGCAAACGTTCCCTATGCCTGGGTCGCGACCTTCATCCCGCCGATGCTGTTTGGGGATGCTGCCGGCAGATGGGCAGAGAAATTCGTTAAACAGGCGTGAGAAAAGAATTCGTCCACAACGGACACAGCTGTGTCCTGTATCTGCAGAAAGAGCCGCAGTTCCTGCTGCTGCAGCCGGTCGACGCGCGTGATCTGCAGACCGATAACGATTGCCATGAGATCTGTTCTTTTATGGACAGATCTTTTCTCTACCTCAAAGCCGCGATAAACAACTGGAATACGGATCTCTCGCCCTGGGAAGCGCCGCCGGTCTTCGGAAAGGAAGGCTTTGGTGCCGGTGCGGAAGAAACGCTGAGATCACTTAACGAGCTGACAGATAAAGCACTTGCCGGACAGAAAGATCTTCCGGTGATCCTGGGCGGCTATTCCCTGGCAGGGCTCTTCGCTTTGTGGGCGGCCTATCAGACAGACCGTTTCAGCGCTGTCGCGGCCGTTTCCCCGTCGGTCTGGTTTCCGGATTGGATCTCTTATGCTGAGACACGTTTTCCGCTTGTCAAAACGATCTATCTGAGTCTCGGAGACAAGGAAGAAAAGACCCGGAATCCGGTCATGGCGACGGTCGGTGACTGTGTCCGCAGGCAGCTTGAGCTTTTACAGAAAGACGGAACAGTTGAACACTGCACTCTGGAGATGAATGAGGGAAATCATTTCCGCGATCCGGAAAAGCGCTGCGCGAAGGGCTTTTCCTGGTGCGCTCAAAACCTGATCAATTAACAACACTTGTTTCAGCGTGATAAAATCGAAGTAATGGAAAAACAAAAACGCCGCAGCATCTGGAAGCCATACTGGCAGTCGATGCTTGATCTGTTTGAATATCAGTTTGTGGTCGGCATATTGCTGATCGTTATCCTGTGGGTCCTGAGAACTCTGGCAGATCTGGTCCTCCGTTCGACCGGACGCGTTGCCGTCAGCAGCGGAGACTTCATGTTTCTGTTTACGAGCTGGCAGGGCATCCTTCTGATCCTGTTCGGGCTGACGGTGTTTTTTGTGTACCTGGCCTTTGATATCAACACCAAGATCATTTATGCCGGAAAACTGATCGAAGGCAAGCCGGACCGGATCCGCAGCACCCTTAAGGAGAGCCTGCTTTCGATCCGCGCTTTTCTGTGTCCGGAAGGACTTCTGATCGTACTCTATATCGCGCTGATCGCGCCGCTTGTCGGAGTTGGGTTCTCGATGGCACTGACCAGGGATCTTTATATCCCTTCCTTCATCACTTCGGTGATCGAATCCACGCCGCTTTATCACCTGGCATATGTACTGGTTTTACTTGTTTTCGCTTATATCGGTATCCGGAACCTTTTCTGCATCCACGGTGTCGTTATCGACAAAATGAGTGTCCGCGATTCGATCCGGCATTCGAAAGAACTGGTAAGGAAGAACTGGAAGAATCACTGGAAACAGACGCTCCTTTTCGGACTGAATATCGTCGCGATGAACGTTCTGCTGTTCCTGATCTTTGTGGTCATAATGGTAACGGCGGCGATCGTCTTTATCGGGATCGATGTCAGCAGAAGATTCCTCTATCTTTTCATCCTGTTGACCGGCGCGGCCGTTTTCAGTTTTTTCAACAGTTATGTCGTCTCTTTCTATATGCTGCGGATGACCGAACTGTATTACCGCTATTGCGGAAAAGAAAACAGCGGACTGCCCGTCCGCACTTCCCGCTTTCATCCGTTTGTCTGGCTTGGGGTCGTCGCGGCGCTGATCTTTGTTGTCGTAGGCTCGTGGGGCATGGAAAAGAATTTTGACCGGATCTTTCCGGCCGATCCCGGCGTTCTTCTGATCGCGCACCGGGCAGGCGGAAAGGAAGCGCCGGAAAATACGGTCGCCGGGATCAATGCCGCAGCGGAAGCGGGAGTCTACGGAAGCGAGATCGATATCCAGCGAACGCTGGATGGTTACTATATCATCAACCATGACGCGACTTTCGCCCGCCTTACCGGTGTAAACAAAAAACCCGGAGAAATGACTCTGGCGGAGATCCGGGAGCTGGAGATCCATGATCCGAATCATCCGGA
Source organism: Erysipelotrichaceae bacterium (assembly GCA_017431225.1). Lineage (GTDB taxonomy): Bacteria > Bacillota_I > Bacilli_A > Erysipelotrichales > Erysipelotrichaceae > RGIG5669. The sequence continues at coordinate 9,292 of JAFRLM010000005.1, read as the reverse complement.
TAAGACCGAAAAAGTCGCCACTTTCGAGGAGATCCTTGACGCGTCAAAGGACCGTCTCGTCCTGTTTGTTGAACTCAAGGGCGACAGCGCCGATCCGAAGATGGTCGATGACGCCGTTGCGCTGATCGAAGAAAAGGGGATGACGGATCAGTGCGTCCTGATCTCTTTGAAATATGATCTGATCGACTATGCGGAAACAAAGTATCCGTATATGCAGACGGCCTATCTGACCTTTCTGACGTTCGGGGATACCGCGGCACTGAACTGTGACTATCTCGGACTGGAGGAAGAATCCGCGACTGAAGATATGATCGAACGAATGCACGAACAGGGAAAAGGCGTTCTCGTCTGGACACCGAACGAGGAAGACGCGCAGAAAAAATTCCTGCTGAGTGAAGCAGACGCGATCATTACGGATAATGTCTACCAGGCGCAGGAGTTGCGGAAGCAGCTTGGCGAACGGAGCGATATCGCCCGTATCGCCGACCGTTTCTTTGAATAGGGAGTTTACCATGAAAGACTGGGATTATCGGCAGATACGGAAAAGAAGCTGGGACACAGCCTTTAAAAAGGGTGTCGGACCCTGGTGGACGCTGGTCGTTGTCGGCGCTCTTTTCGCGTTCCTCGGCGCTGCCAATGCCGCGCAGACAGCCGGGGTAAATGTAGCCGATCAGGTTGCCGGCCTGGAGAATACGGTCTCTGTCAGCAACATCGAGATCCTGAAAGAACATGTGCTGAATCTCCCGGTCTTTGCCCGCTTCCCGTTTCTCAACAGCGAGCTCGCGCTGACGCTGATCGACGCACTGACAAAAAGCTATTCCTGGGTCATTCAGCTCTTCGGCGCGAATGCCGCCTATTTTAAGCGCAACCCAGGCGAGGTCATCTGGTTCCTGCTGGCGACTGCTGTGCTGAGTCTTTTGCTGCGCTTCTTTATTCAGAACGCTTCATTGATCGGACGCGAACGCTTCCTGATGGAAAACCGCATGCAGGAAAAAGTGAAGATCCGCCGCATCCTCGCGCCTTATCACCGCAAGGATCTGCTGCATCTGATCTGGGTCGGTTTCTGTTATCACGGAAGCGTCCTTTTATGGTCGCTAACGATCGTTGGCGGCATCTATAAAGCTTATCAGTATGCCATGGTGCCTTATCTGCAGGCGGAGAATCCGCAGATCAGCTGGAAAGATGCCAAAAAGCTTTCCGCCGATATGACGAACGGCTATAAATGGAACATGTTCCTGACGCAGCTCTCCTATATCTATATCCTGGTCCTGAAGGCGGTGCCTGTCGTCGGCCTTCTGGTCGCGCTGCCGCTCGAGTACCAGCTGAACACGGAGTTCTATTTCGTCCTCCGGGAAAAGGAAATCGACAAACGTTTCTTTATCGAACCCGGATTTGACGGACTTCCCTATGTGGAAAACAGAGAGGCAAAAGCGCCGCTCTATCTGCTCGACGATCTCGTTGATGATATCGTCATCGACACTGAATACAGCCTGACCGATCTGATCGCGATCTTCTTTTCCTTTTGTTTCGCGGGCTGGTGCTGGGAAGTGCTGCTGCATCTCATGCAGAATCACGAACTGGTCAACCGGGGAACGCTTTACGGACCCTGGCTGCCGATCTATGGCTGCGGCGGCACGGCGATCATCTTTTTCCTCAACCGCTATAAAAACGATCCGGGGAAACTGTTCTTTATGATCGTCGGTCTCTGCGGGGTTCTCGAATACGCCGCCAGCCTGATCCTGGATTTCATCTACAATGCCTCTTACTGGGACTATAAGGAGATGTTCCTGAATCTCAACGGCCGGATCTGTTTTGCCGGACTTCTGCTGTTCGGGATCGGCGGGATGTTCGGTATCTATATCGCCGGACCGAAGATCCGGGAAATGATGCGCTCTCTCCCGCGCAAACGGCAGATCGTGATCTGTGCGGTCCTCGTAACGCTGTTTGTTGCGGATCTTATTTGCGTGGCTCTTTTTGGTTTCAACAGCGGTGCCGGTGTCGGCGGCGGAATATAAAAAAGCGTCCGGAAGACCGGACGCTGTTCAGACAGTTCTTCTTGAAGTGCAGATTATTTGCACTTTTTTAATACAGCCAGAAGGTTGTCGTAGGCTCTGTCGAAGGAGGCGAGGTCAAGACGCTCGTCCGGCGTATGCTCGCCGTGCGAGATCGGACCATAGGTGATGACATCGAGTCCCGGGATCTTGCTCTTGAAGATACCGCATTCCAGTCCGCCGTGGGTGGATTCTTCCTTCATCTCAATGCCCTTTTCCTTCAGAACTTTGCGCAGGATCTCACGGAGCTTGGATTTGGGCTCGTATTCCCAGCCGTAATACCGGTCTTGGACCTTGAAATCAAAACCGAAGAGCGGGCAGAGGATCTCAAGCTGACGGATCGTCGTGTCGTTATGGGAAGCTGCCGCGGAACGGATCAGATCATCGACATAGAAGACGCCATCCTTGATATATGCGACGCCGGCGTTTAAAGAAGCTGTCGTCAGTCCTTTGATCGCCATGGAACGGTGCAGCAGACCGTTCGGGATGACAGTCAGGAAATCGAGAATCTCCTTTGTTTTCTTCTTGCCGATCGCTTCCAGGACCGGATCGACTTCAACGATCTCCGCGCTGAATCCCTCATCGGAGAACTGAAGCTCCGCTTTGATCTTATCTGCGGAAGCTTTGACTGCTTCGTTAAGATCGCCGACCGGAGTCATAGTGGTGAAAGTGATATCCGCTTCACGCGGGATGGCGTTGAATTTGAGACCGCCATTGAAATCCGCGATACGCAGATCTTCTACGGTATCGGACATCTCCTCAAGGATACGCGCTGCCAAAAGGATCGAGTTTCCTCTTTCGAGATGGATCGTACCGGCGGAATGACCGCCCTTCAGACCGCGTACCTGCAGCTGATAAGCCGGAGCATCGACTTCCTTGAAGTGAAGCTGTTTGGACATGACGGCTCTGGCGCCGCCGGAGCAGCTGACACAGGTCTGGTTCTCGCCGCCGGAGTCCAGGTTGATATAGCGTTTGGCATGCAGATCCTTCGGATCAAGCGCGATCGCTCCGAGAAGGCCGATCTCCTCCATCGAGGTAAATACACACTGCAGAGCCGGAGCCGGAAGGTCCGGATCATCCAGGATCGCCAGCATATAGGCAACGCCCTGACCGTCGTCCGCGCCAAGGGTCGTGCCTTTTGCGTGCAGCCAGCCTTCCTCGTCGACATAAAGTTCAAGCGGATCCTTCTCAAAGTCGTGCTCAACATTTTTATTCTTTTCGCAGACCATATCGATATGTGCCTGCAGAATGACGGGTTCACTCTTTTCATAGCCTTTAGATGCCGGCTTGTTAACGATCACGTTCCAGACTTTATCCTGCACATAGGTGAAGCCGTGTTCCTTGGCGAAATTGACGATATAATCGCTGATCGCCTTTTCGTTGCGGCTGCCGCGCGGGATCTTGGAGATCTCGTTGAAGTAATAACAGTGTTTCTTAGAAAGATCAAATTTCATAGTACTGTTCCCCCCTCTTTCTATTGATTATAGCAGAGAAAACAGAGTTGTTTGTGAATTTGAACTGAAATTTCGCATTAATAGGAAGCGAATGATAATTATGAAAACAACTTTCAGAAATTTATTTACAAATATTATTGACAGCAAAAAAGCGAACTCGCTAAAATGAAATAGTATTGAAGTACGGCCGTACGGAAAGATAAAAATGCTCATGCGGAAGATTGCATGAGATGGTTTAAAAACCCGCTTTAGGAAACGACATCGAAAGATGTTCTTTTTATTTTTTCTGGAGGTCCATGTATGGCAAAGATCATTTTTGTAACAGGAGGCGTTGTGTCCGGACTTGGTAAAGGGATCACTGCCGCTTCTTTAGGACGTCTGCTCAAAGCCAGAGGCCTGAAGGTCGTGTCGCAGAAGCTCGATCCCTATATCAATGTCGATCCCGGCACGATGTCCCCGCTTCAGCACGGCGAGGTCTATGTAACGGAAGACGGTGCCGAGACCGATCTTGACCTCGGTCACTATGAGCGTTTCATCGATGAGGATCTGAACCGCTTTTCCAATCTGACGACCGGCAAGGTCTACTGGAACGTGCTGCAGAAGGAACGCAAGGGAGAGTATCTGGGCAAGACGGTGCAGGTCATTCCCCACATCACCAACGAGATCAAGGAATTCATCTATTCCGCGCTGCGTCACAGCGATCCGGATGTCCTGATCTGCGAGATCGGAGGAACGGTCGGTGATATCGAAAGCCAACCCTTCCTCGAGGCTGCCCGGCAGATCGGGATCGAACAGGGAAGAAACAATGTTCTCTATATCCACGTTACTCTGGTGCCGTATCTTGAATGCAGCAAGGAACACAAAAGCAAGCCCACCCAGCATTCGGTCAAGGAGCTGCAAGGATTAGGTATCACCCCGGATATCGTTGTTCTGCGCTGCGGCAAGCCGCTTGAGAAAGAGCTTTTCGACAAGATCGCCCTGTTCTGTAATATCGACCGCGACTGCGTGATCGAGAACCGCACGATCAAAACTCTTTACGAAGTTCCGCTGATGCTGAAGAAGCAGGGTTTTGATGAGGCGGTCTGCCGCAAACTGGCTCTTGAAACGGCAGAGCCGGATCTGAAGGAATGGAAGGAACTTGTCAAAAATATCAAGCACGCGAAAAAGAACGTTACGATCGGTCTTGTCGGGAAATACGTCGCGCTGCATGACGCCTATCTGTCTGTCGTGGAAGCCCTGGCGCATGCCGGCTATCATTACCGGGTCAAGGTGAAGATCAAATGGATCGACAGCGAAAAGATCGAAAAGAAGAACGTTGCCGAGAAGCTTTCCGGCTGCGACGGGATCATCGTTCCGGGCGGCTTCGGCGACAGAGGGATCGAGGGAATGATCATAACAGCACGCTATTGTCGTGAGAAAAACGTTCCCTATCTCGGTATCTGTCTTGGCATGCAGATCGCAGTGATCGAATTTGCGCGTGATGTCTGCGGTCTGAAAAAGGCGAACTCCGGGGAATTCGATCCGGACTCCCCGGATAAGGTGATCGACTTTCTGCCGGACCAAAACGAGAAGACCGATAAAGGCGGGACCCTTCGTCTGGGCTCCTGTCCCTGCGTACTCAAAGAGAACACCCGTATCCGCGAGGAATACGGCTGCGGGCGGATCGCGGAAAGACACCGCCACCGCTATGAATTCAACAACGACTACCGGGAGATCCTGCAGAAAAATGGGCTCGTGCTCAGCGGCACCTCCCCGGACAACTACATCGTGGAAACGATCGAAACAGACAACGATTACTTCGTCGGCGTGCAGTTCCATCCGGAATTCCGGTCCCGGCCGAACCGTGCGCACCCGCTCTTTAAGGGCCTGATCCGCCATTCGCTTGCGAGAAAAGAAGGAGGAAAACTCGGATGACAGACATCATGAAAACATTCGGCAGCAAAGTATTCGACGACAAGGTGATGAAGGAGAGACTTTCCGACAAAACGTACAATGAGCTGCACAGAACCCTGAAAAACGGCACCGCGCTCGACGCGGCTCTGGCTGAGGAGATCGCCGAGGCAATGAAACAGTGGGCGATCGAAAACGGCGCCACCCATTTCACCCACTGGTTCCATCCTTTGAGCGGAGCGACAGCGGAAAAACACGAAAGCTTCGTATCCACCGCCGGCGGCGGAAGTATCAAACTCGTCTTTTCGCCAGGAAATCTCGTGAAAGGCGAAGCGGACGCCTCTTCCTTCCCGTCAGGAGGTCTGCGCGATACTTTTGAAGCGAGAGGCTACACTGCCTGGGATCCGACTTCCTATGCATTTATCAAGGATGGGATCCTGTGTCTGCCGACGGTCTTCGCTTCCTACAGCGGCGAAGCCCTGGACCATAAGACACCGCTGCTGCGCTCGATGGACGCGCTGAACAGACAGGCGATGCGCATCCTGCATATCTTCGGAAACGAGAATGTCGATCATGTCAAAACGACGGTCGGCGCGGAACAGGAGTACTTCCTGGTCGATAAGAAATACTATGACGAGAGAGAAGACCTGCGCTTTACCGGACGCACCCTTTTCGGGGCGATGCCGCCGAAGGGACAGGAAATGCATGATCATTATTACGGATCGATCAAGACCCGTGTCTCCGCTTTCATGAAGGACCTCAACGAGGAGCTTTGGGCGCTGGGGATCCAGGCTAAGACCGAACACAACGAGGTCGCGCCCTCCCAGCATGAGCTCGCAAATAACTTTTTAACGACAAATGTTTCTGTTGATCAGAACAACCTGACGATGGAAGTCATGAAAAAGACCGCGAAGAAACACGGTCTGGAATGCCTGCTGCACGAAAAGCCCTTTGCCGGAGTCAACGGCAGCGGCAAGCATAATAACTGGTCGATGAAGACAGACACCGGGGTGAATCTGCTCGAGCCGGGCGATACCCCGGCGGAAAACGCGCAGTTTCTGCTGTTCTTATGCGCCGTCATCAAGGCGGTCGATGAATACCAGGATCTGATCCGTATCTCGATCGCCTCTGCCGGAAACGATCACCGCCTTGGCGCTTCGGAAGCGCCGCCGGCGATCGTATCGGTTTTCCTGGGCAATGAGCTGACAGAGATCCTGCAGAATATCGCCAATGATGAAGAGACGGTCAGTCACGGGAGAGCTCCTTTCCGGGTCAACGTTAATACGATCCCGGCTTTCCCGAAAGACAACACCGACCGCAACCGGACTTCACCGTTTGCCTTCACCGGAAATAAGTTTGAATTCCGTATGCCGGGTTCAAGCCAGTCGGTCGCTACACCGAACACAGTCCTGAATACCGTGATCGCGGAAGAACTGAAAGGTTTTGCGAACGAACTCGAAAAAGCCGAAGACCGCAGCGGTGCGATCCATGATCTGATCAAGAGAGTCGTAAACGAGCATGGGCGGATCATCTTCAACGGCAACGGCTATGACACCTCCTGGCTGGAAGAAGCCAAAAGACGCGGTCTCAGCAATTATCCTTCCACACCGGAAGCGCTGGCGCATTATCTCGATGAAAAGAACGTAAGAGTCTTCACGGACAATAACGTTCTTTCCGAAAAGGAACTGCTGTCCCGTTATGAGATCTATCTGGAGAAATACTGGAAGACGATCAACATCGAAGCGAAGACCATGCTGGATATGTTGAAAAAAGATCTGCTGCCTGCCGGACTGAAGCAGGAGGAAAAACTGATGCAGACAGTGAAGACAGAAAAGGAAGTTGGTCTTTACGAAGAGAACGGATATGCGGCAAGCACGTTGAAAAGTGTTCACTCGTTACTCGCCTCGTTGTCCGGATGCACAAAGGAACTGGACGAAAAACTCAATCGGAAACTTCCGGAAAGCGCAATGAAAATAGCGTGCTATTTTAGAGATGATATTCTTCCGCTGATGACAACACTGCGAAAAGACGCTGACCGTCTTGAACTGGTATGTGACAGACAGATCTGGCCGATCCCGACGTACAGAGAGCTGCTTTTTGGAGCTGACTGATGGAAAAGAAAAATGAAAAGATCCTGATACTCGACTTCGGCGGTCAGTATACACAGCTGATCGCCCGCCGGGTGCGGGAACAGCATATCTATTCGGAGGTCATCCCATTTAATATGCAATCCGGAAAAATAAAGGCGATGCAGCCTTCCGGAATCATCCTTTCCGGCGGTCCGGCAAGCGTTGAACAGGACGGCGCCCCTTTCTGCGATCCCGGGATCTTCACGCTGGGCATCCCGGTCCTGGGTATCTGTTACGGCATGCAGCTGACAGCCAAGATGCTTGGCGGGAAAGTTAAGAAAGCCAAAGACAGGGAATATGGAAGGACGGAAGTTCTCCCGGAAGATAAGAGCGGACTTCTGAAAGATACAAAAGACGTGACCGTCTGCTGGATGAGCCACACCTGGCAGGTCACGGAAGCTCCTACGGGATTTAAAGTCACCGGAAGCTCGGCAAACTGTCCGGTCGCAGTCATGGAAGACAGGGACAGAAAAATATATGGCGTACAGTTCCATCCGGAAGTAACACACACCGAAGAAGGAAAAACGATCCTGCGGAATTTTCTGTACGAAGTATGTGACTGCGCGGGAGACTGGACGATGGATACCTACCTCGAAACAGTTGTTACCGCGATACGGAAAACCGTCGGAGAAGAGAAGGTGCTGCTGGCGCTTTCGGGAGGCGTTGATTCCGCTGTTACAGCTGCGCTGATCCAGCGCGCGATCGGAGACAATCTGGTCTGCGTCTTCGTTGACCACGGACTGCTGCGTAAAAACGAAAGCGAACAGGTCTGCAGTATATTTCAAGATCTGTTCCCGGTGCATTTTGTCCGCGTGGATGCGGCATCCAGGTTTTTTGCGGATCTAAAAGGCGTCTGCGATCCGGAAGAGAAAAGACACATCATCGGAAAAGATTTTATCGAAGTCTTCCGTGAGAAAGCCGCAGAGCTCGGGAAGATCGGGTATTTTGCACAGGGTACGATCTATCCGGATGTGATCGAAAGCGGACAGGCAGTCAACGCATCTGTCATCAAAAGCCATCATAACGTCGGCGGCCTGCCGGCCGAACTCGGTTTTACGGAACTGATCGAGCCGCTGAGGTTGCTTTTCAAGGATGAAGTGCGCAGCCTTGGCGAAAAACTCGGACTTCCTCCGGAACTCGTTTGTAAGCAGCCTTTCCCGGGACCCGGCATGGCGGTCCGGGTTGTCGGGGAAGTAACGCCGGAAAAGGTCCGAATCGTTCAGGAGAGCGATGCGATCTTCCGCGAGGAGATCGAGAAAGCCGGTTTGACAGGAATGATAAGCCAGTATTTTACCGTTCTGACCGGAGCACGAAGCGTTGGCGTAATGGGAGATGAGCGGATCTACGGAAACGTGATCGCACTGCGGGCAGTCACAACAGATGACTTCATGACGGCAGACTGGGTTCAGCTGCCTTATGATGTGCTGTGCCGCGTTTCGCAGCGCATCGTTAATGAAATGAATGACGTGTGCCGGATAGTTCTGGACATCACCTCCAAGCCTCCGGCAAGCATTGAGTGGGAATGAAATTACCACGAATTGCTCTGAAAGTCACTTAAAAAAATCGCATAAATTTATAAAAAGTCGCTTGAAAAAGTTATATAATTAGTTTGCAGGTGGTGAAATGTATGCTGAAACGAAAAATAACAGAGCGGCTGAATAATTGGAAGACCGATCCAAATAGAAAACCATTGGTGATCAAAGGTGTGCGTCAGTGTGGTAAGACCTTCACTGTTTTGGAATTTGCGCGTTCTAATTATTCACATGTG
>JAFRLM010000004.1 GCA_017431225.1 Erysipelotrichaceae bacterium | reverse complement strand
TCTATGACTTTGAGCTATGCCAGATCCTCAAAAGAAGACAAAGAGGAGGCAATCAACAAAAGGTAAGTTTATGCAAAAACTATGCAAAAATGCAGAATTTCAGCTATTTAAGCATACTTTACTAACCCTAGGGGATCACCACTTTGAGAAAACGCCTTGTACAAGGCTTTTTTTGTTGCTTATTTGAAAAGCGGCTGCTCCGTGATCGGAAACAGCCGCTTTTTTCATTCCCCCTTCCGGGAATCGTTTTTTTATCAGAGGAAGGAAGATCCGCCGGTCACGATCCAGCATGCCAGGATCGCGATGACGAGAGCTCCGGTATAGATATTATGCGTTCTGCGGTAACAGATCGTTCCGATAAGCGAGAAACAGAGGATCTGCGGCAGGAACAGGATCAGCAGTGACATGAACGGTCCGCCGAAGGTGCTGCCGAACAGAAGATCGGCACCCGGTGAGATATTCATGAAGAACGGGATGTACTCGATCAGCGTGATGATCACGATGCCCCCGGCCATGAGGAAGAAATTCTTGCACCAGTCACCGAAGAATCCGGCTGCCCCTTCTTTATAGGTGGACTTTGTCCGGAAAGAGGCAAAGATCTTGGAGTTGTTCATGATATAGAACAGCGCGAAGACTGGGATATAGACAAGGAACTGCAGGAAGCGTAATCCGGTGAACGGACGGAAGAACGGCCAGATGATCCGCAGATCCAGGTCAAACAGCTTCGAGAATACCCAGTTCATGAGATAGACCATGCCTGTCATCAGCAAGGCCAGAAACAGCGACTTGCCGAAAAGCTTCCAGTCGATATGTTCCTTGCATTCTACGCTGCCAAGCCCTTTGGCGGTAAGGTCTTTGGCTTCCCCACGTTTTTTACGGCCGTGATTGCCGATCACGTTTGTAATGACCATTATCAGGATCAGGAAACCGTACCAGCTTAGGAAACCGTTGCCGACCGTCATGCGGAAGATCTTCTCCGGCAGCGGCAGAAGACCGTGTCCGAGCTGGGTCATGAACGGGAAGGAGAAACCGGCGATCAGGATCGTGATCAGCGCCCCGCGCCACCAGGATCCGCGCTTCATCATCGTCGTTTCCTTGGGAAGCGGCTGAACGACAGAATGGAAGAACCCTGTTTCCAGAAGCAGCGACATGAGCGGGAACATCGCCGCCAGTGTCAGCAGCATGGCAGCCAGTGTCAGCCATTCCTTATTCATCGCGCTCAGATCGTTATAGGCAATGGAAGATGTATGTCCGCTGGCGGCATCGAACCAGGCCAGAGCCGTTTCAAGACCGGCGGCGTCATGTGTCGTCAGACGATGGTTCGTGTAAAGCAGCTGCATCCGTCTCGCGCTGCCGTCGGCAAAATCACCGAACGTTGTATTCCAGGCCGCCTTTTCCGGGGTCGTGCCCAGGAATTCATAGCGCAGCGGCGTTTTTAATAGCGCGTCGCTGACGATCGGCTCATAATCGCGGAAATAGGAGAATTCATCGTATTTCGCCTGCAGAAGCAGCACATTATTGAAATGGATCGAGGGATCGTAGACGCTGTTGCGGAACAGTTCACCGCACTGCAGAACGACTGCGACCGGTTCGATCGGCGTACCGGAATAGGCAGCGGCTACGCTCCAGCTGGACCAGGTGCCCATGGAATGTCCACTGACTGCCATCTTTGTATTATCGACATAAGGCAGTTCGGAAAGGATGCGGTAAGCTTCGATCCCGCCGCAGCTCGAATCGCTGATCGCGTTGCCCTCTTCGTCCTTGGAATAATGATCGTTGAAGAAGGACAGATTCGAGAAGTTCATCATCAGCTTGTAGCGGTCCGCGCCGCCGATCTTTACATAGGTGCCGTCGGCTTCGGAGTCGTTACCGTAGTTGACAGTGACTTTATGATTGACGTACCCGCGGTTGAGCAGACCTGTCGTAGAAGCGCCGTGACCGTATTCATCCAGGGAAAGAACGACGTATCCCCTTTTGGAGAGTTCGATCGCGTAAGCCGCGCAGGTCTCATGGTCGTTCTGATAGCCGTGCAGAAGAAGTACGGCCGGGGCTTTACTGGTCTCGGTCGCCGAGACAGGCTTGTAAAGTTTGTAGCGCACTGTCGTTCCGTCACTGATCGTTACGGTGCCATTGCTTTGCTGGATACGGTTCGCCGCAAACATGCATACCGATGCCAGAACAAGGCAAATCAGCAGCATCGCCAGAGATTTACCGGTTTTTTTCATAGAATTATATCCTCTTGTATTTCTTACTATTATTTTAGCGTATTTCCGCATCAATGGCTGAAAAATCAGCAGGCACGCTATAATGAAAGTATGAATGCGAAGCTATACAAAGATGCCGGACAGATCATCCGTTACACATTAGACGCGATCCTTCCGGACCAGGCAGTCAGGGAGGCTTTAAGCAAATTCAAAAAAACCGCGGGCAGAACGATCCTGGTCGCTGTCGGAAAGGCAGCATGGCAGATGGCCGGCGCCGCTTTAAAAGAGATCACCGTTGACCGGGGCATCGTGATCACCAAATACGGTCACGCGAAAGGTCCCCTCGCGAACTGTGAGATCTTCGAGGCGGGACACCCGGTCCTGGACGAAAACAGCCTGAAAGCCGCTGAAGAAGCTCTTTTGCTCGTCAGTGACCTGAAGGAAGAAGATACCATCCTTTTCCTTCTCTCCGGAGGGGCGAGCGCCCTTTTTGAACTGCCTCTTATACCTCTTGAGACACTGCAGGATCTCAACCGCCAGCTTCTGGCATGCGGCGCTTCGATCGAAGAGATCAATACTTTGCGTAAACGCCTCAGCGCGGTCAAAGGCGGCCGTTTCGCCCTGAAATGCGCTCCGGCTCATGTCTTCAGCATTATACTCAGCGATATCCTCGGTGATCCACTCGATATGATCGGCAGCGGTCCCGCTTATCCCGATTCCTCGACCTGTGAGGACGCTCTGCGGATCGTTGAAAAATATAAGCTTCAGATCGATGAGAAGACTCTCGCTCTCTTAAAAGAAGAGACTCCCAAAGAACTTGGGAACGTCGCGACTGCCCTTGCCGGCAATATCGCGATCCTCTGTCAGAAAGCGGAGGAGATCTGCAAGAAGCTCGGCTACGAGACCCGTGTCCTGAACCTTGCCCTGCAGGGAGAAGCGAGGGTCGCCGGAAAGGAACTTGCTGAAAAAGCGGTACAGCTCGCGAAAAAGACCCATACGAAGATCGCCCTGATCGAGGGCGGTGAGACCGTCGTTACTTTGCGCGGAAAAGGCCTTGGCGGCAGGAACCAGGAACTTGCCCTGGCGGCTGTCGAAACACTTGCCGGACACAATGCTGCCGTGTTCTCCCTCGGCTCCGATGGGACTGACGGACCGACCGATGCGGCCGGCGCCTACGCGGATGGCGACACACTGTCTGCCATGAAAGAAAAAGGGATCGATCCCGCCCTGTATCTTGCGGAAAACGATTCCTATCACGCTTTTGAAGCAGTCGGACAGCTGCTGTTCACCGGACCGACCGGAACCAATATCAACGACCTGACCGTCGCGCTGATCGACGCTGACTGAGAAGTAATGGAATTTTTGAAAAACGAAAAGCAGGTTTCCCTGCTTTTTTTATTTCAGCATTTTCTTTGCGGCTTTGTGGATCGCCTCGAAGCTCTTATCACTGAGGTCATGTTCCAGCAGATGAGCGTCATGATGCGCCGTATCCTTATCGACGCCGAGTTTCATGAGGATCTGTTCCAGAACTTCGTGCCGTTCGAACACATTGAGCGCGATCTCCAGTCCCTTATCCGTGAGATGGATCGCGTAATCGTCGATCGTGATATACCCTTCATTTTTGTACTGCTTCAAAGCGACTGAAACAGTTGGTCTGGAAAAGGAGAAATGTTTCGCGATGTCGATCGCGCGGACCGTTTTCTTCTCCTGGGAAAGCGTATAGATCGCCTTCAGATAGTCCTCAAGTGATTCTGTTTTTGTCATGAGTTGCTCCTTGTATTTATTTTACCTTAAATGCATGTTTTTTCCAGTCTTTCGACCTTTTCCGGAAGTTGGCAGGATGTTAGGTTCTACTAATAAAAATCATTGACAATTGTGTTAGTGCGTGCTAACTTCTTGTTAGGTATTTCTAACTACCTGAAGGAGTAAATATGCCATTAGCTCTTGCAAACATCAATGAGGAACTGATGATAAAGCGGATCGGCGGAAGCCAGGATCTGCGTCTCCATCTGGAGAAGCTCGGCTTTGTCGTCGGCGCCTTCGTCCGGATCATCACCCGGATCGACGGGAACATCATTGTCAACATTAAGGAATCTAGGGTCGCCATCTCCAAGGAAATGGCGATGAAGATCATAGTCTAGGAGGGAGAATCTATGACGTTAAAAGAAGTAAATGTCGGCGAAAGCGCGAAAGTGGTCAAGATCCACGGCGCCGGAGCTGTACGCCGCCGCATTATGGACATGGGCATCACCAAGGGGGTCGAGATCTTTGTCCGTAAAGTAGCACCGCTCGGAGACCCGATCGAGCTGAATATCCGCGGATATGAACTCAGCATCCGTAAGGAAGATGCTGAACAGGTGGAAGTTGAGGTAATTGCAGAATGAAGATCGCATTAGCCGGTAACCCGAACAGTGGTAAAACAACCTTATTCAATGCGCTGACTGGTTCGAATCAGTACGTCGGCAACTGGCCGGGTGTTACTGTCGAAAAGAAAGAAGGCCGCTACCGTAAAGATAAAGATGTCATCATCACAGACCTTCCGGGTATCTACTCCCTTTCCCCGTATACACTGGAGGAAGTCGTAGCCCGTAACTATCTGCTCGATGAAGATCCGGACGGTATCATCAATATCGTCGACGGTACGAACCTTGAGCGTAACCTTTATCTGACAACACAGCTCACCGAGCTGAACATCCCGATGGTCATCGCCATCAACATGGCGGATGTCATCGAAAAGAACGGTGACACGGTCAACACAGCGGAACTCGAAAAAGCCTTCGGAGCCAAAGTCGTTCTGATGTCCGCCGTCAACAGGACCAATACTGATGACGCGGTAAGTGCTGTACGCGAACTGATCACCAAGAAGAGCGCTCCGCGCAGCGAACATCCCTTCAATGCCGAAGTCGAACACTGCCTCGCTCACATTGAGGAAAGCGCGCTGCAGAACGTCCCGGATTCCAAGAAGCGATTCTATTCGATCAAGCTCTTCGAAAGAGATGAAAAAGCGATCGAGAAGCTTGGTGTCTCCAAGTCCGTTCTTGATCACATCGAGAAAGAGATCAAATCCGTAGAGGAAAAATACGATGATGACGCGGAATCCATCATCACCGGCAACCGCTACGAATACATCGAAAAAGTCACCGCCGCCTCCTACAAGAAAAAGAACAGAGGCAATCTGACGACATCCGATAAGATCGACCGTATCGTTACCAACCGTTTCGCGGCTCTGCCGATCTTCGCGGTCGTCATGTTCCTGGTCTACTATCTCTCGATCCAGACCATCGGTACGATCGGTACCGACTGGGTCAATGATGTCCTGTTCGGCGAGATCATCCCGCCGGCCATCGAGTCCTTCCTCGCCAGCATCAACTGTGCGGAATGGCTGAGCTCACTGATCGTCAACGGTATCGTCGCCGGCGTCGGCGCTGTCCTCGGCTTCCTGCCGCAGATGATCGTCTTATTCGTCTGCCTGGCGCTGCTTGAGGAATGCGGCTACATGGCGCGTATCGCCTTCATCATGGACCGTATCTTCCGTCGTTTCGGTTTAAGCGGTAAATCCTTCATCCCAATGATGATCGGTACCGGTTGCGGCGTGCCCGGTGTTATGGCAAGCCGTACGATCGAATCCGAAAGAGACCGTCGTATGACAGTTATGACAACGACCTTCATCCCCTGCTCCGCGAAACTTCCGGTCATCGCCATGATCGCCGGCGCGGTCTTCGGAGAATCCGGTCTTGTCGGTGTCAGCGCCTACTTCCTGGGTGTCTTCGCGATCGTTACCTCCGGTATCATCCTGAAGAAGACCAAACTGTTCGAGGGTGACCCGGCGCCGTTCGTTATGGAACTGCCGGCTTACCATATGCCGCGTTTAAGCAACGTCTTCCATTCCGTCTGGGAAAGAGCGGCTGCTTTCGTCAAAAAGGCAGGAACGATCATCCTCTTATCCACGATCTTCGTTCATGTCATCACTCACTTCGGCTGGAACAACGGTGCCTTCGGATATCTTGATATCGATGCCGAAGAAGCGATCGAAGCCGGTCTTGTTGACGGTTCCATTGCCGCTAAGCTCGGCAGCGTCTTCGGTCTGATCTTCGTTCCGCTCGGATTCGGTGACTGGCGCTCCACCGTAGCTACCCTTACTGGCCTCGTTGCGAAAGAAAACGTTGTCGGTACCTTCGGTATCCTCTTCCGTACGATCGTTGAATCCGAGGAAGGTGTTGAGTTCTGGGCACAGTTCGCAGCCAGCTACACAAAGACCGCTGCTTACTCGCTGTTAGCCTTCAACCTCTTATGCGCTCCCTGCTTCGCAGCGATCGGCGCGATAAAGAGAGAAATGAACGACCGCAAGTGGACTTGGTTCGCGATCGCGTGGGAATGCGGTTACGCCTATGTCATCGCCTTCATCATCTACCATCTCGGAAACCTTCTGGTCTACAAGATCTTCAATGTCTGGACGATCGTCGCTGTCGCAGTTCTGGCCGCCTTTGTCTGGGCTCTGGTGCGCAAACCGCGCCGCAATTTAGAAGCTGTACATGCTTAAGCTCCTGATCGACAATCTGGGAACGATCGCGGTACTGATCGTCCTTGGACTCGTCATCTTCTGGGCAGTCAGAGAACTGCGGAGCGATAGAGTCTCCTGTACGACCTGCCCGATCGGCAAACACTGTAATAAAGCCAAGCATAAACAGTTGATTGTATAAGTTTGAAAAACAGACCTTCATAACAAGGTCTGTTTTTTTGACCGGATGAACATTGTATATTCTCTCAGATGATCTCAAGTGTGACTTGAATCCGTTCCGTTCTTTTCCCGTTCCGCACGATGGAAGGAATAGTAAGCATACTTTATAATGTAAGTGTACGGAGGTGATCGTATGAGTCTGGGAAGCAGGATCCGCGGTCTGCGCGAGGAAAAAGGTCTGACACAGGAAAAGCTGGGAGAAAAACTGAATGTATCCTTTCAGGCAGTCTCTTCCTGGGAACGGGATGAATATCTGCCGGATACCGCCAAGCTGATCGCTCTGGCAAAAGAATTCGATGTATCCCTGTCCTATCTGACAGAAGAGAGGATCTACGATTTCAAAACGACCGACGCGCTGTATGACTGGACGCACATGAAGACATTCATCAAGACGACCGCCAAGAGTTTCCGGATGGCGGATACCCTGAAAGCCGTCGACTTCGCGGAAATGGCGCATAGAGGCAAGAGACGCAAGAACACCGATATCCCCTACATCTACCACCCGCTGAATGTTGCCTGTCATGCCCTTGCCCTGGGCTTCCACGATGACGCCCTGATCGCCGCCTGCCTTCTGCACGATGTCGTCGAAGATACGGAATATACGCTGGAGGACCTGCCGGTCAGCGGGGAAGCGAAGGATCTGGTCGCCAGGATGACCAAAAAGAAGGACGATCCGGACAAAGCGGAAATGCTGAAGAAGTATTTCGCCGGTCTGAAGGAAAACCCCAAAGCAGCGCTGATCAAATGCCTCGACCGCTGCAACAACCTGACGACGATGTCCTGGGGCTTCAGCCGCAGCAAGATCTGTGAATACATCGAGGAGACCGAAAAAGACATCCTTCCCCTTCTGGATGTCCTGAAAAAGACAACGGAATACAACGACGCTGCCTGGCTTCTGGGCTACCAGATGAAGAGCACCTTGGATATCTATAAACGCATGTTATGAAAAAAGACCGTCCACTCCGGATACCGGACAGACGGATCTTTTTTATTTCCTGTCTTTCTGCGCATGAAGCGGCTTGATCTTCAGATAGTATTCCGCCTCGTCCGCGATCATTTTTATCTCATCCTCACGGATCGGACGGATGACTCTGGCCGGACGTCCATAGGCAACGCTGCCATCCGGGATCACGGTGTTTCCCGAGATCAGACTGCCGGCCCCGATCAGACAGTTCTTGCCGATCTTCGCGCCATTCAGCAATATCGAACCCATCCCGATCAAAGAATCATCGCCGACCTGGCAGCCATGCAGGATACAGCCGTGGCCGACGGTCACACGGTCACCGATGATGACGGGGTATTCTTTTTCGTTATGGACGATACAGTTGTCCTGCAGATTCGTCTTCTCTCCGAACACGATCTTTCCTTCCTCGGTGCGGACAACGCAGTGATAATAGACAGAGCAGTCTTCTCCGAAACGGACATCCCCGAAAACGACTGCATCCGATGCGATCCAGGTGCTCATTCCTTGGTTTCCTTTCCTTTTAACGCTTTTTCAACGGTTTTTACGACCTCAAGGTCCGCAGGCAGCCAGTCCACGGAATAGAGTTCCTCCGCAGTTAGCCAGCAGGCATTCTCTGCTTCGAGAAGCTCAAGCTCTCCTTTGAGGATCTCTGCCCAGTAACAATGCATTCGCAGATGAAAAGAAGGATAATCCTGCTCAACGCTCAGGATATGTCCGCCGACAGCGATCTCCGTGGAAAGCTCCTCCTTTATCTCTCTTCGCAGAGCTTCTTCCGGAGTCTCCCCTTCTTCGATCTTGCCGCCGGGAAACTCCCAGCCATCCTTGAATTCGCCATACCCCCGCTGGGTCGCGAAGACTTTGTTCTGCGCGCGGATCACGGCCGCCACGACTTCGATCGTTTTCATATCTCATTCATTTTCTTCTGTTTTTCGCTTCCTGTCAAAATGTGTTCCCCTGCTTTGGGTTATAATGAAACTGATGAAACTGAAAACACCTTACAGCAATACCATTGACCGCAGCTGTCCATTGAGCGAATATCCGCGTCCGCAGTTCGTACGCGATTCTTTCTTCTGTCTGAACGGAAGCTGGCAGTATTCGATCCTGGACGGTAATGGAGGCTCTCTGGAAGAAGGAGAGATCCTCGTACCCTTCCCGGCCGGTTCCCCGCTTTCCGGGGTTGAACACATCCTGCAGCCGCAGGAGATTTTGTTCTATAAGAAGGAATTCACCTTTACGAAGACAAAGAAACGGGCGCTGCTGCATTTTGAAGCAGTCGATCAGATCGCAGAAGTCACACTGAACGGGAAACGGCTCGGCAGTCACAGCGGCGGCTATACCGCTTTCGCCTTTGAGATCGGTGATCTTTTAGAGGAAAACAATCTCCTGGAAGTCCGGGTACGCGACTATACCAATACCGGTGACTGCCTTTACGGCAAACAGGCTTTAAAGCACGGCGGGATCTTCTATACCCCCACAGCCGGGATCTGGCAGAGCGTCTGGATCGAGGAGCTGTCGGAAGAAGCGGTCGAAGAAATAAAGATCATTCCTCTTTTCGACAAGGAGAAAGTCGCTCTGCGTCTGAAGGGAAACTTCCATAATGTTCATGTCAAGGTACTGGCGGAAGGAAAGACCGTCACCGAGATCGCGAGCGCCGAAAAGGACTTCTCCATCTCCCTGCCCGGTTTCCGGCCCTGGACGACCGAGGATCCGTTCCTGTATGACCTGATCATCAATACCGGGGAGGATGAGGTCCGCTCCTACTTCGGCATGCGCTGCTTCACCAAAGAAAGAGACCGCAGCGGTCTCGAACGTTTCTGTCTCAATCATAAGCCGGTCTTCCTGAGCGGTCTGCTCGATCAGGGTTATATTTCCGAAAGCATCTACACCTTCCCCTGTGAAAAAGCGCTCACGGATGAACTGGAAGCCATTAAGGAGATGGGTTTCAATTTCCTGCGCAAACACGTCAAAGTAGAATGCCGGCGCTGGTACTACCACTGCGACCGTCTCGGCATCCTGGTCTTCCAGGATATTCCCAACGGCGGCAGTACGTATTCCAAACTGCTGACGATGGTCGAAGGAACGCTCGGCATCGCCCATAAAGACGATCAGTATAAACGCTTCGCCCGTGAAAGTCTCAGCGGCCAGGAACAGTACTACCGGGAAGCGGAAGAGATCTTAAAACAACTGCATGACTGCGTCTCGCTCTGCGGCTGGGTTCCGTTCAATGAGGGCTGGGGACAGTTTGACGCAGTCAAAGTCACGGAATTTTTCCGACAGAAAGATCCATACCGTCTGATCGATTCGACCAGCGGCTGGTTCGATCAGAATACCGGGGATTTTCTCTCCAAACATATCTATTTCCGTCCCTATGCTTTCCGGCCCGATAAAGGCGGCAGGATCGTCCTGCTGAGCGAATTCGGCGGCTATGCCTTCGTCGATAAGGAACATGTCGAATCCGCGCATCCGGGCGGCTATAAGAACTATAAAGACCAGGAAGCCTATATGGCAGGGCTTGAGAAGCTCTATGAGCGTGATGTCCGCGCCCATATCCCCAAAGGTCTCTGCGGCGCGATCTACACCCAGGTGAGTGACGTCGAAGACGAATGCAACGGCTTATTCACCTATGACCGCGCGGTCTGCAAAGTCGATAAACAGAGAATGAAAAAGATCAACCTCGCGCTGTATCAGTCGCTTGGCTGATCTTTTTTTAATTCGTTGATCTCTTCTTCGCTCAGGCTGCGGTATTCCCCGGTCGGGAGTCCTTGCAGATCCAGCGGTCCGAAACGCAGACGCTTTAAGAAGGTCACGGTGCAGCCGGCTTTTTCAAACATCCGCTTCACCTGATGAAATTTTCCCTCATGGATCGTCAGCTCGGCTTTGCGTTCCTCCAGCAGCCGGAGTTCCGCCGGAGCGGCGGTAAAATCACCTAGATCGACGCCCTGCGCAAACAGTTCAACAGCTGTTTCCGGGATCGCTTTATCTGTTTCAACATAATAGGTCTTGGGAACGTGGTTTTTCGGCGACAGCAGGAAATGATTCAGATGTCCGTCATTGGTGATCAGGATCGCCCCTTCCGTATCAAGATCAAGCCTGCCGACCGGAACGAGATCCTTGCGCTTTGAGCGGATCAGTTCCATGATCACCGGATGGCGTTTATCCTCCAGGGCACAGATATAGCCCTGCGGTTTGTTCAGAAGATAGTATTCATATTCCACATAAGAGACTTCCTGTCCGCTGCAGGCGACGATGTCGCTGTCCTTGACCTGATAAGAGGCATCCTTGACGGTCTTTTCGTTGACGGTGATCTTTCCCTTGCGGATCAGATCCTTCACTTCGCTGCGGGTCCCCAGGGACATGTCCGCCAGATATTTATCGAGCCGCATCAGCGCATCCTTCTTTCTTTCGGGTACTTATTCTTGAGGGTCCCGTTTTTGTTCTGGGCGAAGCCGAGGGGAAAGGAATCAACGCAGACGAGCACCAGTCCGTCCTTAAGATCTTTCTCTGCCTCGATCGTCTCCCCTTTGAGATATTTCAATGTCCGGATATCGTTCGCAGAGAGATCCAGGACATTGTCGAACTCTTCTTTTTTCATCGCCAGGGCGAAGCTGTGCGCATATTCAAAACGGTCTCTGCTGTATTCGCCGATCAAAAGACCGGAGCGCAGGACACGCAGTTTCTCAAGACCTTCCAGTTCTTCCGGCAGGAAATAAAGCTTCTCGCCGATCCGGCGGAAACTGCCGTTAGTAAAAGGATGACGGAATGTCTTCAGCACATCAGGGATCTCAGCCTGTTTTCCGGGCTTTTCCGGTTTCGGAGCATTCTCTCCCGTCTTTTCCAGTAAGGCCGCAAAATGGCCCTCTCCACGCAGTTTATGAGGATACAGACGCACGCACTCCTCCATTCCGTTTCTTCCCGGCATGAATCCGGGATATTTCGGTAACGGCAGAAGATGCACATCCGGGTGTTTTTCCAGAGCGTAAGCGATCACGCTCTCATTCTCACAGATCGAGAACGTGCAGGTCGAATACAGGAGCGTTCCGCCCTCCTTCAACATGCCCAGGGCGCAGTCGAGCAGTTCCTGCTGCAGCGGCACATAGGCTTTGCTGTCTTTTTCGTTGTAGGAGCGGATCAGAGCCGGATCCTTGCGGAACATGCCCTGTCCGGAACAGGGTGCATCAAGCAGGATGCGCTCAAACGTAAGAGGCCAGCGCTGCGCGAGCTTGCGCAGATCCTCCGCGGTCACCGCGTAATTCTCACAGCCCCAGCTTTCGACATTGTGCAGAAGCGTAGCCGCCCGGGTCGCGGAAATATCATTCGCGATCAGGGAGCCGCTGTTTTTCAGTTTGTTCAGCAGTTCGGTCGCTTTTCCTCCGGGAGCGGCGCAGCAGTCGAGGACTTTGTCACCTTCCTCTACCGGCAGAAAGGCTGCCGGCACCATCGCTGAAGCTTCCTGCAGATAATACAGACCTGCATAATAGTACGGATGCAGAGCGGGACGGTCTTCCGGGTCATAGTAAAAGCCGTTGTCCGTCCAGGGCACCGGTTCCAGTTTGAACGGCGCGATCTTTAAAAACTCCTCCACGGAGATCTTGGTCGTATTGATACGTAATGAGGGTGTGCTTTCTTCCTTAAAGGAATCAAGATAGTCCGGAAAGTCCTTTCCGAAAAGCTGTCTTGCCTCCCACAGATAACTGTCGCTGAGTTTCGCTGTCATAGCCTAATCGTACCATAAAAAAAGCAGGCCATGGCCTGCTTCAGTGCTTAGTTCTTTCTTCTGCCGAAGATCTGCAGGATCCGGATGAAGAGGTTGACGAAGTCGAGATATAACTGGAATGCCCCGTAGAGGACGATCTTGGAACTCAGTTCGCTGTCGCTGTAGCTCTGCAGATACATGGCGCGCAGACGCTGCACATCCCAGGCGGTGATCGCCAGGAACAGCAGGACACCGACATAGGTAAGAAGCAGATCGAGACCGCCGCTGTGAATGAAGAAGATGTTCAGCAGTGTGATCGCGATGATGCTGATGAGACCGATGACCATGTAGGTCGAATAACGGCTGAGATCGATGTGCGTGTTATGACCGATGAAAGCCATGCAGGCAAAGATCACGGCGGTCAGACCGATGGCGAACGTGATGCTGGTGCCGTCATAAAGCAGCGGCAGGATCGAGAAGGTCACGCCCAGCAAAGCTGAATACAGTACGTAACAGACATACATGACCGCTTTCGGCATGCGGTAAAGCGAATAGGTGAACAGCCAGGCCAGTCCGAGCTGGGCAATGATCACCGCGAACGGATGCGCGACGCTTAAGAAAACATTGCCGGTCATATAGCAGACGGAAGCCACAGCAAAAGTGATCACCAGTCCGACGCAGATATTCAGAAAGACTTTGGAGAGGAATTCATTGTAAGTGCTCTGATTCCCCATTTCAGTTTGTTCAAATAGATTGTTCATACTTTTATTATATCACTTTCGAAAATATTCAAAGGTTTTGTTCCAGACGCGCGAGTTCGGCGCCGACTTTCTGCAGTGTGTCTGTCAGACAGCCGCCCTCGAAGGGTGAGCGCAGACCGGCTTCCTTCACGAGCGAGACGAAGCTCATCGTGCCGCCGAGTGAGCAGAGATGGAGGTAGTCTTTCCAGGTATCGGGATCCTGCTCCAGGGTGCGTTTGAAGAACTGCAAGGCGCAGACCTGGGCAAGTGTGTAGTCGATGTAGTAGAACGGCGAAGAGAAGATATGGCCCTGACGGTAGAACCAGCCGCCCTTCTCAAGCAGTGGGAAACCGCTGTAATCGGTCAGAGGCTTATACTGCTTCTCAAGATCGCGCCAGAGCTGTTTTCTTTCCTCACAGCTGTATTCCGGATGACGGTAGACCTCATGCTGGAAATGGTCGACGAGGCAGCCGTACGGCAGGAAGGTAAAGGCTTCGCGGATATGCGTGTAAAGATATTTATCCTCATCTTCTTTAAAGAAGAATTCCATCCACGGATGGGCAAAGAATTCCATCGACATCGAATGGATCTCGCAGCTCTCATAGGTCGGGAACGCCAGATCCGGGATATCGACATGTTTTCTTGTCTGATACATCTGGAAGGCATGACCGGCCTCATGGGTCAGGACGTCAACGTCCCCGCGGGTGCCGTTGAAGTTCGAGAAGATGAACGGGACGCCATAATCATAAACACCGGTGCAGTAGCCGCCCATCTGCTTGTTGGGCTTGGTCTCGAGATCAAAGAGTTCCTGCTCACGCATCTTCGTGAAGAATTCATCGGTCTCCGGCGACATCTCGTGATACATCTCCGCCGCTGCCGCGACGAGCTCTTCGCGGTTCCCCTTCGGAAGCGGGTTGCCGTCCGCAAAGATCAGGCTCTCATCATAGCAGGCAAGCTTTTCAAGGCCAAGACGCTTTGCCTGGCTCGCATACAGCTTTCTTGTCAGCGGGACGACTTCCTCAAGTATCATCTTACGATATCGTGCAACGTCATCCTCGTTGTAGTCGAAGCGGTTCATCCGCTTATAGGCCAGTTCGGTAAAACTCGGATAGCCGAGCTTGTGAGCGATACGGGTACGCACCTTGACCAGACGGTCATAGATGTCATCAAACTCCTGCTCATGGGCTGTATAGAAATCGTTGACAGCGGCATAAGCGCGGGAGCGGACTTCACGGTCGGTGGAGCTGAGTTTCGGGCCGAGGGAAGCGAGGTTGTGGATCTCTCCGTCAAACTCGATCTTGGCGGATGCCTTTAAGACATCGTACTCATTCGTGACTTTATTCTCTTCCTGCAGATCGGGAATGATCTCTTCGGAAAAGGACTCCTTGGCAAAGGAAGCAAGTTCAAAGAAGACTTCCGGGATGCCGGTCGCTTCCCTTTCGGGATACGCGAGACAGATGCTGTAGAATCTGTCTTCCAGGGCCTGTACCAATGGTCCCGTCTCATCCCAGTATTCCTGTTCCTTCTTATAGAACTCATCCGCGGTATTGATCGAATGACGTACGGAAACGAGCGTCATCTCAGTATCCACATGTCCGCGGAAACGGTTGAATTCATCAAAAGCCGCGCGGAATGCCTGCGGATCTTTTGCTTCTTCCAGTTTCTTCAGTCCGTTCTCATATGCCTCACGGATCTCTTCGTAGCTCAGATGAGTATACGGAAAATCTTTAAATTTCATCTTCTTCTCCTCTGTTATTTGATCTCAAGCAGATCATTCACGATGATCTCGGCGATCTTTAAGCCCAGGATCCCGACCGGGAAGATCGAGGATCCCAGCGGTGTCCTTGTATGTGTATCTTCTTCTCTCGCCGGTGCTTCATATTCCAGTGTAGGCGAGGTATTGATGACGACCCGGATGTTGCGGGCGTCAAAGCCGCGTTTGCGGCACAGCTGACGGTATTTCCGGGCCAGCGGGTCACCGCTGGTCTTATCCAGTGTGGTTATGATGAGTTCCCCGGTAGAGATACGTCTGGCAGCGCCCATCGCGCTGATCAGCGGAATGCCGGCGGTATGTGTCTTTTCCGCGAGCGCCATCTTTCCGGCAAGCGTATCGATGCAGTCGGCGACGTAATCCACGCCTTCACCGATCTCAAAGCTGTCATCGATGAACAGCTGCCGCGCCTCAACGTGCGCTGCACGGGAATAGGAAGCGATCCTTTCCTTCATGACCTCGACCTTCGGACGGCCGACATTGTCATAGCCGCTCATCAGCTGACGGTTGAGATTGGAGATCTCCACCTCATCGCTGTCGACCAGGATCAGTCTGCCTACCCCGCTGCGGGCAAGCGCTTCGGTGACAAAGGAACCGACTCCGCCGACGCCGGCGATCAGTACCGTCTTTTTCGCCAGGAGAGCAACTCTTTCCTCACCCAGCAGGATCTTCATGCGTGTCAGTTCTTCAGCCATTGGCGGATCTCCTCGATGATCTCTTCTTTTTCTTTCGGGTCATGCCAGCTCACGGGCAGCTGATGGTTGAACCAGGTATACTGGCGTTTGATGAACTGGCGGGTATGCTTCTCGGCTTCCGCAAGACATTCCTCAAGCGTGGAAGTGCCGTTGAAATACGCTTCAAACTCCTTATAGCCGATGCCCTGCATCGCCTGATCGCGGAAGGTCACGCCGCTGTCCAGAAGTCCGCGGATCTCTTCGATCAGTCCGTCCTCCAGCATCTGCTGCATGCGGATATGGACTCTCTGATACAGTTCCTGACGGTCCAGGGTCAGACCGATGATCTTGATATCGTAAACCGGTTCATGGGTCTGGGAAGCGATACGCTCCGACACCGTCTTCCCCTCTTTCAGGTAGACGTTATAGGCGCGCACCAGGCGTTTGCGGTTATTGGGATGGATCTTCTCCGCGGAAAGCGGATCGACTTCCTGCAGACGGCGGTAGAGCTCCTCGCCGCTGTATTCCTCCAGCGGATCATCCTGCCCTTCCTCTTCCGGGAAATCGTAGTCATACAGACATGCCCGGATATAAAGACCGGTACCGCCGACGATGAACGGCAGTTTGTTGCGGGAGGCGATATCTTCGATACACGCCCTCGCCCGCTGCTGGAATTCCGCCACGCTGTAACGGTCACCGGGTTCTTTTTCATCGATCAGATAGTGCTGCACTCTTGCCCGTTCAGCCTCTGTTGCCTTGGCGGAACCAATATCAAAACCGCGGTAGATCTGGATCGAATCTCCGGAAATGATCTCACAATCAAAAAGCTCCGCAAGACGGAGGCTGAGTTCGGTTTTGCCGACAGCGGTCGGACCGGCAAGCACCAGTACTTTCTGCATCATGAATATTCTATAACAAAAAAGGTCCGAAGACCTTAATATGTATTTTCATAGGCGAAGATATCGAGATTGTCGAAAGCGACGTCTTCTTTCTCTTCGTAGGTGACACGGTGCTCATTCAGCTCCGGTCCGACTTTCTCGACCGACTGGATGACGCCGTTGAAATAGGGACTGTTGTTGAAGTTGCCGCTCAGGACAAGACCGTTCTCGTAGACGCCGAAGAAGTTTCCGGCCAGATCCTTGTCGACGACGAATTCCAGCACCGAACCGTCGGAATGGTAACAGCCGCCGGTCGTATCCTCATCCGCCTTCTCTTCGACTTTGACGAGCGGCAGCACGATGCCGGTATCCAACGTGAAGTAATAGCGGTCGCCGATCACACCGTAATAAGAACCCAGAGCAACACCGATGAAACCGTCCTCATCCAGCAGCAGTCCGGTATCATCCACGGTCATGTATTCCCGGATATACCAGTACTGACGGGAATCGGTCGCGGTGATGGCGCGGTAATCCATGTAGGACTTGCTGGAAGTGTAGGCACAGACGCCGACATCCTCGCTCTCATATTCCTTTTCGTAATCTTTCAGGCCGTCCAGCGAAAAATCTGAGTCTCCCTCACCAAAACCGCACAGAAAGAAACACAGTAAAATTAAAAAACACAGGTTCTTTTTCATGCACCTCAAGAATACCACAGTCTGTTTTAAAATGCCAAATAACCTTCAGAAGGAAAGAAAAAGGCAAAACCGAAGAATGCGGAAATTCTGCGATACTTTGTGAGTTATTTCTTAAAGAATCGCAAAGAATAGCGAAAAATTTGCATTCCACCGTAAAAGCTATATAATAGTAGAGTAGATTCTTTTAATAGGATCTTTTTTATAGATAGAAACAAAAGAAAAAAAGGAGAAGATATGAAGTTCTTATTATGCTCCCTGATCGCCCTGCAGCTGTTTGCGCCGGCCGGTCTCCAGGTAGCGAGTAAAGATTCAATCCAATCTGAAGATCAGATCCCTGAGATTCTCGTCATCAAAAAAGAAGATGATGAACATGATAACGTCAGTATTAAAACTGAGGAAGAAGTCAGAGAAGAGATTGAAGAGGAAAACGCCGAGCACGAAGGCGAAAGTGACTACACCGCGCGTGAAGCCATGGACACCATCGTTGTCTGGGTCGATTCCGAAGACTTCGTCCTGACCGATTATATCGAAGTCAAGGACGATTCCGATGACTGCAGAGTTCTCTCTTACGGGGAATACAACCTCGAGGAACTCGGCATCTACCCCCTGAAACTGATCGCCGTTGATAAGAACGGCAACTCTGTCAGCAAGAACGTTGCGGTCGAAGTCATTGAAGAACCGGTAATGGATCCCTACCTCTACTGGTCCTACGATGAGATCGTCAGCCGTCTCTCCGCCAGCGGCGTAGGAGTCGGCGGTGACGCTTACGCGATCGCTGAAAGCCTGATCGGCATGGGCGGCTACTGCACCGATGTCGCAAACACCTTCCTGGCGCTGTATTACGGCGACGGGTCCAACTGCTTTGACACCTACGATATCGATCCGGCAAATGCGCAGCCGGGTGACGTTGTCTTCTATTCCGACGGCGGCACCGGCTACCAGCACTACGCGATCTATCTGGGCGGAGAGATGTCGCTCCAGGGCAACTGGCTCGGCACGACCGTCATCCGCAGCGTCTACATCAACGGCAGCGCTCCGCAGTTCCGCCGCTGCTCCGGTCATTAATTCTGATCGAAAAAGGTCATATCACGAAGATATGGCCTTTTCTTTTACCCTTTTTTATTCTTATTCGTTCAGAACGAAGTCTTGCAGTAGAGAACTTTGCCGAGGACCCGCAGCGGCAGCTCCTCGATCTCCTTCTTCGAGAAATAGCGGTTCGGCACTTCCGGATTGCTGGCCTCCAGAATGACCGTTTCCGGACGGTATTCGATGCGTTTGACCGTTACCTCGTCTCCGATCAGAAAGACGCCGATATCGCCGTTTTCAAGGCTTTCCGTACGCTGCACATAGACCATGCTGCCGTTCATGATGCCGGAGCCGATCATGGAATTCCCGGTGACCTTTAAAAAGAAGTCTCCACGTTTATAATCGTTATAATCCACTTCCTCCTCGCCCAGATAGTTCTGGTCCGCGAAGAGATCGTAGCCGGCCTTGACGACACCGACGACCGGTCTTTTGAAAGTCACGGCTTTCCCTTTGAGGAAACCGTCCGCGTCAAAACCGAGCAGTTCATTGAGCCTGGCAGCCGTTTCTTCCTGAAGGGTCTTGACCTCCCCTTTCAGCCAGCGGCCGACCGTTGTTTTATTGACACCGAGGCGTTTTGCGAGCTCCTCGTTGCTGAAGCCTTCCTTGAGCTTGATCTCCAGGATCAGTTCTTTCAGTTCCATAATGCACACCTTTTTTATTTATGCACTTATTCTAACACATAAAAAAGAAATTTTGAAATTAGGTTGCATTTATTCAATGATTATGCAACACTTGAATCATGAAACGGACCATTGTTCATGCAGATCTCAATCATTGTTATGCCCAGATCGAGGAGATGAAATATCCGGCTTTGCGTAATGTTCCGATGGCGGTCGGCGGACACGAGGAAAGCCGTCACGGGATCATTCTGGCGAAAAACGATAAGGCCAAGGAATACGGGATCAAGACGGCCGAAACGCTTCGTGACGCCTACCGGAAATGTCCGGAACTGCTGATCATTCATCCGAATTACGGCGACTATATGTACTACACCGAAAAGGTCAAGGACATCTACCGTGAATACAGTGACCGGGTCGAGAGCTTCGGACTGGATGAAGCCTGGATCGATCTGACCCATACCACCTCCCTTTTCGGCGATCCGCTGCTGACGGCCAGGACCATGCAGGAAAGAGTTTATAACGAGCTCGGATTAAGCGTCTCGATGGGCATCAGCTTCAATAAGGTCTTCGCCAAGCTGGGAAGCGATCTTGATAAACGCAAAGGCTTCACCGTGATCAGCGAGGACAATTTCCGGGAGGTCACGGAAGACCTGAGCGTAGACAGTCTGATCTTTATCGGCGGCGCAACGACCCGCAAGCTGGGAGAGCTGGGGATCACAACGATCGGCGAACTGCGCAATGCCGATCCGGTGCTTCTGAAAAGACGTTTCGGAAAGAACGGACTGCTGATCTGGCATTATGCCTGCGGTCATGAGGATTCCCCGGTAAAGCGCTGCGGCGAGAGCAGGGAGCGCAAATCGATCAGCCACGGGATCACGGCTGTACGCGATCTGAAAAACTACGAGGACCTGCATATGATCCTGATCGTTCTCTGCGAAGCGATCGCCGCGAAACTGCGTGAGGAAGAGCTTGAGGGACAGGTCGTATCGCTTTATCTGCGTGACAACGAATTATACGCCTGCTCGATGCAGAAGAAGATCAGCCATCCCACCGATCTGGCCGAGGAGATCGTCAAGAACTGTGAGCTGCTGCTGAAGCAGAGATACCCCGCCACCTGTTTTCCGGAAAAACCGCTGCGCAGTGTCAGCGTGGGCGTTTCCTCTCTTCACAAGAAAGATGATCTGTATCTCTGCGATCTGTGCGGGGTCGAGGAAAAACGCAAACGCGAGAATGTTCTGGAAAGCACGATGGAAGCGATCCGTGACCACTATGGTCCGGAAAAGATCTGCCGTCTGGCAGTCATGATGGACAGAAAGCTGACAGACTTCCACCCGAAGGAAGACCATCTGATCCATCCGGAAAGCTGGCTCTGATATGTTATATAAAAGATATATACCCGTCATCAGCCTGATCGGCAAGGAAGGCGAAGTCACTCCCCTCTTCATCATCTGGGCGGATGAGCGCGGGACCCGCAAATACAAAGTCGACAGGATCCTGCACGTCCGTCAGGCCTCCTCCCAGGTCGGCGGCTGCGGTGTGCTTTATGAATGCATGATCACCGGAAAGGTCCGGAAACTGTTCTACGAACGGAACCGCTGGTTCATCGAATCCACAAAACCCTACTGATATCCTGCGTCCGGGACCCCTTTTTTGCGCAAAATACAAACAAGATAAAATTTGTAAAAAATTTTTAAAAATCTATTGACATATCCCTTATAGTTTCGTAATATAAATAAGCGTTCGATGAATATGGGCCTGTAGCTCAGCTGGTTAGAGCACACGCTTGATAAGCGTGGGGTCGTTGGTTCAAGTCCATTCAGGCCCACCATCGAACTGAAAATATATGGGGTATTAGCTCAGCTGGGAGAGCACCTGCTTTGCAAGCAGGGGGTCAGCGGTTCGATCCCGCTATGCTCCACCATTAGAACGTCATGATCGCCTGTAAAGGTGATTTTTTTATGCCCGGAGCGATCCAAAGAACACTATCTAATATAAAAAAGCGGAACTATCAGTGAATAAGCCGGAAGTTCCGCTTTTCTTGTAAGGAAAGACCGGATGTACCTCCGGTCTTTAAAAACCTTTATATGGATCCGTGCATCAGCGCAGGATCTTTGCCAGGAAGGCTTTCGTGCGTTCCTGCTTCGGCGCGCCGAAGATCTCTTCCGGCGTTCCTTCCTCGACAACGAGGCCATCCGCCATAAAGATCACTCTGTCCGAAGCGTCTCTGGCAAAAGACATCTCGTGGGTGACGACGACCATCGTCAGTCCTTCTTCCGCGAGGTCTTCCATCGTTTTCAGGACTTCGCCTACCATCTCCGGATCAAGCGCGCTGGTCGGCTCATCAAACAGCAGGATATCGGGATGCATGCAGATCGCCCGGGCGATCGCCACGCGCTGTTTCTGACCGCCGGACAGCGTATCCGGATAAGCATGCGCGAATTCCTTCAGACCGACTTTGCCGAGCTGGATCATCGCTTCTTCCACAGCTTCAGCTCTGGACTTTTTCAGTACCTTCACCTGCGGCATAACGCAGTTTTCCAGTACATTCTTATGATTGAACAGGTTGAACTGCTGGAATACCATGCCGACATGCTTGCGCAGACCGTTGATATCCGGCGTCGTTTTGACTTCCTGTCCAAGAATACGGATCGAACCGCTGTCATAGGTCTCCAGCGCGTTCATGCACCGCAACATGGTGGACTTTCCGCTGCCGGAAGGACCTATGACAGAGATTACCTCCCCTTTCTCAACTTCAAAGCTGATCCCGCACAGGACATCAAGATTACCGAAACTCTTGCGCAGGTCTTTTACTTCAATGATCGCCATCGTTATTTACCTCTCGCAAGTTTCATATTTGCCGGATCGGTGTCCGACTGCGGAATGGATGTATTTGTGTGACTCATACGGTTTTCGACGATATGCAGGATCACGCTGGTGACTGTCGTCAGCAGCAGATAGACACAGGCCGTTACGAAATAGGTTTCCGTAAAACGGTAGGTCGTGCCCGCGATCGAGCTGGACTGGAACATCAGTTCGGTGATCGAGATGATCATCAATACCGAGCTGTCCTTGATATTGACGATGAATTCGTTGCCGATCGCCGGAAAGGCGTTCTTGACTGCCTGCGGCAGAACGACATCGAACATCGTCTGTGCATTCGTGAATCCCAGCGCTCTGGCTGCTTCTGTCTGTCCGCGGTCAACAGCCTGGATACCGGAACGGATAATCTCCGACATATAGGCACCGGTGTTGATCGAGATGACGAATAACGCGGCTACGAATTTGTTCCACGGGAAGATATTCATATACACAAGATAGTAGATGAAGACCGCCTGGACCATCATCGGCGTTCCGCGGAAGATCTCGATATAGACAGTCGCCAGGATATTAAAGAGTTTTTTGAGAAATTTCAGCAGAGCGGACGCATTGTCATCGATGCGGATCGCTTTCAGTCCGCCGACAAGCAGTCCCAGCAGAAGGCCGATCAGTGTGCCGGCCAGAGAAAGGACCAGCGTCGTCCGGATGCCCAGCAGGAAACTCGGCAGATATTTCAGAAAGATCTCAAGACAGCGCTGCAGAGACATCTTATTCCTCGACGGCCGGCTGTCTGTTCGTTGCGTCCAGCATCAGCTGCAGTCTGGTGTCTGCATCGATCGCATCCAGTGCTGTCTGAACACTGTTCAGGAGCTCTGCGTTGCCTTTCTTGACAGCGATGGAAACAGAAGTATCGACATCAAAACCGTGGCCTTCCTCAAAATAGACGATCGCGAGATCCGGGTTCGCGGAAACAACGCCGACAGCGACCGGAAGTTCCGCTGTGATCGCGTCAGCTTCGCCGCTCTGTAAGGAAAGGATCATACGCGGATAGTTTGCTAAAGGTGTTAAGTGTTCAACGCCTTCGATCTGGTCGATGATCTCATCATAGGTAGTATTGATCTGACCGAGGACCTTGCGGCCGCTGAGCTGCTGGATATCGGTGATGGAAGTCAGATCACTGTCACCGCGGACGATGACGACCATCTGCGATTCATAGTACGGAGTTGTGAAATCAACGGATTCTCTTCTTTCCGGAGTATCGGTCATACCGGCGATAACGAGATCGATCTGGCCATTGTCAAGAGCCGGGATCAGGGAATCCCAGTCCAGTTTTACGATCGTGACATCGCGGCCGAGAGCTTCGCCGAGGGTTCTGGCGATCTGAACATCGTAACCGTCGCAGTAGTCAACTTCGGAGATCGGCAGCGCGGTGTCGCTACTTTCTACCTGGGTCCAGTTAAACGGAGCATAGTTGCATTCCATGCCGACTTTCAGGGAATTATCCGTTGCAGGTTCATTGTTGGAAGCACCGCCGGAGCAGCCGAACAGTACGAGGACGAGTAGTGCAGTCAGGATTCTCTTCATTTTTCTATACCTCTTTTTTAAGGTATAAAAATCGCATGCGCTACCGCATGCGATTATTCATCCCTCTGCAATAGCACCTCTTCTTTCGAAGGAGTGTTGCAGATGTTCTCTGCAACCCCACGATCCGTCCCTGCCGGGAGAAACCGTTCGGCGGTGATTACCTTTCCGATGTTTCCCAGCCTGCCGGCTCCGCATCGTACTCATTTACACCGCTACCTCTACGTAGACATAGCAATTTTTATACGTGACTATTATTGTGTAAAACTGAAAACCTGTCAAGAATTATTCTTCATTTTCTTCGTTTTTCGCGATCTCTTCGAGCAGAACGTTGCGAACATCCTCGATCGCCTTGGCCAGATCGTCATTGCAGACAACATGGTCATAGATCGAAACGTTCGCCAGCTCTTCCCTTGCCTGATTGATCCGGGCTTCGATGATCTCGTCCGTCTCGCCGCTCTTGCGTCCGCGGATACGGGCTTCGAGTTCTTCGAGGCTTGGCGGTGTGATGAAGACACTGACGATGTCTTTTTCTTTCGCGATGATCTGCTTGGCGCCCTGGATCTCGATCTCGAGGATCACATTGTTGCCCTTCGCGCGCTGTTCCTCGACGAAGAAACGGGGCGTTCCGTAATAGTTCTTTACATATTCAGCATATTCCAGAAGCTCATTGTTTTTGATCGCTTCCCTGAAGCGTTTCTTTGTGACAAAGAAATAATTGACGCCGTCGACTTCTCCTTCCCTGGGCTTTCTTGTCGTCATGGAAACGGAATATACGAGTTTCAGATTTTCGTCCTTCTGGAGTTCCTTCAGGATCGTCCCCTTGCCTACGCCGCTGGGGCCGGAAAATACAATCAACAGTCCTTTTTTCATGTCTTAATTCTACAACAATCCCGTATAATGGTGCTATGACTTTAGACGGAATCATTCTTTCCTGCATCAAGAAAGAGCTCGACGCACAGCTGCCGATGCGCATCAACAAGATCAGTGAACTCAGCTCGACAGAGGTCGTCTTTCAGGTCCTCGCGAACCGTGAGCGGACGAATCTTCTGATCTCCCTTCACAGCAATTACAACCGGATCGCTCTGACGAAGCGCCAGCTCAGCAGCAGCGATAATCCGGGCGGTTTCGTCATGCTGCTGCGCAAGCATCTGAACAACGGCATCATCGAGCAGATCGACCAGAACTGCTATGACCGCTATCTGCTGCTGCATATCCGCACCCGCGATGAGCTGTATGATGAGCGTCATTTCCTGCTTTCCGTTGAACTGATGGGAAAATACGCCAATCTGGTACTGGTAGATGAGGATACCGGCCGCATCCTGGATGCCTTGAAACGTATCCCGCCTTTTGAGAATACCCGCCGTACGATCCTTTCGGGAGCTGTTTTCACGCTGCCGGAAGCGCAGGGAAAACAGGATCCCTTTAATGACCCGCAGATCGATCTGAATGAATCGCTCGTCGCCCAGCTGGCCGGCTTTTCCAAGTTATTGGAACAGGAAGTCCGTTACCGTCTGCAGAAGCAGAGTTTTTCCGAGATCATGCAGGAGATTCAAAACTCCGAGCGTCTCTATATCCATTCCCTTCCCAATAAGGACGAATACCATATCCTGCCCCTGACGCATCTCGGGGAAGGACGTTCCTACCCTCTCTTCGACGGATTCGAACAGCTCTATGCCGATCTTGAGGAAAAGGAGCAGATCAAGGAAGTCACTTCCGATCTCTACCGTTTCGTCCGCCGGCAGATGAAGCATTATCAGACCAAGCTGGTCAAACTGCAGGAATCGCTTGAGGAAGCGCTTCATCCGGAAAATGAACGTACCAGCGGTGAGCTTCTTTTCACTTACGGCGATCTTGAGAAGAAAGGCCTCAGCCAGGTCGAAGTGGAAGACTACGAGGGTAATACAGTCACCGTAAAACTGAATCCGCGTCTTTCGATCAAAGAGAACGCGAACAAATACTTCCAGGCCTACCGCAAGAAGCGCAAAGGCAAGGAACACATCGAAAACCAGATCCTGCTGACACAGGAAGAACTGGATTATCTGGAGATGATCGATGAGCAGCTGAGCTTCGCGAATTACCAGGACGCTCTCGGCATCCGTGAAGAACTTGTAAAAGCCGGGTATCTCCGTGCCAAGGGACGTCCCCAGCGCGGCGGCAAGGTCAAGAAGATCAAGCTGTATGAGCTGGAGTACAAAGGCGCGCGGATCCGCTTCGGCAAAAACAATATCCAGAACGAATACCTGACATTCAAAGTCGCCGGCGCCAATGATCTCTGGTTCCATGCCCAGGGTTATCACGGAAGTCATCTTGTCCTCTCCGGCGAGGCGGACGAGGAAACGATCCGCTTATGCGCGAATCTGGCCGCATATTTCTCCAAAGGGCGCTATTCGAGCTCCGTACCGGTAGACTACTGTAAAGTAAGAGATATAAAAAAGATCAAGGGAGCCCGTTCGGGCTACGTCTCGATCCGAAATCAGAAAACGATCTATATCGATCCGGAACTGGATCCGGAACTCGTCATCAAATACAACTGAGAAACAGATCAGCAAACGGTGTTGCGGAAACCGTAACGGATCTGTTTTTTCTTTTTGCGTTCACGCCGGAATGTACCGATCATCAGCGCGTCATAAAGAGTGAGCATCCCGTAAGAAGCGGAAAGGAAGAAGATCCGCTGGTTATCTCTGTCCATATTCAGGGAATTGATCGTCTCGGGAACATCTTCCAGGGCATAATTGTCATCCGTATTGCGGGACATGACCATATATGGCCCCTCATTGACCGCCAGGAAACGGACATAATTGCTGCTGCGGCGGCACGGCAGCGAAACGATCTCGCCGTTGTCGTCGAGAGAATAAACAGAATAGACCTTGGTAAGTTCCATGTCCGGCACCTGCAGCTGGACGACGAACGGAAGACTTGCCTCGACCGCTTTGCGGTTGCGCTTGAATTCCACCGCAAAATCCAGGACTTTATCGTATCCGTAATTTGCCGCGATCGCGTCAGAGACAGCAGCCGTTTCTTCCGGGGCCGCCTTCACGACGAAACGGTAGACATTCTTCAGGAAGAAATCGGAATAATCCTCTTCGCTGACATTGAGCGCCAGCGCCATACCGGAAACAGAGGCGTCCGCGCCGAGCTCATCCTCGATCAGGAAATCCACCCCTTCGCGGTATTCATCCAGGAACATCTGGTCAAGATCATGGATCTCGTCCATATCGAGCGGATAAGCATCCCCTACTTCCTGCAGTTTCTCGCGGACATATTTGAGTTCATCCAGATAATAGGTGCTGTTCAGACGGTAGGCGTGGCGAAGGATCTCGGATTTCTCACGGATATCGGAGTTCTCCTTCTCCAGTTCCTGTGACACGATGACCGACAGGGTCTTGGAGATCCCGGCATAGCGGATAGTGATGTCCTGACTGCCCGGAACGGAAGTATTGAGGAAACCGACCTGATCGCTCGTCAGCGGAATATCCTCCTGCGTTCCGTCCTCGTAAGTGACCGTTAAAGTCGCGCCCGGAAAACGCAACGCATCATTGCGCACAGTTCTTTTCGGGAAGCCGTTGACGGTGAAATCATTTACCTTTTTATACTGCGCCGTATAGACCGTTTCAGTCTTAGCTGGCTGCATTTCCTTATCGTAACCGGTGAAGACATAGCCTTCCCTTTCCGGGACCGGACAGGAAGGTGTCTGCCCTTTCGGGACCTTCATCGCGACGGTATTCTGTTCCTCATCGAAAACACCTTCTCCGGCATCGAAAGTGAGAGTGATATACTCCTGTTCGCCGATCTTAGCCGGATTGAGGATCTGCGTGATCAGCGAAGAAGACACATAGGCTGTATCCTCGGCAAAATCAAAATAATAGTTCTCGCGGAAGCTCGGTTCGATCTGCACCTTGGAGACCCCTTCCTCCTCTCCGAGAAGGATCACCGCGAAAGGATAGATGTCGTTCAAACGGAAGCGGCGTGAGCGCAGTGAAGCATCCCGGTAAAAGGAGATCTGTGTATCTTCCTCAATGATACCGATCGCATAGCGATTGTTGTCTTTTCCGCCCAGCGACTGGTCCAGACGGTAATAGCGGGAAGCCGCCTTTTCACCCCAGTACGGGTCTGTCGAATAGTAAACGTTCATTCCGCTGGCCTTGTTGCCGAAGAAGGAACCCATGAAGTTGGAATTGTAGATCGAGGAATAGGTATGAGAAATGTAATATTTCGCGTGCGCATAGACCGAACGGCGGACACTGCGGTAACGCGAGGCGTTGCGCTCCTCATCGCTGTCATAGGCAGCGTGGCTGAAAAGATTGTTGCGGTTATAGGATGCATAGGATTTTCCGGAAGCCGATTCATTCACGGCCTGGGAAAGCATCATCATCGCGTTTGAACCGTAAAGATACTGATACGTGAAGAACGCGTCGACATTTCCGGAAAGCTGGCTGGCGTTCAGGCTGTCGGCGACATGATCCTCGCCGAGATCCAGGAAGTTCGTCGGACGCTTGGTATACATCAGGCTGTCACGGAAATAGGCATCCACTTCCTCGCCGGAATAGGCAGACAGCGAACGATGCGGCAGATACTGGAAGTAATTATAATAAGGTTCTTCCGGGTTGACTGCGTTCTCATGGATCTCCGCCCGGTAATCATCACTCATCAGAAGAAGGTCCTCATAGAAGTAGTGACCGTCATAGCTGTAGTAATCCTTCCCTTCCTTCAGAAAAGACGGGGCGTCGCCCAGAAGGATCATCGCGTAATAGAAATCGGTCTTCAGCTGGCTTTTGACCTCATGGTAAAGAGCGCCGTTCTGGACCGTATACATGCTGATACGGACATCCAGCGTCTCCAGAGGATGAAGCAGGACCTGTTCCTGCGTGATCTCGCCGCGGTCTCCGGAAAGCGCAAAATAAACCACGCTTCCGTCACGGGAAGTATCCAGATACAGGGCGTCGATCGCGTAACAGCCGTTGGTGTAGCTCTCTTCGCCGTGTTCATTCGTATATGCCTGGTTCAGACTGCAGCCTTCGTTGACCAGGAACTCGACGATCCCGTACTCCATCTTCAGGACCTTGTCGCCCTGCAGGATCACGAGATTATCGTATTCTTCCTGCTGTTCCCCGAAAGCATATGCCGCTTCGCGGTATGTCTCGTATTCTTCGATCGTGCGGTAAGAACCTGCGGAAGCATCCGCCAGCAGGTACTTCTCTTCCTCCTCTGCCTTTACAGCCGGACACAAAAGAAAGAACACAAGAAAAACCAGAAAAAATCTTTTCATATATTAATAATAGTAACATTTTGTCCACGAAAAAACGAATTCCGCTGTTTTCTCTTCGCGACAGACGGAAATCCTGTCTGAAACACGAAAATCTTAAGGTTTCTACGACATCCGGAGCGGAATGTATTGTTTATCCACGGTATAAAATGTGCTAGAATAGGGTGATTATAAGGGTACAGCTATGAGTAAAAAAACAACGAAGAAAACAAAAGCAACTACTCAGGGGAATATAGATACCAACGCTACGGAAAGCGAAGCATACGTCAGCATCCGTAAAGATGCGGCGAATGCGAATCCGAATGCGCGTCCGAAGTCCATGCTGATCACCAAGATCGCGGCCGCGGCCGTGTGGGTCGGAGTATTCCTCGGGATCACAGCCTGCGTCTTTGCTCTCCTCATGAGCAAGGATATGTTAAAAGACAAACCGGAACTTGATATCGCCAAACTGCAGTCGCCGGATTCCACGACGATCTACGACAGCGAAGGAAACGTTATCATCGAGCTCGGTCTCTATCTGCGTGAAAACATCGAATACGACGATATGCCGACATCCCTGATCGATGCCTTCCTGGCGATCGAGGACTCCCGTTACTTCACCCATTTCGGATTTGATATCCCGCGATTCACACAGGCGGCGATCACTAACCTGAAATCCGGAGACTTCTCGCAAGGCGGCTCCACAGTCACCATGCAGCTTGTCAAGAACTCCTACTTCCAGGTCGATGCCGGTTCCGATTCCACGATCGCTGACCGTGAAGGTTCTTCCGGTATCAAGCGTAAGCTGCAGGAGATCGTGCTGGCCATTGAACTGGACCAGTCCCAACCCAAGAAAGAGATCTTCGCCCTGTTCCTGAACAAGATCAACTTCGGTAATAAGATCCGCGGTGTTGAAAAAGCTTCGCAGTACTACTTCGGCAAGAGCGCTTCCGAACTGAACCTTCCGGAAAGCGCCTTCCTGGCCGGTATCATCAACTCACCGAACAACTTCAACCCCTACAACGACCTGTCCAAGAACCTCGGTGTCAACCAGTATCTGGATCCGGATATGGAATATCTGCAGAACGCGCAGGTACGTAAGGACCAGGTCCTTGACCTGATGGTACTGCACGGTTATATCACCGAGGAAGAAGCCGCGCTTGCCAAGAGCGTCCGCATGGAGGATCTGCTCAGTGGTCTGTCTGAGAAATGGTCCGAAAAGAGCGAATACTATCAGAGCTACATCGATGCTGTCATCGAGGAAGCTGCCAAGAAGACCGGACGCGATCCGTATACGACATCCATGAAGATCTACTCCAACATGGATCAGCATATGCAGCGTTTCGTCTATGATATTCAGAACGGAAACACAGATATCTACTTCCGCAAACCGGAATCCCAGAACGCGATCGTTCTTATGAATAACCAGAACGGCGCCCTGATCGCCCTCGGCGGCGGACGTGACCAGACAGAAGCCCGTATGTTCAACCGTGCGACTTCCGCCTACATCCAGCCGGGTTCCACGATCAAACCGGTCCTGGAATACGCGCTTGCCTTCGAATGGCTCGGCTGGTCGACCAGCTACACGATCACCGACCGTCCGATCTATCTGTACAACGGCCATAACCTCGTCGTTAACGCCAACGGTCAGCCTTATTACGGCGACATGCTGGTGACCGAAGCGATCGCCCGCTCCCTGAATACCCCGGCGGTACAGGCGCTGATGGCAGTCGTTGATGAAAGAGGCGAACAGGCAGTCGTTGACTACATGAAATCGATCGGCTTCGATGTTGAATACGAAGACTTCGACCTGCAGTTCGCGATCGGCGGAAACCGTCTCGTCGTTACACCGGTACAGCTGGCCGGCGCACACGGCATGCTGATCAACAAGGGTAAATATATCGAACCGCATACGATCAACTACATTGAATTTGCTGACGGATCGAAATACATCGCCGATACCGAAGGTAAACAGGTCCTCTCACCGGGTGCTGCCTACCTCGCGGCATACTGTGAGGAATACAACGTTTCCGGTCCGTTCTATAACTACATGCAGATCCTGCGCAGTGATTATCCGGTATTTGCCAAGACCGGCACGACCGACTGGGGCAAGGCCGGCTTAAGCTACGGTATCCCGCAGGGTGCTGCGAAAGACGCATGGCTCGTCTGCCAGACATCCAACTACACCATCTCGATCTGGATCGGCTTCGACCAGGTCGGCGAAGGTCATTACTTCACACTGACGGACGACCGTCTCAATACAAAGGGCCAGATCGGCCGAATGATGCTCGATGAGCTCTACGACTACTACCAGTACGAACCGGTAATGGTCGAACGCCCGGATGATATCGTTGAGATCACCCACATCAAGGGTGTCTACCCCTACTGCTACCCGACAGCAGGCACACCGGTCACCGGTCTGATCAAGGAAGAATTCTATGAACTCACGGATCTTTCCAAAGTTCCGCGTGAAGAGAAGAAAGGCGTACTAGCCGGAATGGGTGTCAGCTTCGGTGATGGCGATGACCTCAACATCGTATGGCAGGGCTTCGGCGGCGGCGGCGGAGGCGACACAGTCGATATCTCCGCGACCAACATCTACGGCGAAACAACGCACGCGACCGGCCGCAGCTACTTCAACCGCTACATCTTCATCAACCCGTCGACGTATTACGCGGACATCTATGTAAACGGAAGCATCCATCATTCGATCTCTTCCGATTCCCCGTACTACACCGCTTCGGTCCATGTTGATTCCGGAAGCACAGTCACTGTCTGTGGCTATACTTCCTCTTCTTCCGAACAGAAGTGTGGAGATGCAACCAAATAATCAAACAAAGGTCAGAAATCTCTTCTGACCTTTTTCTTTGCGAAAAATAAAAGCAGGCATTGCCTGCATAGTCCAAAAAAGAACGCGTTATGGCGTTCTTTTTATTGTTCCTTCATTTTACTGCGGGTCGTCTTTTCAATGTATTCGTATACCAGATCGCGCAGGTCGGCAGTCGCAACTGTGATCCCCGGACGTTCCTGATAGTTGTCATCGATATATACGACCTTGCGGCTCACCAGCATATGGAAACGGTTGCCGTTGAAGCTCAGCCAGCTGCGGTCGCATTCATCGATCTCGTTCAGGATCGCGTAGACCGCTGTCTTGAAATTGCGGATCTCGGTTCCGAAGAACTCCTCCAGCATTTTGTTTTCCTTATCAAAGCGGACTTTTACGATCTCCTTGCGGTGACCGTTATTCTCCAGCACTTCTGTTTCGTATTTATAATTCAGCATCTCAGTCCTCCATGATCGGATAAGCGGTCACGATCTTTTTCTTTTCGACATACATCTCGATCTCCATTCCGTCCTTGGTCAGTCCGTGAATGGTGCCGTTCTTTTTCGAGGAATTCTCATACGCTTCATTGATCGCGTCAACGACTTCCTGCGGACTCATATCATCCGGGAAGAACGAGGAGTACCCCTTATTTCCGCTCTTGGCATGCCCTCGGACTTCGACCCGCGCGGTATAGACGCCAAAGCTGTCCGGTTCGGAACGGTCTCCGACGATCTCGCCGGGACTGTCGACGATCATATCGTAATGATAGCCGCTGCCGTTCCCCTTGCTGTTGACGGAGCCCAGGAAGATATGCTCGACCGCGTTTTTGGAAAAGTGCTCAAGGTTCTCAAGATCCTCGAGATCTTCCGCGTAATAGACCGTCTCTGTTTCCGGGGTCGCGGTCGGCTCCGGAGTCGGTGTGGGCGTAGGCGTCGGATCCGGCTTCTTTGTCGGTTCCGGTGTCTTTGTGGGTTTTGGTGTTTTTGTCGGTTCCGGTGTCGGCGTCGTTTCGACGGTGTTGACCGGTTCAATGGTCGGCTCCGGTTTCGGGGCAAACAGCTGACAGGCATTTAAACACACCAGCAGCAAAACAGCCAGTACTGCCAGAGTTACAAGATTGCGTTTATTCTTCATGTCTATATTGTATTCCCGGGCAAAAGAAAAGAGAAGTATCACTTCTCTTACTTGGTTTCACTCTCCGCTGTTGCGGACGGCGTTTCCGCAGGAGCCTCATCCTCGCTGACAGAAGGAAGATAGAATACCTTTTCATCATCCTTCGAGAACATGTACTCTCCTCTGGCGTAGGTCTCGATATAATTCGGATCTTCCAGTTTTGTCTTCTGGGCGACCAGGGAAGCATTTTCTTCCTCAAGCGCCTTCAGTTCCGCTTCGACCAGATCCTTCTGACGCTGCAGCCGCAGGGTCGTAAAGATCTGCTTGCCAACGCCGACGAAAAGATAGATCGCTACCGCCAATAATACACAGGCGATCAGTTTCGGAACTACTTTACTGCGTCTTCTCTTCTTCGTGCTCATCTTTTTCCTCGTATATACCTTCATCAAGAACTTCAAACAGCGATGCCGCTTCTTCCTTGCGGACATGATCCGGTGTGGAAAGAACACGGATCACCAGCTTGCGCTGTCCGAATACAACTGTTATCTCATCTCCCGGCTTGACCTGAGCAGCTGCCTTGGCGCGCCGGCCGTTGACGTAGAGCCTCTCATTGTCTGCAAGATTTTTCCCGGTCGAGCGGCGTTTCAGAACGCGCGCGACTTTCAGATACTTATCAATTCGCATCCTTTTCCAGCTCCTTGAGATCTTCACTCAGACGGATCAGCTTGTAGACGTCCTCCTTGCGGTTGGTCGTCATCAGACTGAGTCTGTCTTGAGTATAGCTTATTTTTATATCTTTTGAAAGACGGTTGCAATACTCAAAAAGCTTGTAGCCGTCGATCCGGTCGGAAGCTTCCTTGCTGAGAGTCAGGACGAAAGACTTCTGGTAGACCTTCGTGCTTTCGATCTCGTGATTCTTCATCAGCAGCTCGATCCGCTTCTTATCGAACAGAGCGACGATCTCCTGCGGCAGATGTCCGTATTCATCACTCAGCTGTTTCTCATAGCTCATCAGCTCGTCATGTCCGTCGAT
This sequence comes from Erysipelotrichaceae bacterium, assembly GCA_017431225.1. Classification (GTDB taxonomy): domain Bacteria; phylum Bacillota_I; class Bacilli_A; order Erysipelotrichales; family Erysipelotrichaceae; genus RGIG5669. The sequence goes on along the minus strand of JAFRLM010000004.1, from coordinate 31,766 downwards.
TTCGTCAAGACGATGATAGATGCTGAGCTTATCATAGTCGTTCTCGGAGAACTGTTCCGGGATATAGGAAGAGATCGGGATCTGCGGTTTGACTTCCTCTTCCTTTTTAACGATCTTTCCGGTCTTTTCATCGATCGATTCCTGCAGCATGGACAGATACAGGTCGAGGCCGACATTATCGATAAATCCGGACTGTTTGGAGCCCAGAAGGTCACCTGCTCCGCGGATCGCCAGGTCACGCATGGCGATCTTGTAGCCGCTGCCCAGAGCCGTGAATTCCTTGATCGCGTTGAGACGTTTCTCGCTCTTTTCGGATAACTGACGGCGCGGCGGGACCAGCAGATAAGCATAGGCGATCTTATCGCCGCGGCCGACACGGCCCTTGATCTGATAAAGCTGGGACAGACCGAAATTCTCGGCATGTTCGACCAGGATCGTGTTGGCATTGGGAATATCGATACCGGTCTCGATGATCGTCGTGCAGATCAGGATATTGTTCTGTCCCTGATAGAAGGACATCATGACATCCTCGATCTCCTCGCGGTTCATCTGTCCGTGGGCAACAGCGACCTTGGCATACGGGATCGTCTGTTCCAGTTTGTGGGCGATCTGATAGATACGGGCGATATCGTTATAGAGATAGAAAACCTGACCGCCGCGGTTCAGCTCGCGCATGATGACCTCTTTTACAAGATCCTCATTCTTCTCGACAACATAGGTCTGGATCGGATAACGGTTCTGCGGAGGTGTGTCCAGCGTCGACAGACCGTAGATGCCGACGAGCGACATCTGCAGCGTGCGCGGGATCGGCGTCGCGCTTAAAGACAGCACGTCGATCGTATTCTTGATCTCCTTGATCTTTTCCTTATGCTCAACACCGAAACGCTGTTCCTCATCGATGATCAGCAGCCCGAGATCATTGAAGGAAACATCCGAGGAAAGCAGACGGTGGGTACCGATGACGATATCGATCTTCCCCTCTTTCAGACGCTGCAGCACCTGTTTCTGTTCTGCCGGCGGCGTATACCGGTTCAGGAGCGCAACTTCGACCGGGAATTCCTTCAGACGGTCGGTAAAAGTGCGGTAGTGCTGAAGCGAAAGGACGGTCGTCGGGCAGAGATAAGCGATCTGCTTATGATCGAGAGCAGCTTTGAAAGCGGCCCGCAGGGCGACTTCTGTCTTGCCGAAGCCGACATCTCCGCACAAAAGACGGTCCATCGGTTTTGGCGATTCCATATCCGCCTTGACTTCCGCGATCGCCCGGAACTGGTCCGGTGTCAGATCGAAGGTAAAGGCGCGTTCAAATTCATGTTGAAGAGGCGTATCCTTGCTGAAGGCAAAACCGGTTTTCTTATCACGGATACTGTAGAGTTCGATCAGGCGGGACGCCAGGCGGTCGATATCCTCCTTGACCCTTTCCTTCGTGTTGGCCCACTGTTTGGAGCCGAGTTTATGCAGTTTGGGGACGACACCCTCTTTGGAGACATATTTACGTACCAGCGAGAACTGGGAAAGCGGGACCAGCAGAACATCATTGCCGGCATAGACGATCTTCAGATAGTCTAGACGGATGTTGTTCACTTCGCGCTGCTCAATGCCGAGATACTGGCCGATACCGTACTGACGGTGAACGACATAGTCGCCGGTCGCAAGCTCATCATAGGAGTTGAGCGTTAAAGCTTCCGCGTACTGCAGGGCAAAACGTCCTTTGCGCGGTTTCTTGTCAAACAGCTCCGCCGAGGTAAAGACCCGGATACCAAGCTCCGGCAGCGAGAATCCCTGCGGGAGTGGCGACAGCATCAGCTGTATTCCCTCTTTCAGCTTGTTCTCGAGCATCGTATAGGGGATATCGAGCTCGATCAGGGTCTCACTCACCAGCGCCAGTTCCTTGGCTTCCAAGGCAAGGACCGTATACTCGTTCTCCTCGCGGGAAAGGATCTTCAGAAGTTCCTTCAGAGGCGCGTACGGCAGATCGACTTCGGTCGCCATGGGCACACTTTCGCTGAATGGTTTTCCGGTATATCGGCTGACTTTATCGCATTCGCGGTCAAAATCCGCATATTGATAGAACTTTAAAGGAAGTTCATTCTCTTCGTTCATTTCCTGAATGTAGGCTACCGTTTCATCCGTCACGAACTTAAGATGTTCCTCAATCCGGCTGACGTCAGAAAGATACAGGCGCGCTTCCGGAAGATAATCCAGAAGATGATCACTCTCAACGTAGGAAAGGTAGGCATACAGTTTCGGACTGTAGACATCCTCACGGATGAATTCAAGATCCAGTTCGACCGCGCCGACAGGATTGCGGATCGCGTTCAGGATCTTCTCTCTGTCTTCCTCAGAGAAGAAGACATCCTTGGCAAAACAGATCGTCGCTTCCGGGACGGTCTCGATCGTGCTTTGGGTATTGATATCAAAGAAACGCAGGGAATCGATCTCGTTATCAAAGAATTCGATACGGAGCGGCCGCGAGTAGTTCACGGAAAAAACATCGACGATCGAACCGCGGACCGCATAGCTCAGAGCCTGCTCGATATGTGACACTCTCTCATATCCGGCACGGTTGAGCCAGTCGATCAGATCATCGCGTTCCAGGATCCCACCTGTCTTCATGGGCAGGATGAACTGTTTCAGCGTTTTCAAACGGGGCAGATGACGGATCAGGCCGTAAGGAGTTACGACGATGATCTTCGGATGTCCGTTCAGGATCTGATAGAGGCTGTAAAGACGCTCGGCCCGGTTCTCGTAAGAAGCCGCGATCGCTTCAGCACGCAAAGACTCTTCCGGGAGATAAGCGATGACTTCCCCGTCTTCAAAAAGAGGCATCAAAAGCTCCGCGAGATGCGAAGCCATGAACATATTCTCTTTGACAACGACGGTCACGCCGTCTCTCCGGGAGACCGTATAGGCGATCTTAAGCGCTTCCTCAACGAGCGAGGAATACGCGCGAAGATCGTGACTGCCGGCGATCTCCTCCAGAGCCTTTAACAGCCATTTATCTTTCATGAGTTGAATTTATTCATTGTCAGCGAAAAAGGATGATCAAGCGCGAACGTCAGCGCGTCAGCGGCTTTATCAAGACTTTCGTTGAATTCGGCAAGCTGATCCTCCGGGATCTTTCCGAGGACATAATCGACCGTCGGGATCAGCGGATCCTTTCCGATACCGACCCGGATGCGGTTCAGTTCGGAAGTGTGCAGCTGGTCGATGATCGAAGCCATTCCCTTCTGACCGCCGCTTGACCCTTTCGGACGCAGGCGGATCTTTCCTACCGGCAGATCCAGATCGTCATGGACGATGATGATATCTTCCGGATCGATCGAGAAATAACGGACGAACTGGCCGACCGCGTTTCCGGAATTGTTCATATATGTCAGCGGTTTGAGAACGATCAGATCCTCACCGTGAAGTCTGGTCTTCGTAAAAAGACCTTCGAATTTCTCCCGGTCAAGACGGATCCCGTTTTTCTCGCAAAAACGCTCCAACACCATAAAACCCGCATTATGACGGGTTTTAGCATATTCTCTTCCGGGATTTCCTAAGCCTACAAAGAGCTTCATTCTCCCTCGTTTTCCTTCTTTTCAGGCGTTTCTTCCGCGGCTGTTTCCGGAGCCTCTTCCACAGTTTCCGCTGGAACTTCTTCAGCTGCAACTTCTTCTTCTACCGGAGTTTCTTCAACAACGGCAGCTTCCTCGCCTTCCGGTTCTTCAGAAGCGGTTTCTTCTTCGGGATCGGTATTCTCGGTCTCTTCGCCTTCTTCTTCGACCGGCGCGGCGTACTTCGTATAGACGCCTCTGTCATTCATCATCATCTTGCCGACAGAAGAATTGGCGAACGCAGTCATGTCTTCCTGCGCCTGTTCATCAAGTTCCTCTCCGCTTTCCGCAAGCAGGAACTGTGCAATCCGCTTGAAGAAGCCGATCAGTTTTCTTTCATAACGGAAGCCTTCGTAATCGCCGGCAAGCAGATTGCGGCAGAAGACCTTCCAGTCATCGTTTTCAGCAGTATAGAGGTCTGCGGTAGCTTCCATGACCTTGTATTCAACAAATTTGGAAAGCTCTTCCTTATGGGAAGCGAACTTTTCCATGAATTTCCGGATGAACTCGTTGTCGCCAAGCGCACCGGCTTTATTCAGCAGGATGCAGGCCCAGACAAAGCTGTCGCTGTTGGTGATCACGCTCTGCGGATCAAAAACACCCTTGCGTTCCAAAAGAAGCGCGGGTGAGAAGTTTTCCAGTGTTATAGCACAATCCTGTTCATCACGCAGTTTCTGGTAAAGCTTGAAGATCTGCGTCTTCTGGCGGTATTCCTCGACAGTCTCCTTTTCAAGATACTTATCGATCTGAGCACCGGCATCCGCATCCCCTTTGAAAAGTGCATTGGCGCAGCTGACATAGCCGGAGGAATTGCGGTTTCTTTTCGCCATACGGAAGTTCATAACAGTCATGTATATCGCTACAACGATCAGAATATAAAGTATCGTATTACCCATTTGTCGATCTCCTTTTTATTTTGCATGTATTATTATACCTTATCTTCTTCTTTAACAAAACGTTTCTTAAACCTATAAAACGCTGAAAACACCGTAAATAAAGGAATATCTGTCATTCACCGATCCGCTCTTTCCTGTTATCTCTCCTGTCGCCTGACAGTATTGCTTATAGTCTTTCCTGTTATAGGATGATACTTATTCAGAAAAAGAGGCCGAACGCCTCTTTGATCATGCGGAGCTGCCGTGCTGCATCACCGGTCATTGCGTGTTTGCTGATGACAGCAATTCTCGATGCTTCCTCACTTTTTCAAAGACTGGACAAATCCCAGGATCCGCGCGTCCAGCGGTGACGGCAGAAGACTGCCGAGGAACACCCCGGTCTTATTGAGCAGCCCTTCGGTACCGTAGGAGCGCTTATGATCGAGCAGATATTTGCCATAGCGGGCGACCTGATCCGGACCGTGGACAAGACCGGACGAGAAGAATTTTGCCTGGTCCGCGCCGGCTGTCTTCGCAAAGTTCGTATTTACCGGACCCGGACACAGGCAGGAAACAACGATCCTGTCTTTCCGGACTTCCTCATGCAGAGCACGTGAGAACGAAAGAACGAAAGCTTTTGTTGCGTAATAGACTGCCATCCCCGGACCCGGGAAGAACGAGGCGATCGAAGCGACATTCAGGATCTCCCCTCTTTTCTCTTTCTGCATATCTTTTAAAAACAGATAGGTCATCTCTACAAGCGCCCGGTCGTTGAGGTCGATCATCTTCTTATAGTCTTCGACCTTCCCGTCCGCGAAACTGCCGTAGGTCCCGAAGCCGGCATTATTGATCAGTGTCCGGACAAAAAGGCCTTCCTTCTGAACAGCTTCGTAGATCCTTTCGGGACCGTCATTTAAAGTCAGATCGATCGACTGCGTGTAGACTTTGTGTCCGTATGTGTTTTCGATCTCTTCCTTCAGGTCATTAAGGGCTGTGGTATTTCTTCCGATGAGATAGAGATCCTTTTCCTTCCCGTAAAGGCGGGCAAAGGAGGTGCCGATCCCGCTGCTGGCACCGGTGATCAGAACGACGTCTCTCATTTCTGAATGCAGCGCAGACTGCCCTTTCCGTCACGGATCTCACCCTTGACATAAGAACCGTTGACCAAGGTGAAATACGGACTGGTATGTCCGATATCCATCTCCATCGCGACCGGGATCTTCTTTCCGAAGATCTTCTGAAGCGCTTCCTTATAGGTAAAACCGATCATCGTGCTCTCAAACAGCGTGCGTCCCATCAAGACGGCACTGACGTGATCGAACCAGTGATTCTGTTTCATGGCAAACAGAGTATGATAGAAATCTTCCGCGGAGAGCGCGAAGTTGTCGAAGAACCAGACGATGCCTTCGTCCTTATAGCGTTCATTAAAGTCGCGTACCGCATCCATATCGCTGCCGATGATATCCCGCAGCGCATCGATACAGCCGCCGATCAGACGGCCCTCAAACCTGAAGTCTCCGGGATACGCCTTATACTGTACAGGCGCTTTCGGCAGATCCTCGGCGCCGATCCCCACAAGATACTGCTTGTAGGAATGCTGAAGTGACCATTTGCCCTGCATATGATCGACTGCCGTGCGGACACTGCGTCTGCAGATCTTATCGCAGTCAAAGCCGCCGGCATTGATGCCATAGATCGTCGCGATGTCATATTTCGTCGGCAGGATGAACAGAAGCGTCGAAGGATCGCTCATGCCCACGAACCATTTCGGATTCTTAACGATCGTTTCAAAATCGGTATACGGCAGCATCTCCATCAGGAAATCGCCGCCTGCCGCGCATAAGACGAGATCGACCTCAGGATCGGTGAACATCTCCTTGAATTCCTTCGCGCGTTTTCTGGCGGTCGCGGAGACAAGCGCGTCTTTACGGACCGAAGCGGATTCCTTGATCACGAAACCCTGCTCCTTCAGATAATCCAGCGCTTTATCAAAATGTTCCAGTTTGTTGCCGACTCCGGCAGACGGGGCGCAGATCCCGATCGTCTGTCCTTTTTCAATAAACTTCGGATAATACACCTTATTCCTCCCCAAATACTTCTTTATAGTTCTTTTCAATGATCGCTTCCAGTTCCGGAAGCGGGATATTCTTGATCTCACTTACCCTGCGGTAGATATTGACGACATCCGCCGGTTCATGCCGGTGATCCTTTACCGGACTCTGATACGGGGCATCGGTCTCCAGCAGCATTCTTTTCGCCGGAACAGCGCGGACAACTTCCTCCGGACGTTTCGCATTGGGAAACAGAACGCTTGCCCCGAACGACAGATAATAGCCCGCTTTCAGGTATTCCCTTGCGGTCTCGACCGATCCGCTGAAACTGTGCATGATTATCTTTGATCGATATTGTTTCAGGATATCCTGGGTATCCTTCACTGCTTTGCGGCTGTGGATATCCACCGGAAGCCCGAGTTCCTGCGCCAGCGCAAGCTGTGCATGAAAAAAGCGGAGCTGGCTCTCCTTCGTGTGCGGATGGGAATAATAATCCAGCCCGATCTCACCGATCATATCCGGTTTTTCCTTCCGCACGAACGCGCAGAAATCCTGCAGCCGTTCCTCGCTGTCATCTTCTTCGAGATCCTGCGGATGGATCCCGACGGCGATCTTAAAAAGCGGATGTTTCTTCTTATAAACAAGCGCTTTCCGGTAGTCGTCTATATTGCAGCAGATCAGGATCGCCCCTTCGACCTGCTCCTCCAGCATCCTTGCGAAGACTTCTTCACGGTCCGTATCGAACTGACAGGAACCGAGATGACAGTGCGCGTCGATCCGCATTCTATTTACCGAGGCAGAAGTTTCTGAACATATGATCGATCAGATCCTCCCGGTATTCCTTTCCCAGGATCTCACTCAGATAAGAGTAGCTTTCCGTCAGCTCCTCACCGGCGATATCCAGCGGCAGATCCTCGCTCGCCAGATACTCCTGCAGACACTGTTTCGCTCTCTGCATGAGCGATACCTGACGGGTGCTCGTCAAAACATCCTGGTCTGCCAGAGAATAAGCCGGTTCATATTTTTCCTCCAGATAGCTGATGAGCTCCTGAAGGTCATTTTCCTTGGCGGAGATATGGATCCCCTCTTCTTCCGAACGCAGGATATCCGCTTTATTGTAGAGAATGATCCTTTCCTTGTCTTCGGTCATTTTCAGAAGCGCCCGGTCTTCCTCGTCGAGAGGCGCCGAACCATCAAGCACGAGCAGGATCAGGTCCGCTTCCGCGATCGCTTTGCGGGAGCGTTCGATACCGATCTTCTCGACTTTATCCTCGCTCTCACGGATACCGGCGGTATCGATCAGATGCAGCGAAAGCGACCCCAGATCGACATTCTCCTCGATCAGGTCTCTGGTCGTTCCGGCGACGTCAGTCACGATCGCCTTTTCCTTGGCGCTCAGCGCATTCAGCAAGGAACTCTTGCCGACATTCGGCTTACCGATGATGGCCGTCTTTAAGCCGTCCTTGACCTCCAGGAAACGTTCCGCCTGGCGGATCATCTCCTCCATACGGAGGATCCATTTTTCCACTTCCGGACGGATGACATCCTCATCCATCTGTTTTTCATCTTCGTATTCCGGATAATCGATATTCACTTCGATCATCGAAAGGACCTGACGCATATCCTCCATCAGCGGTTCAAGAAGCCGGCTGACACTTCCGTCAAGACCGCGCAGGGCTGAACGCGACTGCAGGATGTTGAAGGAGTTGACCATATCATTTGCCGCTTCCGCCTGGGCTAATGTGATGCGGCCGTTCAAATAGGCACGGCGGGTGAATTCGCCCGGTTCCGCGGCCCGCGCATGACGCAGCAGGACTTTCAGGATCCGGCGCGCGGTAAAGGGAGAACCATGGCAGTTGATCTCTGCCAGATCTTCCCCGGTATAGGATCGCGGCGCTTTAAAAAAGGAGATCAGCACTTCATCCAGCTGCTCCTGTTCATCATAAACATGTCCGTAACGGATCGTATTCGGTTCATATTCCCCCTGCAGATCACTGATCTGACGAATGATCGGGAATGTGTCCGGACCGCTCAGACGGACGATCGCGATCGCCCCTTTCTGCAAAGCGGTGGATATTGCACAAATCGTATCTTCCATACCTCAATAGTAACAGAAAACAAAAAGAAAAGAGACATTGCTGTCTCTTCTAACGGTTATCTTCGAAGGCGATCTGGATGCCTTTCTGCGGGAAGAAGGCATTCTTGATCAGGATGTCGCAGTACGGGAATTCGACCCGCAGCCGGCTGATCAGCCGGTTCAGCTCCTCCATGCAGTTATCATAGACGATACGCACCTTGCCGCCGGCGTAGCCTGCCTTTTTCATCTTCTGGAAAAGATTCTCGGCACGCATGCCGCGTAAAAGATGGGTATGAGGAAGATAAAGGGCAAAGACCTGTTTCTTTTCCTCTTCCGTGGCTTCCGCCTCGTTGCAGGATGCTTCGATCTCATTCAGAAGCATCATTTCAGATTCCGTATAACGCTTCATGTCTAATCCTCCATCGGTTATTAGATAACTCTTCTAAAGTTATAGTAATTCTTTTAATACAATATGTCAATCCGTATTCTTTTCTCTGTGTTACAATGAAACCATGAAGAAGGAAATGCGCCGCAAAGCAGATCTGGAAGGCTTCCGCCTGCCGACCTATACCGAGATCCCGGATGTCGGGCTGTTTCTCGATCAGGTCAGCAAATATATCTCCACGAGCCTATATCCTCTCGGCAACATCACCTGCACATCCTCGATGATCGCGAATTATGTCAAGAAAAATCTGATCCGCAACCCGATCCGCAAACAGTATGACCGTTCCCAGATCGCTGCCCTTTTCCTGATCTCCGTCTACAAGAACTCCGTGATCCTGGAGGATCTCGGCAAGATCATCCCTAAGGAACCCGAACTGATCGAGAAGCAGTATCTCCAGTTTGCGCCCTATTACGAAGCCAAACTGCGTGAGATCTTCTTCAGGGAAAGCACTGAGATCAAAACAGAGCTCCCGGAACTGCTGCAGACGGTCGTAACGAGTTCGGTCTATAAAACATATATCGATTCCCGTTTCGTCGAATGATCGCCTTATAACGCTGAAATTCAGCGTTTTTTTATGCATTGTTGTTTCCTTTCGGCAGCAAATCATGAATAATAAGAACTATGAAAAAACTCGGTTGTTTCGGTTCCGGCTGCATCGACTATTACACCAACCTGCAGGGCGGAAAAGCCTTTATCGGCGGCGGACCTCTGAACTCCGCGGTCCATGCCTCCGGCAAGGGGATCCATACCGCGTTTCTCAGCGCGGTCGGCAATGATGCTTACGGTATGGGCTATCAGCGTGTTCTTGAACGCTATCAGATCGACGGCAGCCGGCTGCATGTGCTCGAGGGAAAAAGCGCCCTGTGTGAAGTCACGCTTGACGGTAATGAACGTCTTTTGGGAGACTATGAGGAAGGCGTATACGCTTCCTTCTCGCTCGATGCGGAGGACATTGCCTTTCTGCAGGACTGTGACATGCTTCTGACAGATTACTGGGGACACCAGGAAAAGCATTTCCACGCCTTGCGTCAGAACGGCGCGAAGCTTGCCTTCGACGCGGCGGACCGGGTCGGAACAGTCAAAGAGCTTCTGCCGGAGATCGATATCCTTTTCTTCTCGGGAAGCGGTGTCGAAGATCTTGAAAATAAGATGACCGGGTTATATAAAAGCGGGCCATCCTTAGTTGTAGCGACTCTCGGGGAAAACGGCAGTATCACCTATGACGGCTGCTTTACCCGCGGCAAAGCGGTCCCCTGCAAAAAGGTCGTGGACACGCTCGGCGCCGGAGATTCCTTTATCGGGGCTTTCCTGGCTGCTTATCTGAACAACGAACCGGTCTCTGTCTGCCTGGAAAAGGCAGCGAAAGAGGCTTCATCCACCTTGGCATATTACGGGGCATTCCCCCAGGAGGGTTGTTTATGACAAGAAGTATCCTTGCACCGCGGAGATTTGACCGTGATGCATACATCTCCCAGATCAACAGCGGACTCGCGCTGCGCACCGAGATCGAAAGCATCCTTGACAAGATCTTTGAAAAAGAGGTCCGGGACATCTATTTCGTCGGGATCGGCGGCACACTCGCCTCAGCGATGCAGGCGGAGACCTATATCCAGAGCCGCTGCGCACTGAATGTTTTTGCCCTGAGCGCCGCGGTCTTCAACTGCGGCGGAAAACAGAAAGCGGGAAAAGGCGATCTGTTCATCTATTCCTCTGTCTCCGGAACAACGAAGGAGATGGTCGAGATGACCGCAAAAGCAAAAGAAAAAGGGATCACCCTTCTCGCGTTCGTCGATACACCGGACACCCCGCTGGCGAACAGCGCGGACTACTGCGTCTGCTCGCCCAAAAACGAACAGCTGAAATTCTTCATGATCTGCAACTATCTGCTGAAAAGGAACGGCCTGTTCCCGGACTATGACCGCTATAATGCGCAGATGGAAGAATACCTGGCAAAAGGCCTGGCCGATATCAGCGAAAGCTTTGAGGAACAGGCGAAAGCTTACGCGCATCAGAAATGCGCATGGCTGAAGCAGCATCCGGAGATGCCGCATTATTTCGTTGCTGCAGGCACTCAGTACGGCGCCGCGGTCTCCCACGGAATGTGCTACTGGGAGGAACAGTTATGGATCCGCACCCGTGTCGTTCATTCCGCCGAGTTCTTCCACGGCCTGCTGGAAGTGATCGACGAGAATACCCCGGTCACCCTCTTTATCGAGGAAGGAAACGAACGTCCGCTTTCCCTCAGAGTCAAAGCATTCCTTGAAAAGATCAATTCCAATCATCTGTTCCTGGATTCCGCGGACTATCCGCTTCCCGGCATCGATGAAAAATACCGTCCCTCGGTCACCCATCTGATCTTCCGTGCCCTCAACGACCGGATCGATGCGTGGCTTGAATACGATCTTGATCATTCCCTGGATATCCGCCGTTATTACCGGCAGTTCAACTATTAAAAAAATCAGCTCACGCTGATTTTTCTTATGCTTTCTTGGTTTCGCTCTTCTTGGCGCTTCCGCTGAAGGAAGTGAACAGGAAGTAGAATTCCGCAAGGACCTGCAGGACACCCACCGCGCCGAAGACGACGGCGAACAGTTTGACGAACTGCGGGATCCGGGCGAGGCTCAGGTTATCGTTTAGGAAGTTCGGAACGATCCATGGGAAGATCAGGTTCAGGACAAAGAGAACGAGATACAGGAGCAGGAAGAACAGAGCAGTCAGGAATAAACGGAACAGAGTCCGGATCACCAGCTCCTCGACTTTTGCAGCTTTACCGGTCTGCTTGCTTTCTTTAGCGGCAGCCGCGCTGAAGTAGAATGACAGGAAAGTCAGGATCGCTAGCAGTGAGATGACCGCAGCGAAAAGCAGCTGCATCTTCGTCGAGGTGATCTCCTTGCGGTATACATAATAGACAGCGGCCGCCAGCGCGATCATGAATACTGTAGCGGCTGCGAAAAGATTCTTTGCTTTTTTCATCGCCCTCTATTGTAACAGACTTTCCTTTATTGCGCATTCTTTTCGTTCTTCTTAAAGGAATATAAGAAACTTTTCCGGCCCCGCTTCTATTCAGAACATTTCCGGTAATGATAAAATAAAGTGATATGAGCTGGCAGAATCTTTTCTACAATACGATCCTGCAGCGCGGCAGAGATTATTTCTACCGCGGTTTTGTCGTGAATCTGCAGTACGACGCGGATTCCTGCAGCGCGATCGTTGTCGGCAGCCACCGCTATCATGTGCGTATCCGCAAGGATGTTTTCGGCGACTACCACATGAACTGTGACTGTCAGTTCGCGAGCCAGGGCAACAACTGCAAGCACATGGCCGCCACGCTTTTCCAATGGGAAAAAGAAAAGGAAAAAGCGAGCAAACATTACGTGAATCCTTTCAAAAGAGAGGATTTTGAAAACTGTTATTTCGATCTTTACCGTGCCGCGGAACCGATGCGGATCGAACAGAGGATCCTCGCGGAAGCGCAGAGGATCCGTGAAGAGCACGGGATGACGATCGGAAAGATCGAAACGGATTATCCTTTCAACAGCGATACTCTCTGCCTCTCTGTTGAAGCAGATCAGGAAGAGACCTATTACGGCGGCCGCACTTTCCTGAACTTCCGTCCGCAGGAGCTTGAAAACGGACACTGTTCGGTCTGCGGCAACTACATCGACAGATACCACGGCTATGTCTGTGAACACATGCTGGCACTGATGCTGGAGACCGGCGACTATGTGCGCCGCTACGATCCGGGGGATGAGACGAGCCAGAACGGCCAGGCTCTGCTGGACCGTTTTGCCAGACAGCGTCTTCTTACCCTGAACAGTGAAGATGATAACGGAAAGACCGCCAAAGTGATCCAGCTTGAACCACGCATCACGGACCGGGGCGAGGAATTATCCCTCTCCTTCCGCATCGGCATCGATAAGCTTTATGTCGTGAAGAACCTCAGCTCGCTCGTCTCCCTTTACTGGAAAAAGGAAACGATGAGCCTCGGTGTTGACCATGATCTCTATTTCCGCAGACAGGATTTCAGCGATCCCTCTCTGCCCTATTATCGTTTCATCGAAGAACGTGTCTCCGAGGCAGATGCCTGGACAAAGCACTTCCGCCACACCTATGACCTTGATCTCTCCCTGAAGAACACGATCGAACTGAGCGGAAAAGCGCTGGATGATTTTTATGATCTGACATGCGGGAAGTCAGTCGACTACAACTGTACCGACAAGCGCATCCACCGGCTGAAGATCGGTGAACAGGATCTGAAGCTTTCGCTTTCGGTCAGCCCCTACCGGACCGAACAGGGAGAAGTCAAGGGGATCGTGCTCGATTACGATACGCCGCGTATGTTTTACGGGGCACACCACCATTATTATCTGAAAGACGGTGTTCTCGCCCGTCTGTCGGAAAAGAGCGAGCAGACGCTGGCACCGCTTCTGAACACCGCTGATAAAAACAGGCATTCCACGGTGATCGGCGAAAAACATCTGACCGAGTTCTATTACCGGATCCTGCCGCAGCTGAAAAACGATCCGCAGATCACAGTTACGGAAAACGAAGCGGAAACGATCGCGTCCATGCTGACGCCGGAAGCGGAATTCTCCTTTTATCTGGACCGCGAGGATGAACAGGTCCTCTGCCGGGGAACGATCCGTTATGACGAAACAGAACTGCCCTTGAAAGAACTGCGGGATGAGGATTTTCCGCTGGAAAGATACCGCGATGTCCCGGCGGAGACAACTGTTCTGAACTGTGTTAAAAAGTATTTCCCCTTCTACGACGAAGAAGGCGGATGCTTTGTCGAAGAAAAGGACGATGACAAACTGTACGATCTGCTCAACGAAGGAGTCGAAGAGCTGATGACTTACGGCGATGTCCATACAAGCGACGCCTTTGAGCGCCTGAAGATCCGCAAACCGCCTGTTTTCTCTGTCGGCTTATCCGTCGATCACGATCTGCTTGATCTTGATATCCTCTCTTCCGAAATGGACAGCGAGGAACTGCTGTCGCTTTTGCAGAGTTACCGCCGGCGCAAAAAATACCATAAGCTGAAAAACGGCGAGTTCGTTTCTTTTGAAAACGCTGAATCTCTTGAAACGATCGGGCAGCTGCTTGATACACTGAATATTTCCCTGCAGGATTTCGTCAAAGGCAAGATGCACCTGCCGGTATACCGTTCGCTTTATATCAACCGTCTCCTTGAGGAACATGAGGAGATCGCGGCTGACCGTGACCGCAGCTTCCGCGGGCTGATCCGGAATTTCAATTCCGTCAAAGATTCCGAATATGAGGTGCCTGCTTCCTTGAACGGTGTTCTCCGCGGCTACCAGGTATACGGATATCAGTGGCTGCATACGCTCAGCGATCTGAATTTCGGCGGGATCCTGGCGGACGATATGGGCCTCGGCAAGACCCTGCAGCTGATCACCCTTCTCCTTGCCCGGAAAGAAGAGTATGAGCTCATCCTGCCGGCACTGATCGTATGTCCGGCTTCACTGGTCTATAACTGGGAGGAGGAATGCAGACGTTTTGCGCCGCAGCTGCAGACCGCCGTCATGGCCGGAAGTGTCGGCGAACGCAAAAAGATCCTGGCACGAAAAGACTATGATGTCCTGATCACTTCCTATGACCTGCTCAAACGCGATATCGATCTCTATGAGGACAAGGTATTCTCCTATGAGGTCCTGGATGAAGGCCAGTATATCAAGAATCCAAAAGCTGTCATCTCCAAAGCAGTCAAGATCATCAAGAGCGCCCACCGTTTCGTTCTGACCGGCACCCCCATCGAGAATCGTCTCAGCGAGTTATGGTCGATCTTTGATTTCCTGATGCCGGGCTTCCTTTACAGCTATGACCGGTTCCGGAATGAATTTGAGAATTACATCGTGCGCGATCACGATGAAGGACAGACCGAAAGGCTGCGTCAGATGGTCAGCCCCTTCATCCTGCGCCGCAGCAAGAAAGATGTTTTGAAAGAACTCCCGGACAAGATCGAGGAAGTCCGTTACGCCCGTTTCGACAAAGACCAGCAGCAGGTCTATGACGGACAGCTGCTGCGTATGAAGCAGATGGTCAATATGCTGGATGAAAACAGCGGCAGCGCGAAGATCCGTATCCTTGCGGAACTGACGAAAATACGCCAGATCTGCTGTGACCCGTCTCTGCTGTATGAGAATTATCATGGTGAGAGCGCAAAGAAAGAGGCCTGCATGCAGCTGATCGAATCCGCGATCGACGGCGGTCATAAGATCCTGCTCTTCTCCCAGTTCACCAGCATGCTGGAGATCCTGGAAAAGGAGCTGCAGGAACGTTCACTCTCCTACTACAAGATCACCGGTTCCACACCCAAGGAAGAACGTCTGCGCCTCGTCCATCAGTTCAACGAAGATGATACACCGCTCTTTCTGATCTCTCTGAAAGCCGGCGGCACCGGACTGAATCTGACCGGCGCCGATATCGTGATCCATTACGATCCCTGGTGGAACGTAGCTGCCCAGAACCAAGCAACGGACCGTGCCCACCGGATCGGTCAGGAAAAGATCGTCAGCGTTTTCAAGCTGATCGCCAAGGATACGATCGAGGAAAAGATCCTCGAGCTCCAGTCCAGTAAAAAGGATCTGGCAGATTCGATCATCTCCGAGGAACATACATCGATCACATCGCTCAGCCGCGAGGAGCTGCTTGACCTGCTGGGATAATACAAAATAGACTCCGTTTCGATCTGAAGGCGGAGTCTTTTTAATTAATTCTTCTTTTTTAGTGATCGCAGAAGACGGCGGATGATCCCCAGGAAGTGTCCGTTGAAGAGATCGGCGATCGCATCGACAGTCTTCCAGGTAAAGCGGTCGCTGGCCATCAGGATCATGCGCAGCGGCGATTCGAATACCATCGACCGGGAAACATCGTGCAGCTTTTTCCGGCGCAGATAACGGTCGATGTAATGATGGATCCTTCGACCAAGATGTCTGGAACCAAGTTCGAAGACGATCGAATCACGGGTGAAACGTTTGCGTTCCTCCTTTTGCAGCGGTGCTCCCAGCGTCTTTGCGAAATCTTCATCCGAGACCAGGACCATCCCCTCTTCTTCCTGCAGATATTCCTTTTTCAGCGTGGAACAGGGATTTGTATAGCCTGCTATCCGGATCTCGGAAGATAAGCGGATATCCTCACTTGAGGCAGCGGCTTCAAAACGGTACAGTCCGTCCTCAAGCTCATAACGTTCAAGCAGCACATCATAGTATTTGAGATCCTGAAGATCGATCTTTAACGAAACTCCCTTTGTCTCTCCCGGCAGAAGCTCCACTGAAGCGAATGCTTTCAGCTCCCGCAGCGGTCTTGCGATCCGGCTTTCCGGCAGCGAGACATAGATCTGCACGATCTCGCGTCCCTCGCGCGTACCGCTGTTCCGGACTTTCAAAGAAAGCGCAACAGCATCCTTTTCTTTTTTCAGACACAGATCCTGATAGGTGAATTCGGTATAGCTCAGTCCGTAGCCAAAGGGAAAACGGACAGGCTTGGCAAAGGAGCTGTAGTAACGGTAACCGCTGTAGATCCCTTCGCGATATGTACAGGTGAAGATATCATCGCGGAAATAGCGAACACAGGGAACATCTTCTTCTTTCAGTGGGAAACTTTCCGCCAGTTTTCCTGAGGGAGAGATCTCGCCATACAGGATACGTTTCAGCGCTCCGCCGCCGCGGCAGCCGCTGAGATAGGTCATGACGATCCCCTGCACCTTTTCTGCCCAGGGCATCTCGACCGGGGCGCCGCACTGCAGTACGACAGTCACTTCGTCACTGACTTCGCACAGTTTCTCGATCAGCCGGTTCTGACAGTTCGGCAGACGCATGTTTTCGCGGTCATAGCCTTCCGCTTCCTTCCCGTCCGGCAAACCGGCAAAGACGATGGTCTTCCGGCATTCTTTTGCGATCCGCAGCGCTTCTTCGCTGAGCAGCGGATCTTCCTGATCAAACAGTATATGATAGCCCTGCGCGTATACATACGGCAGTTCATTTTCTTCCAAAGCGTCGAGGAAACAGTCATGGCGGGGACAGTTGACTTTGCTGGAGCCGGTGCCCTGGAAACGGGGATGTTCCGCAAAAGCTCCGATCACCGCGATCTTCTCATTCTCCGTAAGCGGCAGCATGCCTTCGTTCTTCAGTAAAACGATGCTGCGCTCCGCCAGTTCCCCAGCGAAGGCGAAATGGGCTTTCTCATCGTATTCAGCAGGCTTTTTATGCGAACACTTTTCCGCAAGCTCCAGCATCCTGCAGCTGCTTTCCTGCAGAGTCTCCTCTTTCAGGTGCCCTTTTCCCAGTGCTTCCAGGAGTTCGTCAGAGGTCCCGTGATCGCCGCCCGGCATCTCGAGATCCGTGCCGGCATTGATGGCTCTTGCCGGATCACTCAGTGCGCCCCAGTCTGAAACGACGATCCCCTGATAGCCCCATCTCTTGCGGAGCGTATCTTCGAGCAGCTCTTTGTTTTCCGTGCAGTATTTGCCATTTAAACGGTTATAGGCAGCCATAACTGTCCAGGGCTGCGCTTTACGCACTGTGCGTTCAAACTGACGCAGATAGATCTCCTGCAGTGTGCGCGGATCGATCACGCTGTTCTCGACCATACGCGCCGTCTCCCGTGAGTTCCCGGCAAAATGTTTTAAAGAAGCACCGATCCCGTTTTCCTGCAGACCTTCGATGTATGCGGCAGCAAGATCGGAAGAAAGGATCGGGTCCTCGGAGAAGTATTCAAAATTGCGTCCGCACAGTGGACTGCGTTTGTGATTGACGCCGGGTCCCAGAAGGATATCGACTCCGTAGCGCGCACATTCCTCTGCCAGTATCTTCCCGAACTTTTTCATCAGTTCCGGGTCAAAACTGCAGGCCAGAGCACAGGCGCAGGGATAAGCGATCGCTTCGACCGATTCCGGAAAACCGAGAGCGTTATTCTTCTCGATACGCAGGCCCGAAGGTCCGTCCGCCATACGCAGGCTTGGAATATCTTTTTCCGGAAGACCGCGGATATGCCATTTATCCTCGCCGACAAAAAGCTTCGCGCTCTCTTCGGCTGTCAGTTTCTTATTGGGCTTCATAACTTTCCAGGATCTGCTTGATCCGGTAGTACACACGGTCTGATTCCTTCTCGAAACGAGCACGTTCCTCCTCGGAGAATTCCGCAAAGACGTTATTGCCGTAATCCTTCAGGGCATCGTCGATATCCTTGGAAAGCTCAGCAGCGGAATCGTTGATCGAGGCGGTAACGCCGTTCATGTCGAATTTGGTGGTGATGAACTTATGCAGCGCCAGCTTCTGCAGCGATAAAACGACCTGCGGCAGCGTAAAGCCGGTAAAATCCGTCAGATCTTTCTGAGTATTCGTCCGTCCTGCCTCGCGCAGCGCGTAGAATACACGGATATCCTTCAGATCGAGATTGTATTTTAATGCGATCGTATTGAGATAATTATCGAAGAGTTTATTTATATAATAGGTCGCCGCGATCGGATCCGGGCGTCCGGTCACATTCACCGGCACCGCTACTTTCTCCTCGCCAAGCTTCTTCGTTCCCGGCATATACGGCACCGCGAGGCTGTCGTTGGCGACCGCGATCAGGAAACGGGCGATATTGATGCGTTCTCCCGCATATTCCTTTTCATCGAGGATGTTGCGGAAGAACTTGTCATAGTATTCATAGATGCTGGTCTTCATTTTGACGATCTTGACCAGATCAAGATTCTGCGCGACCAGTGATCCGTCTGTCTTGACGTAATAATAGACCGGGATCTGCAGCGGGAAGATCTTCTTGCAGTGCAGGATGTATTCCAGGTTAAAGACGAAATCCTCACAGAAGCTCAGGGACTCATCCATCTTCAGTCCGTATTCACGGATGATCGAACGGCAGTAGAGCTTGTTCCAGATCACACCGTAATAATAGTCCGCCGGGGATTCCATCATCCACTGGGCATATTCCTCACGGCTTAAGACCTTGGAATCGTATATGCTTCCCTTACGGGAAAGATTCTCACCGACGACCCGGTAGAAGTCCGCGACAACGAGATCGACATTGTTTTCCTCCATGGCCCGGACCAGGGATTTGGTGGAATCCGCTGTGATCCAGTCATCGGCATCGAGGAACTGGATATATTCGCCCTGCGCCAGTTCAAGCGCCTTATTACGGGTATCGGAAACACCGGAATTCTCCTTATGGACCACGATGACACGCGGGTCTTTCGCGGCGTATTCATCCAGGATCTCCGGTGAACCGTCTTTGGAGCCGTCATCGACGGCGATCAGCTCCAGGTCTTTGAATTCCTGATTCAGGATACTGTCAAGACATCTGCGCAGCGCATTCTGCGCATTATAAACAGGTACGATCACACTTACTTTCGGCATCTTCTTCACCTCTATACATTTATCACCGGCTTAGGAAGCCGTTCTTTTTAACGCTACTATTAGGATACGCTTTTTTTATCGGCGTTGTTAAGATTTGTTTCCTGCTTCCCAAACGAAAAGCCGGCATCTTTGGATACCGGCTCATTCCTATTCAAATAACTGGTGGTTCAATACCGCAAAGGTGAAGAGACGTATGCCTTCGTAAAGGCTGTCAAGACGGGCATATTCCCCGATATTGTGGGTTAGTCCGCCCATAACACCGCACTGGCAGACGATCTTGGTACCGGCCGGCATATGCGCCGAATCGGAAGCGCCGCCGACCTGTATCGGTCCGGTGATGTTGCTGCCGATCGTGTCGCTGATCGCTTTCAGAGTAGCGTAAGCCTCATTGACCTGCGGTGTATTCTCGAAGGGAGGCATCGCGTCGCACAGGATCAGCTCGGTCGTTGTATCCGGCACATGTTGCTGCGCGATCACCTCGTTCATCCTTCTCTCCGCTTCCGCGAGAGCATCCAGGGAGCGTATACGGACATCGACCATCACTTCGCAGTAATCGGGGATGACATTGGTGACTGTACCGCCGCGGATGACATCCACACTGACGGAGAAATCACGGTCTTTTTCCTTCGGCGTACACTGCTGCAGACCGATGATCTTATATGCCATCTCCTCGATCGCGTTGCGTCCGGCGTCGAAGGCGTGTCCCGGATGGGAGCCGACACCGCGGGTAACGACTTTATATTCATAGTCCCCCTTTCTGCCGACACAGACTTCGCCGCTTTCATAGCGGTTCTCCATGTTGAAGGCGACCAGGATGTCGGTCGTATATTCCTTGATCAGGCTGATCGCGGTCCCACCGATATGGTTCACTTCCTCGTCGCCGACAAAGAAGAGCCGTACCGGGCATTCCCTGAAGCCGAGATGGATCAGTGTCTTTACGACATTGTAGGCGATCGCGATACCGCCCTTCATGTCGCAGCAGCCGGGACCGTAGACGATCCCGTCTTCGACACGGAAGGGATCCTTGCCGCGGGATAAAGCCGCAAAGACGGTATCATAGTGACCGCTGAAGACGACCGGTCTCCCGGGTGCGTCCGGATTCAAGAGTGCGGTGACGACCGGGGCGTTGTTTTCCCCGGCATCCAGAACATCCACCTTCAGACCCAGTTCCTCGAATTTCGTTTTGAGAAAACCGGCGGTCTGCAGAAGATATTCCTTTTCTCCGTGCTGTCCTTCATGATTGACAAGATCCTTCCAGAAGGCAAGCGCCTCATCGCGGTTTGCGTCGATGTATTCCCGGATCTTACTGTCAAGTTCCTGTGTATACAGCATATACTCTCCTTAGAACGGTCCGAAGCCGATCAGGACCGCAACAGTGACCGAGATCAGACCGATCACGCACCAGATCGCGCATAAAGGCGTGACCCATTTGAGATAACGGTCAAACGGAACCTTGGAGACAGCGACCGCGCCCATTAAGGAACCGAGTGTCGGGACGACCAGGTTGGTGAATCCGTCACCGTAATGGAAGCAGAGAACGGCTGTCTGACGAGTGATCCCCAGCATGTCCGCTAAAGGAGCCATGATCGGCATCGTAGCGGCTGCCTGTCCGGAACCGGAAGGAATGAAGAAGTTAAGAACGAGCTGGAAGATATACATGCCCCAGGCAGCGACCATCTTCGGAAGATGTTCCAGGCTGCCGGCGCAGTAATAGATGATCGTATCGATGATACCGCCGTCCTGCAGAACGAGCAGGATCGCCTTCGCGATACCGACCATCAGAGCGGCATAGGTCATATCCTTTGCGCCTTTGACGAAGGATTTCGCGGTACCGTTGGCACCGAGTCCGCCGATGATACCCGCCAGGATACCCATGATCAGGAAGATCGTCGCGATCTCTTCCATGTACCAGTCGTACCGGAAGACGCCGAAGACCATAAAGACCATCGTCGCGAAGAAAAGCAGAAGAACAGCGATATGACGTCCGGTAAGCGCAACTTCCTCATCCGGAGTTTCATCTTCCTCAACAGTAACGCCGTACATGATGCTCTTGGTCGGGTCGTCCTGGATCTTTTTCGCATAGCGCAGGATGTAGATGCAGGTAACGACTAAGATCAGCGCGTACCAGATAAGACGGAAGCCGAGTCCGGAGTAAAGCGGCAGACCGGCGATACCCTGGGCAACACCGACAGTAAACGGATTGAGCAGACCGGTCGTAAAACCGACACGGGCACCGATCATGCAGACAGCAAGAGCGACCATACGGTCAAGCTTGAACTGCTTGCATAACATGACGACCAGCGGTACGAATACGATGACTTCCTCAGCCATACCGATCGTCCCTCCGAAAACAGAGAAGACGAAGATGAAGAGGATCAGGATCAGATTCTGCTGTTTGCCGAAGCGTTTGACCATCGCGTGGATACCTCCGGCCATTGCGCCGGTGTCCTGAACGATCGTAAAGGCGCCGCCGAGAATAAAGATAAAGAAGATGATATCGGAAGAGCTCTCCATACCGAAGACGAATTCCTTCATCACATCGAAGAAACTAAGAGCGCTGCCTGCCGGAAGGAACTGGAAGGTTCCCGGCACTTTGATCGTTTTACCGGTAGCTGCGTCAACAGCTGTCTCATAAGCGCCTGCCGGGATGATCAGCGCCAGAACAGCGCAGATAAGCACCATGACCAGCAGCAGGACGTAGGTGTGCGGTACTTCCAGTTTGAATTTCTTTTTCTCTGTCATACATTAACCTCCGGGAATTCTCCCCCATGACATTGGATCAAGAAAGGCGGTCTCCTAAAAAATCCGCCGGCTACTATGCCGACGGATCCTACTCCTTATGACATAGCACCTCTGCATTTTGCAGGAGTGTCACAGATCTTATTCTGTGACCCCACGAAGGAACACTGCCGCGTTCTTCCGTTCGGCGGTGGTTGCCTTTCCCTTCTTTCGACGCATGCCTGCTCCGGAAGGTACTCATCTGCACCGCTACCTCTATTGATATATAGTGAATATAACACAACCGATAGCGTGCTTGTCAACAGAGAATATCTGCTTTAATGTACAGGCTTTTCTGTTCTGTCACAGTTATCCGGCTGTTCTGCCAGGAGAAACGTTTCGTTTCTCTTAAAGCACTTTGCTGAGGAAGAGCTTCGTTCTCTCCTCTTTCGGTTCCCGGAAGAATTCTTCCGGAGTATTCTCTTCCACGATCTTGCCTCCGTCCATGAAGACGATACGGGAAGCGACTTCTTTCGCGAAGTTCATTTCGTGTGTAACGATGACCATCGTCATATTCTCTTCCGCCAGACCGCGCATGACGTCCAGAACTTCCTTGACCATTTCCGGGTCAAGAGCGGAAGTCGGTTCGTCAAACAGCATGACTTCCGGTTTCATGCAGAGCGCGCGAACGATCGCGACTC
This sequence comes from Erysipelotrichaceae bacterium, assembly GCA_017431225.1. Lineage (GTDB taxonomy): Bacteria > Bacillota_I > Bacilli_A > Erysipelotrichales > Erysipelotrichaceae > RGIG5669. Next base: position 8,927 of record JAFRLM010000004.1, on the reverse strand, counting down.
TCTGTTTCTGTCCGCCGGAAAGTTTGTTGACATACTGGTCCGCCTTGTCTTTCAGGCCGACTCTTTCCAGAAGGCGCAGACCTTCTTTTTTAGCGTCCTCTTCCGACATTCCGAGAACTTCCGTCGGTCCCAGCGTCAGGTTCTGCATGACGGTGAGATGCGGGAAAAGATTGAAATGCTGGAAGACAAAACCCATCTTTGTGCGGATGCGGCACATCTGCTCCTCGTTATCCGCGTTGATAAGTTCGTCATCGAAATAGATCTTTCCCTGGTCGATCGCTTCCAGACCGTTGATCGAACGCAGCAGCGTCGATTTACCGGAACCGGAAGGTCCGATCAGACAGACGATCTCATTCTTCTTGATCCGGATGCTGACATCATCCAGCGCGACAACGCCCGGAAATTTCTTGTATACGTGTTCGATATTAATCACTTTCCGCCAGCTTCCTTTCCAGTTGTCCCGTAAACTTCGAGATCGTCAGGGTCAGCACGAGGTAAATGAGAGCCGCTCCGATCATCGGGAAGAAATAGTTGTAGTATCTTGCGCCGAGGATATTGGAGGACTTCATCAGGTCGACGACACCGATCGTCGATACAAGGCTCGAGTCCTTGATCAGAGTGATGAACTCACTTGTGAGAGGCGGGATGATCCGCTTGAAAGACTGCGGAAGAATGATCTTCTTCAGGATCTTGGAACGGGTCAGGCCGATCGACATGCCGGCTTCCCACTGTCCCTTATCGATCGCGTTGATCGAACTGCGGATCAGCTCACAGCTGTAGGCGCCCGAGTTGATACCGATCGCCAGGATACCCATAAACAGCGGGTTGACTTCAAGATATTTACCGGTGATCATCTGGTACAGCATCGGGATGCCGAGATAAAAGAAGGAAAGCTGCAGGAGCATCGGCGTTCCCCGGATGAATTCAACATAAACGTTGCCGAGAACACGCAGAGCCTTGGAGCGTGACATCTTGCAGACAGCACCCACGATGCCGAGAAGGATGCCCATCACCGTTGCGCAGACGGCAACGACGATCGAGATACGCATCCCTCGCAGCATGAAGAGGATGTTCTCAGGCGCGAATATTCTTACAATGGTCTCCCACATGTATTACAGTCCGTATTTGTCCAGGAGAGCCTTATAGGCGTCCGTCTTCATGAATTCTTCCAGTGCTTTGTTGAAAGCATCCGCAAGAACAGTGTTGCCGGTCTTGATGATGAAAGACATCTCTTCGTTGACGAGCGGTGTTTCACACTTCTTCAGACCGAATTCCTTGACATAGTTATCACCGACAGCTTCATCGGAAACGACAGCGTCGAGCTGACCGGCAGCCAGTGACTGGTACATAACAGTGTAGTCACCCGGATAAAGGACATTTTCCGCACCGATGACTTCGCCGAGGGCTTCTGCGCCGGTCGTGCCTGTTCCGGCAGCGACCTTCTTGCCAACGAGGTCTTCCGGTCCGTTGATGCCTGTATCTTCTCTCGTTACGATGACCTGCTTGGATACGAGGTGCGGTGTTGCGAAGATGCAGTCTCTATCCGGAGAGTATGTGAAACCGGACATACCGACATCGATCTGGTTAGCCTGCAGAGCGGAGATGATCGTGGAGAAATCCATCTGCTTCAGTTCAACTGTGTAGCTTGTGCCATTCTGCTGGTTGAGGACTTCCATGACGCCGTTGAGCAGGTCAACTTCAAAACCTTCAACTTCGCCGGCTGCGTTCAGAGATTCGAACGGCGGATAGTCCGGGGAAGTACCAACGATGATCTTTCCGGATGTCAGAAGCGCTTCATCTAACGGATTAGCGGCAGGTGTTTCGTTATTGCTGGAGGATCCGCAGGCTGCGAGGCCGAGGACGAGGCAGAGTGTCAGACAGATTGTTAATAACTTTTTCATTTGTTTATCCTTTCTTCTTTATTAAAGAGAATGTTTCGAATTCATACATTTCTCTTTCCCCGAATTCTTTTACGGGGCAGATCTCTTTGTTCTGGATCTTCAGGAAGCCCTGATAGATCGACGGGAAGATGCTTCCCGGACGGTAAGGTTCGTTGTGCGATGTGATCAGCTGGTAATCACCGAATTCCTCGCTGAGATATTTCATCGTCGCAACGTACTCATCGAAGGTGTCTTCGAAGCAGTAGAGCGGGGCCGGATAATACGTATCTCCGGTGAAGAGCAGTTTTTCCTCCTCGTTCACCAGCATGATCGCGTCTTTCGCGTGTCCCGGTGTGTGGATGACGCGGAATCGTCGTCGTCCCAGGTCGAACACCTTACCTTCGGTAAAGAGTTCGTAGCGGATCGGACGGAATTCATAGGTGTGGGTCCGGATCGGCGCGTTGTCCGCGAACTGATCGTCGGTGAACTGCGGCAGGACATAGCTGTCCGCGAGCGGTTCGCTCACTGCCTTGATCATGTCCGGATGATCAAAGACATAGACCTTGTCGAACTGCCAGTTATCGCCGATATGGTCGAAATGATGATGGGAGTTGACGACGATGTATTCCTTGTCCCAGAGCTCCTCAACGCATTTTTTCATATCACCGACACCCAGTCCGGTATCCCAGAGCAGCGCCTTTTCCTCATCCTTGATCAGATAGGAGATCACTTCCTGGAAATGATACGGTTCGTAGATGGCCAGGATGTCATGGCCTATGTCATAGACCTTGAACCATGGTTGTGATTGTTTGACTTCTTTGAACTGCTGATACTGTTCTCTTACATTTTCCCAGTCCATTCTTTTCTCCTTTCTCCGATGAAATAAAAAATCGTCTCAAAAGAGACGATCGATTCGCGGTACCACTCTTCTTGCCTGCACATATGGCAGACCACCTCATCTGTAACGCCGATCTCCGCGTTCCGGAATACTGTTTTCCTCCGGAAATCTCCAAAGTGCGTTCGTATCCGCCTGTTTCGTCCGCTTCCACTCTGCCGGACTCGCTGGCAAACGGTCTGGATACTACTATCCTTTTTCCCTGATTTGTATTGATTTTAACAGATTTTCACTAGATTGCAATGCATTTTCAGAAAGTTTTTCAGCTTTTTGCCTGTCTGCACAACATTTTGCATGATCTGTCAAAAACAAAAGCCGGCAACGTATGCTGCCGGCGATTCTGTCAGTTTCTTTCGATGACGGAAGTGACGTTGTAACCCGCTTTCTCAAGGCCTTCCTTGCAGTCGGTCTTGGAAGCGATCACGACGACTTCGATACCTCTGTCTGTGTGGTAAACAGCCAGGTTGGAGATGCTGGCGCCCATATCCCGCAGGCAGGCGGAAATGCTTGCCAGGACACCGATCTTGTCCTCATCGACCAGGATGACATAGCGGGCACCCTTCTGATAGTACCCGAGCAGGTCGATGAAGGCTTCAAAGATATCGTTATGGGTGATGATACCGATGACCTTCCCTTCCGGGTCGACGACCGGCAGACAGCCGACATTCTTCTTGCGCATCAGCACGGCCGCTTCTTCGAGCAGCGCGTCCGGCGAGATCGTGACGACATCGCGGATCATGATTTCCTCTACGGACATTTTATGCAGAAGATAGTTCAGTTCGTAGATGGATAAGGAAGTGGTCTTGGTCGCTGTGCTTTCCTCGATCATTCCCGCGGAGACAAGTCCGAGCAGATGATGCTGGTCATCAACGACCGGCATACGGTGGAAATCGATCATCTTGTTCAGAGCATCGGAGATCTTGGTATCCGGACCGATGCACACCGGATCCTTCACCATTCTGTCTTTTACGTACATATTATCCTCCCAGATAAGCTTTCTGCACTTCTTCACTGCGCAGCAGCTCTTCGCCGGTCCCATCGAGGACGATGGAGCCGTTTTTCAGAACATAGGCATGATTTGCGATCGACAGCGCCATCTTGGCATTCTGTTCGACCAGCAGGATCGTCGTTCCGTCACGGTTGATCTCACGGATGATCGAGAAGATCTCGCGTACCAGGAGCGGCGAAAGACCCATACTGGGTTCGTCCATCAGCATGATCTTCGGTTTCGCCATCAGTGCCCGGCCGATCGCCAGCATCTGCTGCTCACCGCCGGATAAAGTCCCGGCAAGCTGCTGATGACGTTCCTTCAGACGCGGGAAACGCTCATAGACTTTTTCGAGATCCGCTTTGATCCCGTCTTTGTCCTTGCGGGTATAGGCGCCCAGGATCAGGTTTTCCTCGACTGTCTCCTGCTGGAAGACGCGTCTTCCTTCCGGCACCTGTACGAGTCCGCTTCTTACGATCTTTTCAGTCGCCTCGTGGCTGATGTCCTTATCGTTGAGCAGGATCTTTCCGCTCTGCGGACGGACAAGTCCGGAGATCGTCTGCAGGGTCGTTGTCTTGCCGGCGCCGTTGGCACCGATCAGGGTGACGATCTGTCCGTCACCGACTTCAAAGGAGATGCCCTTGATGGCTTCGATCACGCCGTATTTTACGACTAAGTTCTCTACTTTCAGCATAGCATCATTCTCCTAAATACGCCTTGATGACCTGCGGATTTTTCTGGATCTCTTCCGGGGTCCCGCAGGCAAGCAGGGTCCCGTAGTTGATGACTGTGATCTTTTCGCAGATACCCATGACGAGTTTCATATCGTGTTCGATCAGCAGGACCGAGATATCGAAGGTATTGCGCAGCGTTTCGATCGCGTCCATCAGGTTCTGGGTCTCCTGCGGATTCATGCCGGCAGCCGGCTCATCGAGCAGCAGCAGTTTGGGGTGGGTCCCCAGGGCGCGCACGATCTCGAGCTCGCGCTGTTTGCCGTACGGCAGGTTGCGGGCCAGGGTCTGAGCGTCGCCGTCAAGTCCGAAGACAGCCAGCAAACGCATCGCCTCTTCTTCCATCTCCTTTTCCTGACGGAAGAATTTCGGCATCTTCAGGATCCCGGTCAGGATGCTGTAATCCGCCTGGGTGTCGAGAGCGATCAGGACATTTTCCAGAACGGTCAGATCCTTGAAAAGACGGATATTCTGGAATGTACGGGAAACGCCTTTGCGGGCGATCTCGTGCGGTTTTTTCTTATTGAGAAGCTCACCGTTGAGTTTGATCGTGCCGTCGCTCGGCTCATAGACGCCTGTCAGCATATTGAAGACCGTCGTCTTGCCGGCGCCGTTGGGACCAATCAGACCGTAAAGCTGGTTCTTCTCGACATCGATATTCAGACCGTCGACCGCGCGCAGACCGCCGAAGTTGATGCCGAGATCACGTACTTCAAGAACTACATTACTCATGAGCGGTCTCCTTTCGTTTTACGGCAGGCCGGAATCCGGCAAGAAGATGACGGATCTTTTCGGAATGTTTTGCCAGCATCATGAAGATCAGCGCCAGCGAGTAAACGAGCATACGGTAATCGGAGAAGCCGCGCAGCATTTCCGGAAGTACCGTAAGGATGACAGCCGAGATGATCGATCCGCGGATCGAACCCATGCCGCCTAAGACGACCATGACCAGGATCTCGATCGATTTGTTCAGAGTGAAGATACCCGGCTGCAGGAAACGCAGATAGTGTGCGTAGAGCGCGCCGCCCACGCCGGCAAAGAAAGCCGAGAAGATGAAGCCGATGATCTTATAGCGGTTGGTATCGACACCGGAAGCTTCAGCCGCGATCTCATCCTCACGGATCGAGATGATCGAACGTCCGTGACGTGACTGGATCAGTGACTTGGAAGCGAAGATGCAGATCACCGCAACGAAATACGCCCAGGCAAAGTTCGTATAGCCGGGGATGCCGGTATAACCCTTGGTACCGCCGACGATATCGAGGTTCTTCAGGATATTACGGATGATCTCCCCTGCCGCCAGCGTGATGATCGCGAGATAGTCACCTTTCAGACGCAGAGCCGGAATGGAGACGATATAGCCGGCGATCAGAGCGGCGAAACCGCCGACCAGGATCGCGAGCGGGAATTCGACTGCCGGGATCAGGCTCAGGGATTTGCTGAAGAGAGCGGCCGCGTAGGCGCCTACCGCCATAAAACCGGCATGACCAAGCGCCAGCTCACCGAGGAAACCGCTGGTGATATTCAGAGATACCGTCAAGATGATATTGATGCAGGCCATCAGCAGGATGCCCTTGACGTAGTCGTTGATCACACCGAAACGCATCAGCAGGCTCAGGGCGACATAGCCGACAACGACGGTCAGCACATCGATCAGGAGCTGTTTTTTAAATTTCTCTTTCATGACAGCACCTCCCTAGACCTTCTCCTTGACGCTCTTGCCAAGGATGCCCGAAGGCTTCAGCGCCAGCATCAGGATCAGGATCGTGAAGACGATCGAGTCAAGAAGCTGGGAAGAGATATACGCTTTGACCATCGTTTCGATCATTCCCAGAATAAAGCCGCCTAAGACAGCACCGGGGATCGAACCGATCCCGCCCAGGACCGCGGCGATGAACGCCTTGATGCCGGGCAGAGAACCCATGAAGGGGTTGATCGGCGAATAGCAGTTACTATATAAGATACCGGCAATGGCCGCCAGAGCTGAACCGATCGCGAATGTCAGACTGATCGTATTGTCGACATTGATGCCCATCAGCCGGGCTGCGCCCTCGTCTTCGGAGACGGCGCGCATCGCCTTGCCCATGTTGGTTTTCTGAACGAAGAGGTTTAAAACGATCATCAGCACAACAGAAACGATGAACGTTACATAGTAGTTGGCTGCGATCGATACGCTGCCGATCTTGATCGCGGGCAATGTAATAAAGCCCGGATACGGTTTCGGGTTTGCGGAAAAGATCAGCTGGAATGCGTTCTCAAGCAGGTAGCTCACACCGATCGCGGTGATCAGAAGCGAGATACGGGACGCCTTGCGCAGAGGCTTGTAAGCCAGTTTCTCCATGACCACGCCAAAAACGGCGCAGGCCAGGATCGAAACGATGCAGGCGATAAACCATGGCATTCCGGAATTTAAGCAAAGCAGGGAAACATACGCTCCGACCATAATGATGTCACCGTGAGCGAAGTTGATCAGTTTTGCGATACCATATACCATCGTATATCCCAATGCGATCAGCGCGTAGATCGAGCCGATATTCAGGCCGTTGATCAGCTGCATCAGAAATTGGTTGATACCAGACATCGGTCATCCTCCTTTCAAGAAAAACAGGGGATGGGCACTTGTCCATCCCCTGTCAAAATCGATATGTAGCGTGATTATTTGTAGGAAACGTATGCGCCGTCTTTGATAGTGACATAGACCGGAGTCTTGATCGGGTCACCGTTAGCGTCAAAGCTCAGCTGTCCGAGGATACCGCTGTGATTTGCGCTTGCGACTGCAGCGTTGATCTTATCGATGTTTAATTCACCGGCGGATTCGATCGCTTCGAGCATCATCATAGTAGCATCATAGGAGTTGATACCGAAAGAGTTGATCTCTTCGCCGAATTTTTCCTTGTATCTCGTCATGATATCCTGAACGGATTCCATATCCGGGGAGTACTGGTTGATGAAGATCGCGCCTTCAAGAGCTGCCTTGTCAGCATCGTTGGCAACGCTTAAGACACCATCCCAGCCATCACAGCCGAGCAGCTGTGCGTCGATACCGACCTGGCGTGCCTGGGAAGCGATACGTGTATCTGCTTCGTAATAGTTCGGAACGAACAGAACATCGATGTCATTTGCGGCGATCTTGGTCAGCTGTGTCGTGTAGTCTGTATCTTCGGTAGCGAAGACTTCGGATGCAACGACTGTGCCGCCCTTGGATTCGAACTGTGCCTTAAAGGAAGCTTCAAGACCTACGGAGTAATCATCATCACCGTTGTAGATGATCGCAGCTGTCATAGCGCCTAATGTATCGAACGCGAAGTCAGCGACGAGAGCTGCCTGCTGCGGATCGGTGTAGCAAGCACGGAAAACGTTGACGTCTGTTGTATCTGTGAAAGCAGCAGCCGTAGCGGACGGAGAGACCATCGGGATACGGATGCTGTCCTGGGTAGCCTGGGCAACCGTCGTGGATTCACCGGAAAGCGTGCCGCCGATGATCGCTGCGACATTATCGCTGGTCGTGAACTTGTTGTAGACGTTCATCGCCTGCGCGGAGTCACCCTGTGTATCTTCTACGACAACAGAAATGTTTGTGCCGTGTTCAGCGTTCCAGTCTTCAACTGCGAGAACAGCGGCATTGGTAACAGCAAGACCATAGACTTTATAGTCGCCGGTCGTCGGACCAAAAGTACCGATCTTGTAAGAAGTCATATCGCCTGCCGGAACATATGCGTTCGCATCGGCATTGGGAGTTGCGCCATCATTCTGGCCGCCGGAGGTACATGCCGCCATAGTCATGACTACGGCCAGCGTGATCACTCCTTTCATAAAGCTTTTTACTTTCATCTTTCTTCTCCTTCTTGATAAAGATGTACTAATTATATTGGGTTAAAGAAGGATTTTCAATCACTTTTTCACATTTATTTACATAATTTTCAATCACTTTTCAATTCATTTTCATTCTTTCATTTTCAAAAAGTTCACGAATTGAACTTTCTTTTAATTGGTATTGCTTTTTGGATTTTGTTTTGTTACTATATATAGGCATGGTAGCGGTACCTTAGCCAAGTGGTAAGGCAATAGACTGCAACTCTGTGATCACCAGTTCGAATCTGGTAGGTACCTCCACTACACCGGGGATGTGGCGGAATCGGTAGACGCGTCGGACTTAAAATCCGGCGGTAGCAATACCGTAAGGGTTCAAGTCCCTTCATCCCCACCAACTGTAACATTGTGCGCCCATAGCTCAACTGGATAGAGCGTCTGACTACGGATCAGAAGGTTGTGGGTTCAAGTCCTGCTGGGCGCGCCATTGTTTTGTCGGGATGTAGCTCAGTTTGGTAGAGTGCCTGCTTTGGGAGCAGGATGTCACAGGTTCGAATCCTGCCATCCCGACCACTTGAGTACACATGGCGAGGTAGCTTAGTTGGCTAGAGCGCTCGGTTCAT